>JAJYUU010000178.1 GCA_021792405.1 Actinomycetes bacterium
CCTCACTGGCCAGGGCCAACGCGCTGATCATCGTCCCGGAGCAGGTCACCTCGCTGGCTGGCGGCGAGACTGTCGACGTGCTGGAGCTGCCGTGAACATGGTGCAGCCACCCGGACCCGATGCACCCAGGCCCGATGCGACCGGGCCCGATGCGACCGGGCCCGATGCGACCAGGCCCGTCATGACCCATCTGGACGCGGCCGGTCAGGCCCGGATGGTCGACGTCTCCGGCAAGGGCGTGACGTCGCGGTCGGCGACCGCGACCGGGACGGTGCTGCTGTCGGCAGCGGCAATCGCCGCGCTGCGCGGCGGTAACGTGCCGAAGGGCGATGCCCTCGCCGTCGCCAGGATCGCCGGGATACAGGGGGCAAAGCGGGCACCGGACCTGATCCCGCTCTGCCACCCGATCGGCCTGCACGCGGTGTCGGTCGATCTTCAGGTCGCCGACCACGGCGTGCTGATCAGTTGCACCGCGCGGACCGCGGACCGGACCGGCGTCGAGATGGAGGCGCTGACGGCCGTCACCGTTGCGGCCCTGGCGCTGATTGACATGATCAAGGCCGTGGACCCGGCCGCCGTGATCACCGACGTCCGCGTCGAGGAGAAGACCGGCGGCAAGACCGGACGGTGGCGACGGCCATGATCAGGGCACTGGCGGTGACGATCTCGAACCGGGCGGCGGCGGGCGTGTACGAAGACCGGTCCGGGCCGGTGCTGGCGGACCTGCTGCGCGCGGCGGGCTGCGAGGTCGACGGCCCGGTGGTGATCCCCGACGGGGCGACCGTGGCGACGGCCCTGCGCGATGCGGTCAATGCCGGTTACGACGTGGTCGTGACGACCGGCGGGACGGGCCTGACCCCAGGCGACGAGACTCCGGAGATGACGCGGCTAGTGCTGGACCGGGAGATCCCCGGCATCGCCGAGACGATCCGCGCCGCGGGGGTCGTGGCGGGCGTACCGGCCGCGGCGCTCTCTCGGGGCGTCGCCGGGGTCGCGAGCGCCACCCTGATCGTGAACTTGCCCGGCTCGACCGGCGGGGTCAGGGACGGCATGGCCGTGCTCTCGGGCCTGATCGGGCACGCCGTCGACCAGATCCGCGGCGGGGATCACCCGCGCCCGCCGACCAACTCCGGCTAGCGGCTCGCGGCTCGCGGCTGGCGGCTGGCGGCCGACCAGGCACGTTAAGTATTCGGCTGGTTTCGTCGCGCGACCCGATAGCGGACCATGCGGCGCTCACGCCATGATGGATTCGTGGCACGCGCACGCGGATGGGTAACGCTGACCGAGCCAGCACTGCTCGACGCGCCGGTCAGCCTTCGCCCGATCAGGGTCAAGGACGCTTCGATCTGGCGCGACGCCAGGGTGCGCAACGCCTCCTGGCTGCGGCCCTGGGAGCCCACGAACCCGGAGACTCCGCTCTACCGGTCCAGCCTCGGCCCTTACGTAGCCATGGCCAGGACCATGCGGCGGGAAGCGCGCCAGGGCCTTGCGCTGCCCTGGGTAGTGACGTATGACGGGCATTTCGCCGGTCAGCTCACGATCGGCAGCATCGTCTGGGGATCGGCGCGCTCGGCACAGGTCGGCTACTGGATCGACGAGGCGTTCGCCGGCCGTGGCGTGATCCCGACCGCACTCGCGCTGGCCCTGGACCAGTGCTTCTTCGCCGTGGGGCTGCATCGCGTCGAGGCCACGATCAGGCCCGAGAACGCGGCCAGCCGGCGCGTGGTGGAGAAGCTCGGCTTCCGCGAAGAAGGCCTGCGGCGCCAGTGCCTCCACATCGACGGCGCCTGGCACGACCACATTTGCTATGCGCTGACGGTCGAGGACGTGCCGGGCGGCCTTCTGCCCCGCTGGCGCAGCACGGTGATGGACAGCCGGCTGCGCACTGGCTAGGCCTTGCCCAGGCCGGCCGATTGTGCGCCAGCCGGTGCACGCCTGCGTTGTCATCGGAAGCTTGTCGCGCAGTAACCGGATCCCGGGCTAAGTCAGATCGCGGCAAACCCCGTTCCCCCGGTTGTCCGTATTTCACGGAAAACCGGCCTTCTTCGACCGCGGAGGTACCGATCTCGCGACACACCGGGCCGAATGCTCGTCATCTCGGGCGCTGGCCCTTACGGTGCGTGACGTGGCCACAGCCGATTCGCTACGTTGTGCCGAGCGCGCCGTCGCGCCGGTAGGTCCTCAGGCGGTGCGCAGGTGAACAGCGCCTTTCTCTTCCTTGCGATGGTGGTCATCTGGGTGTTTGTGCTGGTACCTCGCTGGCTGCGGCGCCAGCATGCCGCACCGCAGCCCGGATACGAGGCAGATGAGCTGACCGGCTCGGCCGACTATGAAGAGTTCGGCTACGGGATGCAGGACGAGGCGTCGGCCTACGACGCGGATCCCGCCAGCGCTGGGTCGCCGGAGGACCTAGGCTACGAGGACGCGGCGGCCTATCCGGACGAGGCTGCCTATGGGCCTGAGCCCGCGCAGCGCGAGCTTGCAGACGCACCGCCGTCGTCGCGGTCGCGGGTCCTGCAAGCCAGACGCCGGTTCCTGACGATGCTCGTATTGCTCGCAGCCGCGGCTGTGACCTGCACGCTGCTGAAACTCACTGCGTGGTGGATCTGCATACCGCCAGCGGCGATGCTGGGCATGTACCTCCTCCTGCTCCGCGAGGCCGCGGTAGCAGACGCCGAGCTGGCTTACTGGCGCGCGGCCGAGTGGCAAGCCTGGGCCGACCGTGAGCAGATGTACCAGGCTCGCGCCGCGCAGGCACGCGCCGCGCAGGCGCAGGTTGATGAGGCCTCAGCGGAGATCATCGACATCTCCGGCCGAGTGGGCGACATGCTCTACGACCAGTACGCGGACGCGGCCGTTCGAGCCGTCGGCGACTGACCCTGGATTCCGGCTCGACCCGCCGGCCGACAGGTCGGTCATTAGCCGCGCGGCCACCGCGACGTTAAGGGCTGCGATGCCAGCCGACCGCAGACTCGGTATCTTGCCGCAGTAGGCATTGCCCAGCGCGAGGAGTGCCCCGTATTTGCTACGCTGACTGGCGTTCCAGGGGCTGTAGCGCAGTCCGGTAGCGCACCTCGTTCGCATCGAGGGGGTCAGGGGTTCAAATCCCCTCAGCTCCACCCTGAAACACCAGGTCAATGCCTTGTCGAGCTTCTTATCCACAGCCTGCATTTGATCGGGGAGCCAAACGGGGAGCCATCGCGTTACGCTCGATGTATGAGCGATCGACGCGGTCATGGCGAGGACTCGATCTACTTCGACGAGGCTAAGCAGCGCTTCATCGGCGCCGTCTCGCTCGGCTGGAGCGCGGACGGCAAGCGGAGGATCCGCCGAAAGGTTTCCGGGCGGACCAAGGTCGAGGTGCGCGGCAAGCTGCGCGAACTGCGCAAGGAACTGGACAACGGCCTGCACACAGATCCGCACTACACCGTGCGGCAAGCCGTCGACGACTGGCTGGCGTTCGGGCTCGCCGACCGGTCACCTAAGACGATCAGCACGCGCCGCGAGGTAATAACACCGTTGGCCGACCTGATCGGCGCGGTGAAGCTCAGGAAGCTGACGGCCGCCGACGTCCGCCACGCTCTTGACGAGTTCGCAACGACGCGAGCGACGCGGACCGTGCAGGACGCGCACAACAGCCTGGTGCGTGCCATCCGCTACGCCGAGGCTCGCGACCTGGTCGGCCGGAACGTCGGCGCGCTCATCCGGCCCCCGAAGGGCCAGGAAGGCAGACCGTCGAAGTCGCTGACGCTGGCCCAAGCGCAGGCGGTGATGAAGGCCGCCGAGAACTCGCGCCTGCACGCGTACATCGTGCTGTGCCTGATGACCGGCTGCCGGACTGAGGAGGCACGCGCGCTGCGCTGGGATCACGTGGATCTCGACGGCTCGCCTGACGCAGTGCCGCCGGTGCCGCCGCACGTAGCGGTGTGGCGCTCGGTCCGCGCTCACGGGGACGTCAAGACCGAGAAGTCGCGGCGGACGCTGCAACTTCCGCAGTCGGCCGTCACGGCATTGAAGGCTCACAAAGCTAGACAGGCCGAAGAACGCCTCAAGGCCGGAACGCTATGGCAAGATCACGGACTGGTGTTCACCTCGAATGCCGGCACGCCGCTCGACGCGCACAACGTGCGGCGCACTTTCCGTCAGGTCATCAAGGATGCCGGCATCGAAGGAAGCTGGAGTCCCCGGGAACTTCGCCACACATTCGTATCCCTCATGTCCGTGGGAGGAGTACCGGTGGAGGAGATCGCGCGCCTGGCTGGACACTCCAACACTCGTACAACGGAGACAATCTACCGGCGCGAGTTGCGGCCCGTCATTAGCACTGGCGCCGCGGTCATGGACCGGATCTTCGGCGACGCACCGCACTAGCCGCCGTCCTCCGGCCATCCACAGCTGCGCGGCGACCTCACTACACTAGCCGGGAACGGAGATGTAATTTGCAGCTCAAAGATGTTCTTACGATTGCAATTTCGTCATTAGCATTGGCAGTCAGTGTCGGCACTCTCGCCTACACCGTATTCGTTAAGCCTCGGATCGACCTGCGGCAGTCGCGCCTATCAGTATTGCAAAGCTCGGAGATTGAAGCGCTTTCGGCGGCTCGACTAGCCCTTATGATCGTCAGCCGACACATCTTCGACGTCACTGGCGTACTCGAGTGGCCGGACCTTCTTAATTCCGAAGATTGGCAGAAAGCACGCCACGCGATGGACGCGATGATGGACCGAGGCGCCGCCATTAAGTCGAGCAGTGAGCAGCTACTTCGGTCCTCGCTGGCAGGTTTGCGCATGGAGCTTGACCTATATGGTCAGAGCGTTGCAACGTTGGCTCAGCAGCTGAAGACCATCGAGACTTATGAAGGAAACATGGACCCACAAGAGCGTCGTACACGATACCAAGAGGCGGTACGGAGACTTTCCTACCGACACGCGGTGCTCTATGCGAAGTCACTTGAGCTAGCTCAGCGAAGCGGGAGTGCCTTGATGACAGGAAACGACGATCCTACGATCACGGTGCCGGTGGAATACGACTGACATCCTGAAGCTAGACCAAACGTTGTCTGGACTATGCGCCGACAACGGCAATCAGTTTAAGGAGTTCTGCCACAGCGGCATGGTGTTGTCAGCATGAGTGGCCAGATTCCGGCCGCACTCAGCGTCACCAAGGGCCCAGCCCGGATCAGTCATGAGGCAGGGTCGCATGGCAGCCGGATGTCGCCGGCCGCCGCTGGTGATCTTGAATTTATGGCGCCGTATAACCGTGACCCGGCTGGCAAGCTAAGTGGCCAAAGGTCCCACGGTCCTCCTCAGGGTCTTTGTCGCCGGGCTGCTGGCACGCTAGCGCGCGTGAGCGCGCGGTGATTCCGGTGAATGCGGCGGCTGTCGAGGCGCAGTGCTCGCGGCCGAAGATCCGACCGATTCCATTTATGATCTTGCCGCACACAGTTCGCGGCCTGACTTAGGACAATTTAGTCAAAGGGCCTTGCGGCGTGAGGTGCCCTCGAAACCTGGTGTTGAGCGCTTGGTGCGGGCGGTCACGGGTCGGCGTGCGCGGGTGTGCTGCCCGTGCGCCGGCCGGCGCCTGCCCGGCCGGGGCAGAAGCGACCGGGAAGACTGCGTGTGGCTGTGCAAGCTGAACGAGCGGGGGATGCTGGGCCGCTCGTTCGTGCCACCGCAGGGCATCGGGGATCTGCGGTCGCTGACCCGGACCAGGTCCCGGCTGGCCCAAGACCAGGTCCGCCACCAGGACCGGGTCGAAAAGATCCTCGAGGACGCTGCTGAAGATCTCGGTGGTGATCTCTGACCTGTTCGGGATCATCGGGCGACGGTTCCCGGCGCCCTGGTCGACGGAGAACGCGGCCCCGCCGCGCTCCCCGCCGCGCCCACCGGCCGGTTCCGCGACGTGCACGCCTTCGAGATCAGCACGCACCTGCGCCTGATCGGGGCCCTCAGCGGCCAGATCACCCGCCTGGACGCCGCGATTGAGCAGCAGCTGGCCTCCATCTCAGGCGTGGCGCCGGCCTGCACCGCCTGCGGGCTGGTCGGCGGCGGGCACGCACCCGGCTGCGCCCGCGATGGCAAGCCCGTGCCAGGGCTGGTGGACCGGCTCGATGAGATCACCGGGTCGGCACCCGCAACGCCCAGGTCATCATCGCCGAACTCGGCACCGACACCTCGGTGTTCCCCACCGCCGGGCACGCCGCCGCGTGGGCACGGCTGACCCCGCGCACCATGCAGTCCGTTGTCGGCCTCGGTTGGCGTCCGCGCGATCGCGATCCTTGCAGCTCATCGCACTGCAAACGCGGACCGGTCCGAGGCTCCACGCCGTGGCTACGGCGGTGCTGACGGGCCGCCGAGATGCTGGCGTCGGCACCTTCTCAGACCGAAGCCGGGAGCACCTGTCGCGGGGAAGGAGATGGGCAGAACGATTGGCGACGCTGGTCTCGTCACTACGCCTGACTCGGGCTCCTGCTTAGACTCTCGGTCGGTGTTCAGCGAGAATCTTCGGTTCCGTCGGCTGCGTGTGTTCAGCGTCTGACGGATCGGGCCGCCGTCAGCCGCCGGCCAGCTCCTCTCGCAGCTCACGGATGAAACCGGTGCACACGTCGGCTATCCGCTCAGGCGGTACGGCGACGCGAAGTGCCTCGCTTGCCATGGCAACGCCGATTGCGCCGCGTGCACCGAAGAGCTCCGCCATCAACTTGACCGCCTCGCGGCACACGGGACCTGCTGTCTCGTCGTCCAAGAGCGGGCGCTGTCGGCGGACGAACTCGCGCATAGGGACGGCGAGCATAAGCCTGTACACGTCGGCGGCATCCTTGTCGGCGATGCGGTCGCCTTTGCCCTCGGCAAGCCGGTCACGGAGCTTGTAAACCTTAGCGACTACAAGCGCTGCCGGCCCCGCCACACGGACGTTACATCGGCGGGAGTCTGTGCCTTCCAAAGCGCCGACCTCAATGACGTCGTGGTCGAGGATCGAACCTTCTAGCCCGATCGCCCTGCGGGCGATCATCTTGTCGTGAGGCGGAAGTCGGACGCTGCGTCTGCCACCAGCCGGAGCGAACCGCTCCGGGACCATGATGTCGACCTCGACGTCCGTCAGGGTGCCTTTGATATTGACGGTCTTCCACCAGATGCCGGGGTCGCCCTTCTGATGGAAATCGGCATCTTGCATGAGCTTTTCGATGTGGGGCTCGTCGGCGAGCAGCGACGGCGCCAGAGCCAGGTCGGCGTCGGTCGTGTACGGGGCGTATCCTTTGATGCCGCCGTCCCCTGTGCGCAGGTAAACCGCCTGCGCGCCAACGACAATGATCGCTTGGCCTTGAGAACCGAGTGCCTCTAGCGCGTCGAGTAACACCGTCCGGGCGGCGACGACCTCAGGGGCGAAGTCAGTCATGTAGGCCACTCCTCATCGTCAGAAGTATCGGCGAGCAGTTCCCGGATCGACTGGTACCGCCAGCGGCCCTCGTTCTCTCTCATCCAGGCGATGAGCGCTTCCCCCTCGGACGGCATCCGACCAGATCCGCCCAGGCAGTCGATGGCGATCTGGCTCGGAGCTGCCCAGGCAATCCCGCCATCCCTCTGCGCTCCCCCGAAGGCGCTGTTGTTGTCGGGCCGGATGAGGACGGTGTCGGCACCGGCCTCGGCCGGCAAGAGGTCCATCTCCGACGCGAGTTCGCGCGGGTTCATCGTGTAAAGGACGAGGAGAGTTGGGGCGGCGACCGGCGCCAGTCTGGCGGCGGCGAAGGAGCCGGTGACGGTCGGCAGCCACCGATCGTAGGCCGACCGGCCACGTAGCCGTTCGAGCAGCACAGAGGTGCCCTGGCGGGCGACGTAGCGATACGTCCCAGTCGGACGGAACAGGTCGAGCGCCTGGGATCGCCGCCGAAGCAACGCCGGCCAGTCGACTTGCGTCACTGGCCCTGACCGCTCGCGATGGATGAGTCCCTCGTCGACCAGGGTGTCGAGGATCCGGGACAGGTACCCCTCATTAACGTTGGCCGCCCTGGCGATCTCGGCGCCGGTATACGGCGGCGCGGCGTCGACAAGGACCCGGACGACCGCGCCTGCCTTGGCCCCCCGGATGGCGGCGCGCGGCTTGGTAGAGCGGGGGTTCTGGCTCGCGCCTTGGGTCTCGATGAAGATCCCTGGGTAGTCGAGGCTGATGCGCGTGTTACCGGTCAGGTCGAGGTAGCTGAGGTTCTCCTCGACGAGCAGCTCCCGGGCTCGGGGGCCGATGTAGGGGGCGACGAGAAGGATCGGCTGGTTACCCATCTGCCGTCTCCAGCGCCGCCAGGGCCCGCCCATCAGCGCCTCGACGTCCCGAGGCGAGACGTCGGTCTTGACCTCGACGAGGAGGAGGGTCTGGCCGCCGGGCGCCTTGATGACCAGGTCGGCGGCATCGGAATCTGCCGCGGACGCCTGCTTCTCCACCGCCCAGTTTGCGGGAAGGCGGCGGGCGAGGGCGTCAACGGCAGCATCAAGTAGCTCCCTTTCACCCATTTGCCCTGCAGGCACCTTGCCTCCTTGCTCCTTGTCGGCAAGTTTACCTCATCATGCAAGCCTTGCCTATGTAGAAGCAAGGTTTGCTGAATACAGCCGAGTTGCTGGCCACCGCCAAGGCAGCAAGGAGAGGCAAGCCAGGCGACGTCATTATCGCCGGTCGGTCGGCTCTCCAGTGGCGAGATGAGCAGTGGAAGGCACTCTCGCTGGTCCAGCTGGCGTCATCGGGCGGACCTGGCGTCTCGCCGTGCCGAACCGTCAAACGTCCTGTTGCCGCAACCCGGCTGTCCTCATGCACGGAAGTCCCGGCGAAGCTCCGGGCTATTCGGCGCCAATCGCGAACCTCACGACGCCGGGCTGGCTAGGAAGGCTTCGAGGTTCTGGCGGGTGATGAGGCGGCGGCGGCCGACTTTTAGGTACGCCAGGTTGCCTGCTCGCATCTGGTCGTAGAGCAGGTCGCGGGACAGTCCGGTGATGAAGGCGGCCTCGGCTACGGAGTAGGTAAGGCGCTCGCCTGGCGGGTCAGCATATTGCGGTTTGGCGGCGTTGGAGTCAGCGTCGGCATCGGCCTGTTGCGCGGGCTGGGGTGAGACCGCGCGATGGGCTGGCCGGAACGCGCCGCTCCGCTTAACGATCTTGGTTTCTGTCATGGCCATTGCGGGACTCCTTTACTTACTGCCAGGGTGTGCTTAGCCACCGGCTTCGAACCCGGCCTGCCGGGTCGGCTGATG
>JAJYUU010000023.1 GCA_021792405.1 Actinomycetes bacterium
TGTCCGGCCCGGCCGGCCGGGCCGCCTGGCTGCGCCGCAGGGCAACCGGCATCCCCGCCGCCCCCGCCAGCCTCCCCCTCGACATCGCCGAGGCCACCGACACCATCCCCGTCCACCTCCGCCGCGCCGTCCGCCGCCGGGACCAGCACTGCCGGTTCCCCGGCTGCGACCTGCCCGCCGCCGGCTGCGAAGTCCACCACATCATCCACCGCAAAGACGGCGGCCGCCACGCCCTCACCAACCTGGTACTTTTGTGCAGATTCCACCACCTCATCGCCATCCACCGATGGGGCTGGACCCTCACCCTCCACCCCGACGCCACCACCACCGCCGTCAGCCCCGACGGCACCAAGACACTGCACAGCCACCCACCGCCCGGCCACGCCGCATAGCTGAGCGTTTCGCCACTGACGGGGTTCGCGGCGCAGCTACTAGTCAGCCGCGCAGCCACCCCGTCGCACTGAAGGCCACTGCCAGCCGAGACACTGCCAGCCGAGACATCTGGCCTAGCTGGCTGGCTGCTGGACGTTCCGCCACGCCAGTTCCTTCGCCGCCTCCAGATAGGCCAGCGCCCCGGTCGAGCCGGGATCGTAGGTCATCACGGACTGGCCGTAGCTCGGAGCTTCCGAAACTCGGACACTCCGCGGAACGACCGCACCCAGCACTACCGCACCGAAATGCTCCCTCACCTCGTCCGCCACCTGCGATGCCAGCCTCGTGCGGGCGTCATACATGGTCAGCAGGATCGTCGTGACCGACAGCGATGGGTTCAGGTGACTACGCACGAGCTCGACCGTTCGCAGCAACTGCTCGAGCCCCTCCAGCGCGTAGTACTCGCACTGGATCGGGATCAGTACCTCGGGAGCAGCGACGAGCGCATTGACCGTCAGCAGCCCGAGCGATGGCGGGCAGTCGATGAGGATGTAGTCCAGGCCGGCCGCGTCGTAGGAAGCCAGTGCCCGAGCCAGTCTGGACTCTCGTGCCACCATGGGCACAAGCTCGATCTCCGCCCCCGCAAGGTCGATGGCGGCCGGCGCGCAGTACAGATGCTGGAAGCCAGTCACCGGGCGGACCACCGCGCTCAGCGGCTGGCCCTCGACGAGCACGTTGTAGACCGATGGGATGCCGGAGTGGTGGTCGACGTCCAGCGCCGTCGAAGCGTTGCCCTGCGGGTCGAGGTCGATCACCAGTACGCGCCCGCCATGCATGGCCAGGCTCGCAGCCAGATTCACGGCGGTAGTCGTCTTGCCGACGCCGCCCTTCTGGTTGGCGATCGTGATGATCCTGCATGCGGGCGGCCTCGGCCAGATGTCACCGCCCGACCGCGCTACGACCGCTGCCTGAGCAGCCCGAGCGATCGGCGTGTCGGCCGACGCCTCGTGAATAGACACCTCGTCCTCGCTCTCGCCTGTTCGCTCGCCCGCAGCCACCGACCGCTCGCATTGAGCATGTTCCGCCCGTTGGGCATCCGCTGGCTCAGTTTCACGTGAAACCCCCGCCAGCGCACGCTCTCGTGCCGGACGCCGCTCTCCTGTATTCCAGCCGGTTACGGCCGCGGACCCAGAGCCTAGGCCAACTTCGCCAGCACGGTCACCAGCATCCCGAGTCTCGGCGAGCGCGGTGGCCTCTGAGGTGCCGCTAGGCCACCCGAGGCCCATCCGCGCCGCTCGCCGCGCATAACGACCGGGCAAAGCCGTCGCTGCCGGACTCAAATCTACTTTTCCGGAAAACGGCTCAAGAATTGGCCCGGCACCACCGGCCGCCGGCCTCGCACCCGGCGGCGTACCCGCCGCTGGCGCTTCCGTGCTGCTCGACAGCTCAGGGCCTGCGGAGGGCTCCTGCGGCCAGCCCAGCCCCGCTGCCGAATTCGTCATTCGCCGCTTCTCCCATCCAGCCCCGTCACGCCCGGCGCACGCCGCCGCACCGGTGATCCGCATCGTGCACGTCCCCCAGCGGATCACGGGTAAGCCTGCTTGGCTACCCGCCGCCGCGTCTGCTGTTCGGGCGCTTACGGCTGCCAGCCGGAACCGCGGGATTCCCGGTAACGTCCCGGCGACCCGGGCCACGGCCCGCAGCGTGGCTGACGCCCCGGAGTCCGCTGCCCGCTGTGCCGCGGTGCTCAGGAGCGGTGAACGTCACCACTGTGGCAGTGGCAGCACCACTAGGGCTACCTGCCCGGACTACTTTCGCATCGGTGACTCCGAGCCGAGCCAGGGCAGGACGCGCTTTCGCCAACTCAGCCTCCGCCGATGATCCCTTGATCGCCAGCACCCGGCCACCCGGCCGGAGCAGGCCAAGAGTCAGACTCGCCAGCTTGTCCAGCGGGGCAACGGCCCGTGCCGTCACAACATCTGCGGCGACCTGGCCGGCGAGATCCTCCGCCCTAGCCCGAACCACTTCGGCATTAGTCAGGCCAAGTTCGGCGACGGTCTCGGTCAGGAACTCCGCCCGCCGGGCCAGTGGCTCCAGCAGCGTGACCCGCGCCTGCGGTGCGAGCAGAGCCAGCACGATGCCAGGCAATCCCGCGCCTGAACCCACATCCACCAGCAGGCAGCGCGCCGGCAGCAGGTGCGCTACCGCCGCGCAGTTCAGCAGGTGCCGATCCCATACCCGGTCCGCCTCTGCCGGGCCGACAATGCCGCGCTCCACGCCGCTGACCGCCAGGATCTCGGCGTACTTCTCCGCCTGCGGCAGCGCATCGCCGAAGATCTCCGCCGCTGCCGGTGGTACGACTAGCCCAGATACCGCTGGACTCACGCCATCGCGCATCCGGGTGCCTTTCGCCGCCGAACTCTCGGTTCTGCCATCAGCCGACCGGCAGGACTACCACTCGCCGGTCCGGCTCCTCGCCTTCCGACTCGCTCCGCAACCCTGCTGCGGCGACCGCATCGTGCACGATCTTCCGCTCGAATGGATTCATCGGCCACAGCTTTTTGGGCATACCAGTCCGGCGGACTTCCTCGGCGGCGTCAGTGCCTGCCTCGGCGAGCTCCGTCCGGCGCCGCTGCCGGTACCCGCCGATGTCCAGCATCATTCGCGTCCGGTAGCCCGTCCGCTGGTGCACGGCAAGTCGGGTTAGCTCCTGGAGTGCCTCCAGCACCTCGCCACGTCGCCCGACAAGCTCATCTAGCGTGGCCCCGACCACCGAGACGACTGCGCGATCACCCTCGACGTCCATGTCAATGTCGCCGTCAAGGTCGGCAACATCCAGCAGTCCCTCGATGTAGTCAGCTGCTACCTCGCCCTCGAGTTCCAGATCCGCCACCGAGTGACTGCGGCGTTCATTTGACCCGTCTGCGGCAGCGTCGCTCCCGGCCTCGTCCGCCGGCTCGTCATCGCCCTCGTCCGCAAGCGAGCCGCCGTCCTCGTCCAACCTGTCGCCCGCGCGGCCATCCATGTCTGTACCTGAGTCCATCGTCTGCACCGAGCCCGGCTCGTCGTACTCGTGACTGTCGCCATCGCGGTCCTGCTGGCCAGCATGCTGCCCCGCGAAATCGTCCTGCTGGCTCATGCCAGGCTCCTCCTTGATCCCCATCCCTGACCGCATCGTCGCGCCGCCCAGCACGAGCACTCCCGCCGGAACTGGACCGTCAGTTCTTGCCCGACCGTTTGCTGCGCGACTGTCGCTGCGTCTGGTGCCTCACGAGCTTAACCTCGGGCGCCTCGGGCTGCGGCTCCGGCTCCGAACGCTTGCCCAGGCGCTTCAGCATGCCCGCCGCCGTCACGCCACCCGCGGCCGCGCCGTTGGCGCTTCTGCCGTTGGCGCTTCTTCCGCTCGCGCGGCTGCCGTTCGCGGCCGGTCGGCTCGCGCGGCTGCCGTTCGGCTGCGAACCGCTCTGCTGCGAACCGCTCTGCTGCGAACCGCTCTGGCCCGCCGCTGTGGCCGGCTTCGGCTTGCTCGCTCCGCCGGTCAGCGACTTCGCGACCCTCCCGGTCAGCGAGTTGGCAGTAGCTGTACCCGGGGTTCCCCCGCCTTCGGTCGCCATGGCCGGCGGCGTGTACGGATACCGCCTGCCGAGCAGGAACTGCTGAACAAGCGTCCAGACGTTCGTAGTGACCCAGTACAGCACCAGGCCGAAAGGCCAGTACAGACCCGTCAGCGCGAAGAACGGCATGATGTAGGTCATGTACTTCTGCGACGAAGCCATCGGGTTATCGGGCGAAGCCGTCGGCATCATGCCACGCCGCTGGCTCTGGCGGATCGTCAGGAAGGTCGTGACCATGCTGATCGCAACGGCGCCGACGATGACCAGTTTCGAGTGCAGCGGGACATGCGCGGTGCCGGTGAACAGCACCTTGTCCGCGATCGACGCACCGAGGATCTTGGCCTGTTTGCCCGCGTGCACCATCGCGGCCGGCAGCCCGTAATTCGGCGTGCCACCCTTGTACTCTGCAATCGCCTTCAGCACCTCGAACAGCGAGAAGAACAACGGCAACTGCAGAACGACCGGCAGACAGCCCATCAGCGGGTTGACGCCCGCCTCCTGGTAGAGCTTCATCGTCTCTTGATTCAGCGTCTGCTTATCGTTTTTGTACTTCTTGCGCAACGCGGCCATCTGCGGCTGCAGCGACGACATGGCCCTGGTCGTGTGCATCTGCTTGATGAACAGCGGCACCATGACGAGCCGCATCAGCATGACCAGGATCACAATCGACAGAGCCCAGGTCCAGCCGCTCGTGGCGCCGAAAAGCGGATTCAGCACGTTGTAAATGTGCGTGAAGATCCAGCCAACTGCCTCATAGAGGTAATTCAGTGGATTCGACAACCTGCTAGCTCCCTTGTGCTCTGCTCACGACGTCCGAGCCCCGACCTCCGAGCTCATAACCAACCGGCGGCTCTGCCGCGGAGTGCTGCTCTTCCTCCGAGCCGGGGACTGGATCAAGTCCGCCGGCATGGAACGGATGGCAGCGGCTCAGCCGGCGCACCGCCAGCCATGAGCCCCGCAGTGCACCGTGTCGCTGCACGGCCTCGAGCGCATAGGCACTGCACGACGGGTAGAACCGGCACCGCGGTCCCAGCAGCGGGCTGACGAACCGCCGGTACACGGTTAGCAGCCCCACTAGCAGCCAGCCGGCAGGCGACAGTGCCCGGCCATCCGGCCCAGACTCGCGGCTCACTGGCTCACCACCACACCCTGCCGCCGAAGCAAGGCTCTGATTACCAGGTCGAGGTCGGCGGCAAGATCCGCCTGGCAAGCTGCCGCCGCGCGCGGCGCAGCGCGCACTATAAGCAGGCTACCTCCCGGCAGCGATGGCAGGTACCCGCGGACCAGATGCCGCAGCCGCCGTCGCACCTTATTGCGGACAACAGCCGGGCCTACGGCCTTGCTGACCACGAAGCCGACCCGCGCGGCCTCCCGGCTCTCGCGCCGGACCAGCAAGTGGCCGGATAGCAACGGCCGCCCGGACCGGCTGCCATCTCGGACGGCGACGGCAAAGTCGGAACTTCGTCGCATCCGCGCTATCGCGGGAAGCATGGCAACACGATCGCCGGCCGTCAGCGTCACACGCTGACGCGCGCGCGGCCCTTCCGGCGCCTCGCCGCGAGAATCGCACGACCGGCCCGGGTTCGCATGCGCAGGCGGAACCCGTGTGTCTTCGCCCGGTGGCGGTTGTTCGGCTGAAACGGGCGCTTGCTCACGGGAACTCCAGGTGCGGCAGATCTTGGCTATGGCAGTCACAAATCAACTACAGGTACAGGCGGCAGCTCTCGGAGCGCTCGCGGCGATCGGTGTCTCCCACTGTCAACACCAGTCGGCGGCGAACTCATCCACGAAGCAGGCCCTACCTGCATCAGGCCATGACTCAGCTGCACCGGGATAAGCCGGACCTGTACAAGTTACGCGTCCCCTGCTGGCCGGTCAAACCGGGTGCCCCTGACAAGCAGGCGCCAGCCGACTGCCGGGTTTCCCGAACGGCGGGTGAAGCGCAGCCCTAGGCTGTGGATAGTGCGGGCCAAGCGCCGGAGCGCTTATGCCAGTTGCCTCATCCGGGCCCGACCCGTATGGCTCCGGAAGCTGCCAGGACCGCTGTAATGCAACGTGCACATGCTGTGGAAAAACCTGTTGATCACATGTGGGGGGCTCGGGTGACCGGCCAATGAGCGACGACGACCTCGGGGAAGTATGGGCCCGCTCGCTGGCCGACCTAGCCGACATGCACATCGAGCCGCACCAGCGCGCCTGGCTGCAGCTGACCAGACCGCTCGGGCTCGTCGAGAACACCGCGCTCATCGCGGCGCCCAACGAGTTCGTCAAGGAACAGCTTGAGACCCGGCTGCGCACCCTCATCACCAATGCGCTCTCCAGGGAACTGGCCCGGAGCATCCAGCTTGCCGTCACGGTCGACCCGAGTGCCACCGCCGATCTCGGCCGGCCCGGCGACCGGTTCCGGCCCGCAGAGCCGGACGCCGACGGGAGCGGACCGCTGCCAGCGGCTGCGGCAGGCATGCGCCAGGACCTTAACGGCGACCAGCCAGCCGACGGCCAGTACCGCAATGGCTCCCCGGACCGGCTGGACTTCGATCAGGGCCGAACCGACCTTGGCCGCGGCCTTGCCCCGTTCCCGGCCGGGATGGGTCCGATAGCCGACGCCCGCGCCGGCATCGGGCCGGACGGCCACGAATTGGACCGTGCCGCGCTGGCCCCGCAGGACGACGGCCGGCCACCGGTGAGCAATCCGCCGCCGGGTCAGCACGCCCTGCCGCTGCACCGGCCACATGGCCCGCAGCGGTCGGCCGGGCCGTCGTCCGCGCCGGGTCAGGCACGGTTGAACCCCAAGTACACATTCGAGACATTCGTCATCGGCTCAAGCAACAGGTTCGCGCACGCCGCCGCTGTCGCCGTGGCCGAGGCGCCCGCCAAGGCCTACAACCCGCTGTTCGTCTATGGCGACTCCGGCCTTGGCAAGACGCACTTGCTGCATGCGATCGGGCACTACGCGCAGAGCCTGTACCAGGGCCTGAAGGTCAGGTACGTGAGCTCGGAAGAGTTCACCAACGACTTCATCAACATGATCAGGGACGGCAAGCAGGACGGCTTCCGCCGCCGCTACCGGGATGTCGACGTGCTGCTCGTCGACGACATCCAGTTCCTGGAGAACAAGGAAGGAACCCAGGAGGAGTTCTTCCACACGTTCAACACCCTGCACAACGCCAGCAAGCAGATCGTCATCTCCTCAGACCGCGCACCCAAGCGCCTGGTTACGCTCGAGGACCGGCTCCGCAGCCGGTTCGAGTGGGGATTGCAGACCGACGTTCAGCCGCCGGAGCTCGAGACGCGGATCGCGATCCTGCGCAAGAAGGCTGTCCAGGACCGCCTGAATGCGCCGCCCGAAGCGCTGGAGTACATCGCGTCGAGGATTTCCACGAACATCAGGGAGCTTGAGGGCGCGCTCATCCGCGTCACGGCCTTCGCCAGCCTGAACCGCCAGTCCGTCGATTTGCAGCTCGCCGAGTTCGTGCTGAAGGACCTCATCGTCGAGACGCACGGGCCGGACATCACCGCGGCCACGATCATGGGCCAGACCGCTTCCTATTTCGGCCTCTCAATCGATGACCTGTGCGGCACCTCCCGGTCGCGCGTGCTGGTCACGGCGCGGCAGATCGCCATGTACCTGTGTCGTGAGCTCACCGACATGTCGCTGCCAAAGATCGGCCAGCAGTTCGGCGGCCGCGATCACACCACCGTGATGCATGCCGAACGGAAGATCCGCTCGCTGATGGCCGAACGCCGGGCCATCTACAACCAGGTAACCGAGCTCACGAACCGGATCAAGCAGCAAGCGCTGTCCGGGTGAGCATGGCAGCGGGACACACCATGGGGTCCACTGCGGCGGCCCTCTCCAGCGCCACTGCGATAAGTCGCAGTCCTGCGCTGCCACCTCGGTCTTCGCACCCGCCGTATCCGAGCGACTACGCAAAATACGCGCTACACGCAATGTACGCACACAGGCTGTGGACAAAGCTGTGGATCAGCTTGGGACATCCGGAGGAAAACCCCACCCGTCCGGAGGGTAACGCGCGGGTTACGCGCCAGGGCATGCCCGTCGCCCACAGCGGAACCAGCCGGCCCGCGCGCTTCAGGCACAGCCGGTGTGCACAGCGACAACAGCCTCTAGCTGGCCGGATCACAGTTATCCCCGGGATCCACCATTCCTATGACGACTACCAGTCCGGTAATGGCAGACAGATACAGATCAAAGCAGGCAAGTGTCCGGCCGATCGCCGGGTGCGCAATGAGACACCCGACCAGCTAAGGAGGCTGACAGGTGAAGATCGTCCTTGACCGCGACGTACTCGCCGAGGCAGTCGCATGGACTGCCCGTGCCCTGCCTGCCCGCCCGACCATGCCGGTGCTGGCAGGCATCCGCATGCAGGCCGCCGACGAACTCGTGCTGTCCAGCTTCGACTACGACGTGTCCGCACAGGCGACCGTGACTGTCAGCACGGAAGAAGCGGGCAGTGCCCTAGTCTCAGGCCGGCTGCTCGCCGAGATCAGCCGGAGCCTTCCGGCTAAGCCAGTGCATATCAGCGTCGAGGACGGGCGTGCGGTGGTCACCTGCGGGAGCGCCACCTTCACCCTGCTGACGATGCCGGAGGACGAGTACCCGGCGTTGCCGGAGATGCCGCCCGCCGCCGGCACCATCGGCAGCGACGCGTTCGCGACCGCCGTGAGCCAGTCCGCCACAGCAGCGGGCCGTGACGATACGCTGCCGGCCCTTACCGGCGTCCGGATCGAAATCGACGGCGAAATGCTGACGCTGGTGTCTACCGACAGGTACCGGCTCGCGGTGCGCGAACTGCGCTGGAGCCCGGCCAGGCCCGACCTGATCGCGGCCATGCTGGTGCCGGCCAAGGCGCTTTCCGACACCGCGCGGGCACTGACCAGCAGTGCCCAGGTCTCGATCGCGCTGGCGTTGCCCGGCACGCAGGCCGGCCAGGGTGACGGCATGATCGGATTCGAAGGCGCCGGACGCCGCACCACGACCCGGTTGCTGAGCGGCGAGTTCCCGCGGTACCAGTCGCTGCTGCCAAAGACCGTCAACGCGGTGGCCGAGCTGCCGATCAGCGTGCTATCGGAATCGGTCAAGCGGGTCGCCCTGGTGGCCGAGCGCAACACGCCCGTCCGGCTATCGTTCAGCGCTGGCCAGCTCATGCTGGAGGCCGGCACCGGGGACGAGGCGCAGGCCGAGGAGGTTATCGAGGCCGAATTCTCCGGCGACGACCTGTCGATCGCCTTCAACCCGCAGTACCTGCTGGACGGCCTGGCCGCCATCGACTCGGACACCGTGCGCATTTCGTTCACCGAGTCCGGCAAGCCGGCGCTGCTTACCGGGAAGCCCGGTCCAGACGGCAATCCAGAGTTCCGGTACCTGCTGATGCCGATCCGGCTCGGCGGTTGATCGGCGCTTCCGTGATCCCGAAGACTTAGGCACGCTATAGCATGCATAAGTCTTCGGGATCATGACGAACTGAGGCGTTCGTGCACCTGCGCCGGCTCTCACTGACCGACTTCCGCAGCTACGCCGAAACCGACCTGAACCTTGAACCCGGCATTACCACATTCGTGGGCTCAAACGGCCAGGGCAAGACGAACCTGGTCGAGGCTGCGGCCTACCTGGCCACCTTCGGCAGCCACCGGGTAGCGACGGATGCCCCGCTGATCAGGAGCGGCGCGGACCGGGCCATCCTGCGGGCAGTGATCTTCGCGGCAGGCCGCGACAGCCTGCTCGAGGTCGAGATCAACCCCGGCCGGGCCAACCGGGTCAGGCTGAACAAGGCGCCCGCGCGGCCGCGCGATGCCCTCGGGGTGTTCCGCTGCGTGCTCTTTGCGCCAGAGGACATAGTGGTCGTGAAGGGCGACCCGGACCAGCGCCGGCGTTACCTCGATGACCTGCTGGTGGCGTTGCGGCCGCGGTATGCGGCCGTTCGGGCCGACTACGAGAGAGTGCTGCGCCAGCGCACGGCCTTGCTGAAATCAGCCAGGGCGAGCGGCGCAGTGCCGGCCGGCGCGCTCGAAGTCTGGGACGATCACCTGGTCGCCGCGGGCGCGCAGCTGACCGCCGGCCGGCTCCGGCTGGTCGAGGAGCTGCGGGACCTGGTGTCCGGCAGCTACAGCGCGGTGTCGGGCAACAATCGCGACACCGGCCTGGAGTACCGGATGTCCGCTCAGCCAGCCGGACACCCCCCGGCCGCCGCAGGGGCTCCCGCGAGTGCGCCCGCAGCCGCTCCCGCGGCCGCTCCCGCGGCAGCGGAGCCGGACGCCGGGAAGGTGGCAGGATGCCTGCGAGAAGCGCTCGCTCTGCGCCGGCGGGCTGAGCTGGAACGGGCCGTCTGCCTGGTCGGCCCGCACCGCGACGAGCTGGAGCTCAGCATCGGCGGGCTCCCGGCCCGCGGCTACGCCAGTCATGGCGAGTCCTGGTCGATGGCGCTGGCCCTGCGGCTCGCCGCATATCAGCTGTTGCGAGCCGGCGGCGAAGATCCCGTGCTGATGCTTGACGACGTGTTCGCCGAGCTGGACAGCGAACGCCGGGAACGGCTCGCCGGGCTGGTAGCCGGGGCTGAGCAGGTGCTGATCACCGCAGCCGTCCGCCAGGACGTGCCGGGCGGCCTGAGCGGTGCAAGGTTCGAGGTCGCGGAGGGGGCGATCACCAGTGGCTGAGCACGGCGGCCGCGCGAGCGATCCGGCGAGTGATCCGGTCAGCCTGGCCAGGGCCGCGCTGGCGGCCGCCCGCGCTGCCCGCCGGGGCACCGCGTCGGGGCGTGCGGCTAGCCCTGGTCCGGCTGCCGATGCAGCCCCGAGCACCGCGGGCCGGCCAGGCTTCCCAGGTCGGCCAGGGTTCCCAGTCCAGCCGCCGCGCAGCGATCCGCAGCCGCTGTCCGCGGCGATCGGCGGCCTCCTGGACGCCGAGGGCTGGGCACTGGCCGCCGCGACCGGCTCGGTCTTCGGCCGGTGGGCGCAGATCGTCGGCGGCGATCTGGCGGCGCACACGACGCCCGAGCGGCTTACCGACGGCGAGCTGACCGTCACGGCGGATTCGACCGCGTGGGCGACCCAGCTCCGCCTGCTGGCTGGCCAGCTCGTCAAGCGCCTGAACGCCGAGCTCGGCGACGGGACCGTGCTCCGGGTCAAGGTGAAGGGCCCGATCACCAGCGTCAGGCAGCCTGGTCAGTGGCGGGTCCGCGGTAGCCGCGGTCCGCGTGACACGTACGGCTGAGGCTGACAGCCTGTCCAGGTAAAATGAACAAGCGCACTAGGAACTGACGCCTGGCGGGGGTATCGCGTCGGTGCTAGATGTTCGCCTGTTCTAGAGGAGCTTCAGCTTGTCCTACGACGCACGTTCGATCACGGTCCTGGAGGGCCTGGAAGCCGTCCGTAAGCGGCCGGGAATGTACATCGGATCGACCGGCGAGCGCGGTTTGCACCACCTTGTGCAAGAGGTCGTGGACAACGCTGTCGACGAGGCGCTGGCGGGTTTCGCCGACACGATCGAGGTCACGCTCCTTGCCGATGGCGGCGCCCGGATCTTTGACAACGGCCGCGGCATCCCGGTCGACATGCACCCGGTCGAGCAGCGCCCGGCGCTGGAGGTTGTCCTCACCACGCTGCACGCCGGCGGAAAGTTCGACAGCCAGTCCTACGCGGTCTCGGGCGGCCTGCACGGCGTCGGCGTCTCGGTCGTCAACGCGCTGTCCAAGCGGCTGGATGTCGAGGTCTGCAAGGACGGCTACGCCTGGAGCCAGTCCTACGACTACAGCGTGCCCGCAGCCCCGCTGCTCCGCGGGGAGCAGACCGCCAAGACCGGGACGGTCATCACCTTCTGGCCCGACGATGGCATCTTCGAGACGACGGAATGGTCATTCGAGACGCTGTCGCGCCGACTCCAGGAGATGGCCTTCCTCAACCGCGGTCTGTCGATCACGCTGACCGACGAGCGACCCGAGCACATCAACGGCGAGCCGCACGTCGTCAACTTCCGCTACGAGGGCGGGTTGTCAGACTTCGTCCGCTACCTGAACGCGACAAAGGACGCAGTGCACGCTTCCGTCATCGAGTTCGGGGACGAGGCCGAGGGCATCTCGGCCGAGGTCGCGATGCAGTGGACTCAGTCCTACTCAGAGTCCGTGCACACCTTCGCCAACACCATCAACACCGCCGAGGGCGGGACTCACGAGGAAGGCTTCCGGGCGGCACTGACCTCGATCGTCAATAGGTACGCGAGGGACCAGAACTACCTCCGCGAGAAGGACGACAACCTGCAGGGCGAGGACATCCGCGAGGGCCTCACGGCGATCATCCACGTGAAGCTGTCCGAGCCGCAGTTCGAGGGCCAGACCAAGCAGAAGCTGGGCAACACGGTCGCCCGCTCGTTCGTCCAGCGGATCTGCAACGATCAGCTCAAGGACTGGTTCGAGCGCAATCCTGGCGAGGCCAAGGGCATCGTCATGAAGGCGATCCAGGCGTCTCGGGCCAGGGTCGCCGCGCGCCAGGCCAGGGACCTGACCCGCAAGAGCGCGATGGGCGGCTCCGGCCTGCCGGGCAAGCTCGCGGATTGCCAGTCTGGTGACCCGTCGATCTGCGAGATCTATGTGGTCGAAGGCGACTCGGCCGGCGGTTCCGCCAAGGGCGGCCGCGATTCGAAGTTCCAGGCCATCCTGCCGATCCGGGGCAAGATCCTGAACGTCGAGAAGGCGCGGATCGACCGGGTGCTGAAGAACAATGAAGTCCAGTCGATGATCACGGCACTCGGCACCGGGATCCACGAAGAGTTCGACATCACCAAGCTGCGCTACAACCACATCATCCTGATGGCCGACGCCGACGTCGACGGTCAGCACATCACGACGTTGCTGCTGACGTTGCTGTTCCGCTTCATGAAGCCGCTGATCGAGGCCGGTCACGTGTACCTGGCACAGCCGCCGCTCTACAAGATCAAGTGGGACGGTCGCGTTCCGCCCGGCTACGCCTACTCCGACAAGGAGCGGGATGCCGTGATCGAGGCCGGGATCGCCGACGGGCGCAGGGACCCGCGGACCCGCGACGGAGTGCAGCGGTTCAAGGGCCTCGGCGAGATGAACGCGACCGAGTTGTGGGATACCACGATGGACCCGGCCAAGCGCGTGCTGAAGCAGGTCACCGTGGACGACGCGGCGCAGGCAGACGAACTGTTCAGCGTGCTGATGGGCGAGGACGTCGAGGCACGCCGCGCGTTCATCCAGCGCAACGCCAAGGACGTGAAGTTCCTCGACATCTAGCGGGAACGGGCGGTCCGGCGCTCGTCGCCCGAGCCAGCGCAGCAGTTGACGGGAAGGCCAGCGCAGCAGTTGACGGGAAGGAAAGCAGCAAGTGCCTGACGTGACCACACCCGAGGCGCCGTCGGAGGGCCAGGGCCGTACCGAGCCCGTTGACATCCAGGTCGAGATGCAGCGCAGCTTCCTCGACTATGCGATGTCGGTCATCGTCGGCCGGGCGCTGCCGGATGTCAGGGACGGCCTCAAGCCGGTGCACATCCGGATCCTGTACGCGATGTACGACGGCATGTACCGGCCGGACCGTGGCTTCAACAAGTGCGCTCGCGTCGTCGGCGACGTGATGGGCAACTACCACCCGCACGGTGACTCAGCCATTTACGACACCTTGGTCCGCATGGCCCAGGACTGGGCCATGCGGATGCCGCTGATCGACCGGCAGGGCAACTTCGGCTCGCCCGGCAACGACCCGCCCGCCGCGATGCGCTACACCGAGTGCCGGCTCAGCCCGCTGGCCATGGAGATGCTGCGGGACATCGACAAGGAAACCGTCGACTTCCGGCCGAACTATGATGGGCGTTCCCAAGAGCCCGTCGTGCTGCCCGCCCGTTTCCCCAATTTGCTGGTGAACGGCTCCGAGGGGATCGCGGTGGCAATGGCCACTAAGATCCCGCCGCACAACCTGCGCGAGGTTGCCGAGGGCGCACAGTGGTGCCTGCAGAACTTCGACGCCAGCGACGAGGATCTGCTGGCCGCGCTGCTCGAGCGGATCAACGGACCGGACTTCCCGACGGCCGCGCAGATCGTCGGCAGGCGCGGTATCCAGGATGCCTACCGCACCGGGCGCGGCTCGATCACGATGCGCGCCGTTGTCGAGGTCGAGGAGGACAGCAGGGGCCGGACCTGCCTGGTCGCGACCCAGTTGCCGTTCCAGGTGAACCCGGACAGCCTGATCGAGAAGATCGCCGAGCTGGCCACCGACGGCCGGATCCCCGGCATCGCGAACGTCCAGGACGAGAGCAGCGCCCGGGCGGGCCGCCGCATCGTGATCGTGCTCAAGCGCGACGCGGTAGCCAAGGTCGTGCTGAACAACCTGTACAAGCACACCCAACTGCAGGACACCTTCGGCGCGAACATGGTGGCGCTGGTCGACGGCGTGCCGCGCACGCTGCGGCTGGACCAGATGATCAGGCACTGGGTGAACCACCAGATCGAGGTCATCGTCCGGCGGACCCGCTTCCTGCTGCGCAAGGCGCAGGACCGGATGCACATCGTCAGCGCGCTGCTCAAGGCGATTGACCAGATCGACGCGGTGATCGCGCTCATCAGGGCCAGCGAGTCCGCGAATGCGGCCCGGCAGGGCCTGATGGATCTGCTGGAGATCGACGATATCCAGGCGGTCGCCATCCTCGACATGCAGTTGCGCAGGCTCGCCGCACTGGAGCGGCAGGCGCTGATCGAGGAGTACGAGCAGCTTCTGGCCGAGATCGCGGAGTACGAGGCGATCCTGGCCTCGCCGGAGCGGCAGCGGCAGGTGGTGAGCACCGAGCTCGCCGAGATCACCGAGAAGTTCGGCGACGACCGGCGGACCGAGATCATCGCTTACGACGGTGACATGTCCATGGAGGACCTGATCGCCGAGGAGGACGTGGTCGTCACGATCACCCGCGGCGGCTACGCCAAGCGGACTAAGACCGACCTCTACCGGGCGCAGCGTCGCGGCGGCAAGGGCGTTCGCGGCGCGCAGCTGCGCACGGACGACATCGTGGACCATTTCTTCGTCACGACCACCCATCACTGGATCTTGTTCTTCACGAACAAGGGCCGGGTGTACCGGGCGAAAGCGTACGAGCTGCCCGAGGCGGCCAGGGACGCGCGGGGCCAGCACGTGGCCAACCTCCTTGCGTTCCAGCCGGACGAGCACATTGCCGAAGTGCTCGCGCTGCGGGATTATTCCGTGGCGCCCTACCTCGTGCTGGCGACGTCCTCGGGGCTGGTGAAGAAGTCCAGGCTGAGCGACTTCGACTCGCCGCGGTCGGGCGGCCTCATCGCGATCAACCTCCGCGAGGACGACGAGGTCATCGCTGCCCGCCTGGTGTCCGCTGACCAGGATCTGCTGCTGGTGAGCAGGCACGCTCAGGCGATCAGGTTCCGTGCCTCCGATGAGGCGCTGCGCCCGATGGGCCGGGCTACTTCCGGCGTCATCGGGATGCGGTTCACCGAAGGCGACAAGCTGCTGGGCATGTACGTGGTGCGCGAGGGTGCCGACGTCCTGGTCGCCACCGGTGGCGGTTACGCCAAGCGGACTCCCGCTGACCAGTATCCGGTCAAGGGCCGGGGCGGTCTCGGAGTCGTCACCGCGCGGATTGTCGAAGCCAGGGGTGAGCTGATCGGCGCGCTGATGGTGCATCCCGACGACGAGGTATACGCGATCACCTCGGCCGGCGGCGTCATCAGGACGTCGGCCGCGGAGATCAAGCTTTCTGGCCGGCAGACCATGGGCGTTCGGCTGGTCAACCTCGGCGAGGGCCAGAGCCTGGTGGCAATAGCGAGGAACGCCGAGGCAACCGAGACGGTGGCCGTTGAGGGAAGCGACGCGGACGGCGACGGCGGACCCGGTGAGCTTGCGAACCCTGACCCTGACCTCGGTTCGGACTCGGACCTGGGCCTGGTCGCCGGCGCTGCCGAGGCGGACGATTCGGACGCTGAGTAATCAGCGCGGTACCGCTTGTGTTCGGTATGGCTACGGGACCTGCGTATTGCCTGGTAGTTAGGGCAGCCAACCGTGTATCGTGCCGGAAAGAAGCCTAACAATAGGGCCTAGTTTTCGGGGATGGGCGGCTTCGTAAGGAAAGCGACCCTCAATGCCAATGCCGCTGGTTGCAACGATGCAGGCGGGTAAAGCGTCATAAGGAGTCGTAGAAGAGGTTCTGTCTCAGCCGGATCGAAGCGGCCTGACTGGGGATAACCTCGTGACAAGTGGACGGGTGCGGAGGAGGACGGGGTGGACAACCGGGTAGAGGCGCCATCGTGGGCGTCTGGCGAGGGTTCGGGGAGCACGACGCCAGCAGATAACTCGGAGAGCGCACTGATGCCCGGATCCGCAACCTCAGAAGTCCCGGACGGCAGGGCGGCCAGGCCGGCTGCCGCGTCCCGGCCGGATGCATCGGGCTGGCAGGTGTCGGCCAGCGCCCGTTCGGCGGCTCCCTCGCCCCGCGGCACGGGTGCCGAGCCGTCGCCGTCCCGCTACGCCGCAGAGCCGGCCGGCCTGGGTAGCCAGGTTGAGGGCCCCACGATGGCGGCCGTAACCGGCGCGGCAAGCAGCGCACGGGGCCTGGCTTCGAAGCTAGGTGCATCGTTCTCCGGCCTGGCCAAGCCGAAGCCCAGTCCGAAGGTTCCGCCGCCCGGCCGCCCGGCTGGCCCGCCTGGAGCGGCTGGCAGCCGGCCACCGCAGCAGCCGCCCGGTAGCCGCTCGCCGCAGCCCGGCCAGACTCGCCGGGCGTTGCTGTCCCTGGAGCGGATCGAGCCGATGTCGGTCATGAAGTTCAGCTTCCTGATCTCCCTGGCCGCCTGGGTCATCATGTTCATCGCGATCGCGGTGATCTACTTCGCGCTCTCGAAGCTGGGCGTCTTCGCCAAGCTCGAGCAGACCTGGGGTCTGGTCACCTACAACAAGAGCCAACCGGCAAATACGCTCACGCGCTGGTTCAGCGCCTCTCGGATACTCGAGTACACGGCACTGGTCTGCACCGTCAACGCGATCCTGTTCACGGCCCTGGCGACGATCGGCGCGGCGCTGTACAACCTGGTCGCGAACCTGACGGGCGGCATCGAGGTAACGCTAAGGGAATCCGACTGAGCGGCTAGTCCCATCTTGCGGTAACCTAGCCCGGCGTGCGAGTTGCTTAGCGTCGCTGGCACGCCTGCGGGCCTGTAGCTCAGCCGGTTAGAGCGCTTCCCTGATAAGGAAGAGGTCGGAGGTTCAAGTCCTCCCAGGCCCACGGTACCCACGGTCAGATGCTGCCGCGCGCCCAGCTGAGGTCCCTTTTCGGGGCAGCTTAGCGGTATAGGTCCTGCAGGCCTATCAGGAGCACGTCATCGGCCTTGGCCCGTGCTGTCAGCGCAGTACTGAAGCCTGCTGCGCTGAAGCAGGCCAGGCGACACTGGCTGGTATCCATTCCCCGGCTGGCGAGGACATCCCTGGCTCGGCGCAGCCGGTCCAGTTGACCGATGCCCATCACCGTGCCCCACTTCGCCTCGCCCAGCATCGCCACGGATGCCTTGCTGCCGCCAGACCCAGCCTTGGTCACGGCCAGATCAATCTCGATCTGCTGACGGCCGGCCGGATCAACCACGATGCCAGAACCCACCTGGCCCAGGTACCCGCCCAGCATCGATCGGCCTGCTCCGAGCATGTACTGGCGGCACATCGCCTCGAAATGGGGCCCGGCCACCTGGGCGGCGAACCGTTCGCCGGCTTGGGCCCATACTTCGCGAGCCTGTCCGCTCTCCAGCCGCGCCCAGGACGGCCGCATCACCGCCTCGTAGAAGTTGATCAGCGGTTCGGTGATGCGGTACCGCGATTTCCCAGCCCTGAACACATCGGGCTCCCGGACCAGCAGATGGCTGTCCTCCAGCACGTTGAGGGGATGGGAGATGTCCACGGACTTCCGTCCGATGAAGTTGGCGATGCCGCCCCTGGTGGTGTTGCCCTCAGCTACGGCGGCGAGCACGGAGTGATAGAGCGCAGTGTCCCGGATCTCAGCTTCCTCCGCGAGCAGATACCTAGCCTCGCGAAACAGCGGGCTGAGCGGCGACAGCACGGTACGGCAGAGCCAGTCGTCGAAGTCGCCGAGACCGGCGGGCAGGTCGTCGGCGAGGAACTGCCGGCGGTAGGCAGGTGTGCCACCCAGCACTGCGTGCAGGCGAGCCGCGAGCGCAGGGCTGCCGGAAACGCCCCAGAATTCGGCGGTCGTGCGATAGTCAAAGGGGCGCATGATCAGTTCCAGTTGCGCCCGCCCGCGCAACGGGGCGTTACTGGCTAGCATCGTCCCCATAATGGACATCGCTGATCCGCACAGAAGGAGTCGCATTCGGCTTTCCCGTACTTGGTACCGGTCAACTTCGCGCTGGATAAGCGACGGGAGCTCGGGCGCCGACCTGGACAGATAGGGAAACTCATCGATGACGACCAGCAGCGGCGATGTTCCTCGGCCAGACGTGGCCAGGTCGAACAGGTATGAGCAGGCATCGTCCCAGCTGGCAAACGAAACTGGCACGGGTGAGCCGGCGTAGCTGGCTAGGGCAGCACCGAACTGCCGGAGCGACTCGCCCTCCGTCGCCGCAGTCGCGCCGAAGTAAAAACCCCCTACTTGTTCCGCAAGTGAGCGGAGCAGATAGGTCTTGCCCATCCGCCGCCGGCCGCTGACCACGCCCAGCATGGCGTGCGGCGCGGCGCTGGCCGCGAATGAGCCGAGCGCAGCCCACTCCGATTCCCTGTCAAAGACGTGCGCCGGTTTGGTGATGCCCTTTGCGGGCCGATCGCCTGACGGGGGCATGGATGCCGCCTCTCAGTCTACTAGGACTACAGCTCTAAGGAGTATACTCCTTAGAGCTATGCTCCTACTGCTTCGGCATGCCGAGGTCGCAGTGGGTCAAGGTCACGCCGCTCAGCAAGCGCTGCGCTGGCCCACCGGCCTGGTAAATGTGCCGCCCGGCCAGTCAGCGTTTCCTGGCCCGGACCAGTACGCCGCGCTTGGTCAGCCAGAGCGGAACCTCGGCTTCCTCGGCACGCTCAGGCGGGATGAAATTGTGCCGGCAGTACGCCCGCACGTCCTCGCGAGTCGGGAGCGGGTAAAACCTGCCGTCCCAGTGTTCGCCTTCGACTTCGCGGAACACCGATGCCACCAGCGCGACCGCTTCCTCCGCATCGAATGACGTCGGCGGGTAGCCTTCCGGCAGGATCTCGGGGTCACTGTCGCGTGCCGCAGTGGATGCGTAGTACCGCCCGCCCGCAGGACCCTGTCGGCCACAAGGGCGCAAGAGCGGCCGCCGGGGCGTCGAGTGGCTGGGCGATCTTCTGCAGCGCGCTAGGGGCAGACGCGGCCGTTCCGCTCGAATGCCGCGTGGGTCAGCGGCATCAGGCCCGCCCAGAGCGTCTCCATCTGCTCAGCCACCATCTCGATCTCACGTTGCGGGAACGACGGGAACGTGGCACCGCTGTGCTTCACCCGCAGCGACAGGAAGTTCATCAGCGCGCGGGCATTGCAGGTGGCGTACATCGAGGAGTAGAGCCCGACCGGCAGCACGGTGCGGGCGACCTCACGGGCGACCCCGGCCTCGAGCATCTCCAGGTACGCCTGGTAGGACTGCCAGCACGCGGCTTGCACCGTCTCGGCGACTAGAGCGTGCTGCTCAGCCGATCCGGCGGTGAAGACGTAAGCGCCTGGCTTGCCGGACTGGACGAGCTTGCGGTCCGGGCCGGGGACGTAGAACACCGGCTCGAGGGTGCGGTACCGGCCGCTCTCCTCGTTGTAGCTGAACGTCCGGTGCCGCATGAACTCCCGGAACACGAAGATCGGCGCGCTGACGTAGAACGTCATCGTCGAGTGCTCGAACGGAGTGCCATGCCGGTCGCGCATCAGGAAGTTGATGAGCCCGGCTGATCGCTCAGGATCCGCGTCGACGTCGGCAAGCGACTGCTCGCCCTTCGTGGAAACCCTGGCTGCCCAGATCACGTCGGCATCTGAGGCCGAGTGCTTGACGAGTTCGACGGTCATGTCGCTGCGGAAGGTAATGTCCGGCACGGTCGTCATTGTGCTCGCAGCCACTGTCAGTTCCATAGTCATCATCATGCCGAATGGGTCCGGCACTCCTCGCGCCGACGCGCTGGCCCGGTCGCGCGGGAGATTAAGAGTTCGCTTAATCACCGGTCGCGGTGCCTGCGCCGGGAGGCTACAGTCGAGCCAACAGCCGGGGTCGAAGGGTGCCGGGATGAGCGCAGAGCCTGCTCAAGCGCTTGACGTGCTGCGTGCGGTGTGGCGTAGTCAGGGGCAGACATCGGCGAATCTCGACGATGAGAGCGGCGAGAAGAAGTCGTGCAAGCGGATGTCCGACGCCGGCGTCGGGTTTGATGACTTCGCTGCCGGAGATCAAGACCTGAGTTCCGCATGGCGGGCCAGGTTGCAGCGGGAAGGCAAGCTGAACCGCGCTGGCGGCAGTATTCGTGACCTTGTCCTTGGCTCGGCCGAAGTTCACTGAGCCCGGCCACTGACGGCGAGGAGATTCGCTCGGTGGAGTATCCCGGAACCGTCGGCGAACTGACCGAGCGCTTGCGGCAAGGCGGCTACCTGGCCGACCGGGGCCTAGCCACGGCCCTGCTGGTGTCGCTGTCGCTGCACCGGCCAGTGCTGATCGAGGGCGAGGTCGGCGTCGGCAAGACCGAAGTCGCCAAGGTCCTTGCTGCCATCTTCGGCCGCAGGCTGATCAGGCTCCAGTGCTACGAGGGCATCGACACCAACCAGGCGCTGTACGAGTGGGACTACGCCCGCCAGATGTTGCAGATCCGGGCGCTGTCGGAGCACCAGGCGGCCGACGAGCGGGCGGTCGACCGGCTGTTCGGGCCGAAGTTCCTGCTCGAGCGGCCGCTGCTGGCGGCCGTACGGGCAGGTGATCAGGCCGTGCTGCTGATCGACGAGGTCGACCGGGCCGACGACGAGTTCGAGGCGTTCCTGCTCGAGGTGCTGTCCGACTTCCAGATCAGCATTCCGGAAGTCGGCACCATCAGGGCAGAGTCCCCGCCTGCGGTAATCCTCACGTCCAACCGGACCAGGGAACTCCACGACGCGCTCCGCCGCCGCTGCCTGTATCACTGGATCGGCTATCCGTCGGCCGAGCGCGAAGTCGAGATCGTGATGGTCCGCGAGCCGGGCGCGGCCGAGCTGCTCACCCGTAAGGTCGTCGCCGCGGTGCACCGGCTGCGCGAGCTCGACCTGGTTAAGCCGCCCGGCGTGGCCGAGACCATCGACTGGGTGCGGACGCTCGGCTTCCTCGGCGAAAGCGACCTGACGGTACAGTCTGCCGGCGACACGCTGGGCGCGGTTATCAAGGACCGGGACGACCTGGACCTGGTGACGCAGAACCTGGCCGAGATAGCCGCCGGTGGCTGAGGATGCCGGTGGCTGAGGATGCCGGTGGCTGAGCACTCACCATTCGCCGCCGTGCTGGCCGGCTTCGCGGGTGAGCTGCGCGCCGCCGGGATCACCGTCGGGACCGGGGATGTGCTGACCTACGTTTCGGCGATGTCACCGCTCGACCCGTCCGACCTCGTGGACCTGTACTGGGCTGGCCGCACAACGCTGGTCAGCCGGCGCGACGACATCGGTGTCTACGAGGAGGTGTTCCGCCGCTACTTCCTGGCCGAGGGCGCTCCGGCCGCGGCGCTGCTGACCCTGCGGGCCACCGTCTCGGCCGGCACCGAGGTGCCGATGGTCATGCCCGGTGCCGAGCCGGGCCCGGACAAGGACGAGGAGAAGCCGGCACTCGGCTGGATGGCATCCGATGTCGATGCGCTGAAGCACCGGTCCTTCGCTACCTGCACGCCGGCCGAGCTCGCCGCGCTGCGCCGGATCATGGCCAGGATCGCTCTGACGCCGCCGCGGCGCCGGACCCGGCGCACCAGGGCCGCGGCAGCCGGTCGCTCGCCGGATGTCCGCAAGACCATCAGGACCGCCATGCGAAGCCACGGCGAGCCCGCAAACCTGTACTTCCGGCAGCGCACGATGCGCCTGCGCCCGCTCATCCTGATCCTCGACGTGTCCGGCTCGATGACCGACTACTCGCGCCATCTTCTTCAGTTTGCGCACTCCGCCAGGCAGGCTGCCGCGAAGGTAGAGGTGTTCTGCTTCGGGACCAGGCTGACCCGGATCACCAGGGCGCTGGCCCACCGGCGGCCAGACAGCGCACTGGAGCGAGCGGCCGCGACCGTCGTCGACTGGGATGGCGGCACCCGGATCGGGCAGTCACTCGATGAGTTCGTGCGGCGCTTCGGCCGCGGCGGCATGTGCCGCGGCGGCGTCGTGATCATCTGCTCCGACGGCCTGGACCGCGGCGATCCGGACCAGCTTGCCAGCGCGATGGAGCGACTGTCCCGGCTGTGCTACCGGCTCGTCTGGCTGAACCCGCACGTGGGTGACGATCCGCAGTTCCGGCCGAGCACACTGGGCATGATGGTGGCAGCGCCGCACATCGACCTGCTGCTGTCCGGCCACGACCTGGCCAGCCTGGAGCAGCTAGCCAGGATGTTGCCGGCGCTGAGCTGACTAGCCGCGGGAGACCAACTGCAAGTCTGACGTGAGCATGAGGTGGGACGAGCGTGAAGTGGAGTGTCGGAATCGAAGCCGAGGGCGACAAGATCCTCAGCCGCGAGCAGATAGTCGAGCTTGCCGACGCCGTCGCGGCCAGCGACGGCATCGCCACCGGGATCGGCACCAGCAGGTACGGCGTTCAGCTTGTGGTCGAAGCGGACACCAGGCAGGACGCGATCGGGACGGCGACTGAGCGCTTCATCGCTGCCGCCGCGAGCGCCGGACTGCCTCCGGCGCCTGTCGTGCGCACCCAGGCGGTCAGCGAGGCCGAGGAAGAATCCGGCTTCCGGTGATCCGGCTCGGCTCGCTGGCAGGCTATCCGTTCGAGGGGCCGCGGCTGCTCGGCGGCTGGACACCGCCGGCCAGGGCCGCGGTCTACGCGATCCTGTACAAGCCCGACCCGGACGCCAGACCGGACCGGTACGCCGTCAGCTACGTCGGCCACTGCGACGATCTGTCGGCTGAGCGGTTCCCGTTCCAGCATCCTCGGGCAGCCTGCTGGATCCGGCGGGCCGGCTCTAAGTGGAAGGTCTATGTCTGCAGCTACGAGGTGCCGGGCGGCACGAGCTCGCATCGCGAGCAGATCGCCCGTGAGCTGACCGCGATCTACCACCCAAGCTGCAACGACCAGCACTACGACAACGCCTGGGAAGAACACTGGATCGGCGAGTACTCAGCGCCGACTACCGGCCCGGTCGCGCGCCGCGGCCCGGACCAGTCCGGCCACCGGTAGGTGTCAGCGCTGCGGCGCGTAACCCACCGCGTCGTGCAGCCGGGACCGCCGCGTCCCCGAAGCCGGGCGGGCAACCGCCGCCGCTGGCTCGGCGGGACGGGGGGTCACGTCCGCCACAATCTCCTCGGCCATCCCGTACAGCAGCGGCAGTGCGCCCGCCACCACGCCGCCGGTCTGGTTGATGTGCTCGACGCCGGGCCCGATCTGCCGGGCGTGCCCGACGATGGTGCGCACGAGTCCAGCGCAGTCCTCCAGGTTGCCGGCGATCCTGGTGAGCAGCGAGCCGGCCCAGTAGAGGTAGAACGCGAGCCCGGCGATCAGTGCGACGATGGCGACTACGGTCAGGACGACCAGCGTGGTCATGACTTCACCTTTCCGAGCACGCGGCCGAGGAACAGATGGTGCTTCAGGCCCTCGGCCAGAACTGCCTCAACGCCGTCAGCGACTTGCGGGACCAGCGCCGCGTTGGCGGTGTTCGCGGTCGCCGCTCCGAGCGTGTCGCGCACCTCGACCACCCGCCGGTCGATGACCTTGATGAAGTAGATGAGCAGGCTCAGCAGCGCCGCCACCGCGAGCACCACGACGAATCCCAGAATGATCGCGACTAGCCATGCCGTGTGCTCAGACGAGTTCATGGCTGCGGCGATCGCCAGAGTGTGCATCGCTACCCTCCGAGCCTGGCGCGGCCGCGCTGCAGCCCGCCGATGATGATGGTGGCGTGCTCGATCGTGGTGCGCAGCGCTCCCAGTGGCGCTGTGTTGCGCACGGCGTCCCCGAGTGCGTCGTTGATCTTCGGGGCTTCTCTCCCGATCGAGTAAGCCAGCCGCAGGATCGGCACGACGAGCGCCACCACGACTGCCACGATGACGATGCCGATGACGTAGCCGAGTACCCAGCCGAATCGGCTGAAGTGCCCGGCCCCGCTAGCGAGGTAAACGACGTGTCCGGTCATCACTGATCAGACCGTCTCGCAGAAGTCCCTGACGGGCTTCAGGCTCGCGTTGACCGACGTCAGCCGGTCTGGCACGGTGCTGGTCAGCTGCGCGACCGCCTGAACCCCGCCGGTCGTGGCGACCAGGTTCGCCCGGATCGCGCTGAGGTGGACGATCACCCGCAGCAATCCGACAGCGGTAATCGCGATGATCAGCGCCGCGATGATCAAAGTCACCCAGGCTGCTGCTGGCATGATCGCTCTCCTAACCCAGAAGCTTGGCGACAGAGCCCGCGTAGCGGACGGCGCCGACGGATATTTCCCTCACCGTGGTGTCGGTCGTGGCCAGGGCGCCGGGCACGCCAGTCAGTTCACCGACCAGCGCTACGCCGCCGGACAGGATGTCGTCGGTCGCGTGCCTGATGCGCTCGAGAGCGGCCAGCACCCGGTTGAGCAGGTAGATGACAACAGAAAGCACCACGACCAGCACCGCGTTGCCGATCCACCACAAGACCATGGCTGTCCTCCTCGTTAGCTAGGCCGAAGAAGGCCGGTCAGTACGACGCGGGCTGGTAGGGCAGGAAGAACCGGCGGAACACCCGGGCCAGCGCCATCCGCGCTGCCCGCAGGCCCAGGGTGAAGCCGCTCGCCGGACTTGCCGTGGCCGCGGCGAGTTGCTCGGCGGACTCACCCCGCTCGATCCGGTTGATCCGGTCGGCCATGTTGACCGAGAAGTCGTGCATGAGCACGGCGCTGACATCGGAGATCATGCCCCGGCCGTATTGCGCGGCGGCACCGGACAGTTGCAGATCCTGGGTGACATCCACCCGCGTGCCGCGTCCGATCGCGGTCAGCGCGGCGGTCACGATCATGCTGGCCTGACCGCGGCCCTTTTCATCAGCGCCCGCCGCATGCACGACCACTCGCCTGGCCGCCTCGTCCCGTTCGGTGATGCCGGCGGTGCCGGCGAACCGCAGCCGGACCGGGCCCATCCTGATCGCCACCGTGCCCTTGTATTTCTCCCCGCCGAGATCCTCGGTCAGCTCAGCCCCGGGCAGGCAGGTGGCGACCTGCGGGATGTTGCCGAAGAACTGCCATACCTTGTCGACCGGCTCGGCGACCTCGAAGTCGTTCTTGATCAGCATCGGGCCTCGCCCTTCAGGTAAGCGGCTGGATCCTTCTCGAACGCCTGACGGCAACCGCCGCAGCAGAAGTAATAGGTGACACCCTCGTGCTGCAGCGACAAGGTGCCCGGCCCGGCGGTCACGGCCATGCCGCACACCGGGTCGATGCTCTCCGTGTGCGGAACGGCCGTGGCACCGGCCAGCGCCCCGGCCAGCGCCCCGGCCGCGCGCAACTGCACCAGCTCGGCCAGGATCGCCACGGCGATCTCCGGATGCGTGGTACTGCCCAGGTCGAGACCTGCTGGTACCCGGACCCGGTCCAGTTCCGTCCGCGGCAGGCCGCGGTCCGCCAGGTAACCAAGCACCGCCGCGCCCCGCTTCCGTGAGCCGACCAGGCCAAGGTAGGCCGGACGGGCGGCCACCGCGCGCTCCAGCACGCCCTCGTCGTCATGGCCCTGGGTGGCGACGACGACGAGCGACTGCTCGTCGACGTCGGCAGCGGCGAAGTCTGCGGCGTCGACCAGCTCAGCGTGCCAGCCCAGGGTCCGGGCCAGGTCTGCCAGCGTTTGCGCCATCGGGGACCGTCCCACCACCACCAGGCGGGGAACGGGCATTACCGGCTCGATGTAGACCTCCAGCGCGCCTTCGCTCTGGCAGGAGATCGGGACAACGGCAACTCCTTCTGGCGCGGCGCCGCCGAACTGGCCGGCGCTGCCAAGCAGCAGCAACTCGGCCCTGCCGGTGGCGATGACTCCCCTGGCAGCGCGGATCACCGCAGGCTCCGCGCACGCCCCGCCGATCCAGCCGTGTAGTTCGCCGTCGGCGGTGATGATCGCCCGCGAGCCTTGCTGGCTCGACGACGGGCCCTGGCGCCAGACGACCGTCGCGAGCGCGAACGCCTCGCCGCGCTGCGCTAGCTCAGCGGCGTGCGTTATGACTTCCCAGCCGTTCATCGCCCCTGCTCCGCTAGTCGTCCGAGCGCACCGGCGGCGCACCCGAGACGTCCCGGCGATAGGTGATGGCCTCCCAGACCCGGTCCGGAAGCAGCGGCATGTCGACGTTCCGGACGCCGGTGGCGGAGATCGCGTCCATGACCGCGTTCACGAAAGCCGCCGGACCGCCGACGGCCGCGCACTCCCCGATGCCCTTGGCGCCGATCGGGTGATGCGGGCACGGGGTGACGACCTCGCTGTGCAACTCGAAGCCGGGCGTCTCCCAGGCGGTCGGCAGCAGGTAGTCCATGTAGTTCGAACCGACGCAGTTGCCGTCGGCGTCGAAGGTGATGAACTGCATGTTGGACATCGCGTAGGCCTCGGTGAGGCCGCCCATGATCTGGCCTTCCACGATCATCGGGTTAATCCGGATGCCGCAGTCGTCGACCGCCACCATGTTCAGCACGTCCCAGACCCCGGTGTCCGGGTCGACCTCGACGGTGACGATGTAGACGGCGAACGGCCAGGTCAGGTTCGGCGGATCGTAGTAGGCCGTGGCATCAAGGCCCGGCTCCATGCCGTCGGGCATGTTGGCGTACGCGGCGATCGCGCACTCCTGGATCGTGACCCCGCGATCCGGGGCACTGCGGACGTAGAACCGGCCGAGCTCCCACTCGACGTCCTCCTCCGATACCTCGAGGAGGTGCGCGGCCAGCTTCCTGGCCTTGGCCCTGATCTTCCGCGCCACCATGGCCACGGCGGCGCCGGCCACCGGCGTGCTGCGGGAGGCGTACGTGCCCATCCCGAACGGCGCGGTGTCGGTGTCGCCCTCCTCGACCACGATGTCGTCAGCGGGGATGCCAAGCTCGTGTGCGACGATCTGGGCCCACGTCGTCTCGTGGCCCTGGCCCTGGCCGCGGGCGCCGGTGCGGACGATGGCCTTGCCGGTCATGTGCACCTTGAGCTCGGCCGAGTCGAACATCTTGATGCCGAGGATGTCGTACTCCCGGCTGTTGCCCGCGCCGAGCGGCTCGGTCATCGTGGAGATGCCGAGCCCGAGCAGCCGCCCGCGCTCGCGGGCCTGCGCCTGCTGCTGACGGAAGTTGTCGTAGTCGATCGCCTTCAGCCCGACCTCGAGGCACTTGGCGTACTGGCCGGAGTCGGTGAGGAAGCCGAACGGGGTCCGGTGCGGGAACGCATCGTCGGGCACGAAGTTCATCCGGCGGAACTCCGCCTGGTCCATGCCGAGATCGGCGGCGGCGGCCTGCACCATCCGCTCCTGGAAGAACATCGCCTCGGTGACCCGGAACGAGCACCGGTAAGCCACGCCGCCGGGCGCCTTGTTGCTGTAGGTACCCCTGGCGGTCAGGTGGGCCACCGGGACGTCGTACGCGGCGAAGGCCGAGTGCATCAAGCCGATCTTGAACTTGCTCGGCTGCGCGTCGGAGAAGAACGCGCCGTGGTCGGCGTCGGTGTGCATCCGGACGGCCAGGATCTTGCCGTCCCGGCGCAGCGCCATCTCGCCCTTCAGGTACACGTCCCGCGCGAACCCGGTCGAGATCAGGTTGCCTGACTTGTCCTCGATCCACTTGACCGGGCGCTCCAGCAGGATCGACGCCAGGATGGAGCAGACGTAGCCGGGGTACACCGGGACCTTGTTGCCGAAGCCGCCGCCGATGTCCGGGGAGATGATCCGGATCATGTGCTCGGGAAGTTCGGCCACCATCGCCACCGCTGCCCGGATGATGTGGGGCGCCTGGGTGGTCATGTAGACGGTCAGCTTGGACGTCGCGCGGTTGAAGTCCGCGATCGAGCCGCAGCACTCGATCGGCGACGGGTGCGACCGCGGATAGTGCAACTCGAGCTTGGATACCAGGTCGGCGGACGCGAAAGCCCGGTCGGTGCCGTCCCGGTCGCCGACTTCCCAGTCGTAGATCACGTTGTCCGGCTGGTTGTCCTTGTCATCGCGGATGACCGGCGCGCCGTCGGCTACCGCCTGCGCGGGATTCACGATGACCGGCAGCGGCTCGTAGTCGACGACGATCGCCTCGCACGCGTCCTTGGCGATGTACGGGTCGTCCGCGATGACGCACGCGACCTCCTGGCCCTGGAATCGCACCTTGTCGGTGGCCAGCACGGCCTGGGTGTCGTAGGACAGCGTCGGCATCCAGGCGAGGTTGCGGGTGGCCATCATCTCGCCGGTGAGCACCAGGTGCACGCCGGGAATGTCCCAGGCCTTGCTGGCGTCGATCGACTTGATCCGGGCGTGCGCAAGCGGGCTGCGCAGGATTTCCATGTGCAGCATGCCGGGCAGCACGATGTCATCGGTGTAGTTGCCCTTACCACGGATGAACCGGCTGTCCTCGACCCGCTTGCGGCTCGCGCCGAGCCCGCCGATCTTGATTTCGTCTACTGCCTGCGACATGTCGTCTCGTTCCCGTCTTCGTCCGCTAGCCGGGTCAGTCCGCCGGTGCCTGCGCGCGCAGCTTCGCCGCCGCCCAGAGCACCGACTTGACGATGTTCTGGTAACCGGTGCAGCGGCACAGGTTCCCCGACAGCGCCCAGCGGACCTCTTCCTCGGTCGGGTCCGGGTTGCGGTCCAGCAGCGCCTTGGCCGCCAGCATCATGCCGGGCGTGCAGAACCCGCACTGCAGGCCGTGCTCTTCCCTGAAGCCCTCCTGCAGCGGGTGCAGTTCGCTGGCCGAGGCAAGGCCCTCGACGGTCTGGATCTCGTGGCCGTCCACCTGCACGGCCAGCATCGTGCAGGACTTGACCGCCTGGCCGTCGACCAGAACCGTGCAGGCACCGCAGTTCGTCGTGTCACAGCCGGTATGGGTGCCAGTGAGCCGCAGGCCCTGCCGGATCAGGTGCGCGAGCAGCAGCCGCGGCTCGACCTCGGCGATCTTCTTCTCGCCGTTCACGGTGAACTTGATCCGGCGCATCGGCACCTGCGCCGCGGCCTCGTCCTCGCGATCGGAGTAGACGATTGTCATGATCAGGCCGCCCTTTCCGCCGGCTCGGCGCTGCATCTGGTGAGAATGCGCTCGACGAACGTCGCCACCATGTGCCGCTTGTACTCGGCGCTGCCCCGGTGGTCGGTGCGCGGGCGGGCCGCCTCGGCCGCCGCCGAAGCAGCCGCCGCTATCGACTCCGCGGTCAGCGAGTGTCCGGTCAGCGCCGCCGCTGCCGCGGAGGCCGCAATGGTCGAGGCGCCGACTCCGGTCAGCGCGATTCCCGCTCGCCGCACGACCTCACCCGCGGTCTCCAGCGAGACTGCGACGCCGACGGTGGCGAAGTCGCCGACGCGCCGCTCCAGCTTGAGGTACCCGCCGCGGCGCTCACCCTGGGCAGCCGGGATGACCGCCTCGACGGCGATCTCGTCGGGCGCCAGCAGGTTCTGGAACGGCCCGGTGACGAAGTCGGTCATCGGGATCGATCGGCGGCCGTCCGGCCCCTCCGCCACCACGGAGCCGCCGAGCGACAGCACCACCGAGGCCCAGTCGCCCTGCGGGTCGGCGTGACACAGCGACCCGACCAGGGTCCCCCGGTTGCGCACGATCGGGTCGGCGATCAACGGCGCGGCTGCGGCCATCGTGGGCTGCGTCCCCGCCAGCAGCGCAGAGCGCTCGAGGTCGGCGTGGCGGCAGAGCGCGCCGATCCGCAGCGTGCCGTCCGGGTCGGCGCGATGGTAGCTGAGGCCGGGCAGGTTGTTGATGTCCACGACCAGTTCGGGCGCGGCGAACCGGAGCTTCATCAGCGGGACGAGGCTCTGACCGCCGGCCAGCACCTTGGCGTTGTCGCCGCCTGCGGCAAGCAGCCGGATCGCCTCGGCGACGGTATGCGGCGCCTCGTACCGGAACCGCGACGGGTACATAAGGTTTCCTCCGGTCCTTGTGGCTGTGCCGGGTCTTTCATCGGGGTGTGAGCGCGGCTCAGCCCGCTTGGGGTTCCCGGCCCGCCGGCGATGCCGGGTCGGCGACTGCCACCGGGCCGGACTCGTAGTCGGGGTCGGGCCGGGGTCGCTGGTGCGGCGGCCATGGGCCGGCCACCGGCTGGCCGGCGACCTTCAGATAGTCGATCAGCTCGGGCCAGGCCCACACGGTGGGGCTCTTGCCGGTCTTCGGCGCATGCTCCACTAGCTCGTACAGCCGCGGGTTTCCCCTGCTCTTGCCGTCGGACTCGATCCGCATTCCCGCACCCCCAGCCGGGTAAGGTGACAGTGCATCCTGCGCCTTCTCCGGCACTACGGCAACAGGCCAATAAGTTGTCACTTAACTACACAGCTAGCCGGTTACGGAGAACAGCCAACTAGAAGACTTTTCAGCTCCAGATGGTCACGTACACCGGCGGCTTGAACCGGGATGGCGAAACTCCGGCCGACGGTGAGCGCATCAGCTGCATGGCCTCCGGCGTGCCGAGGAACCGTCGCAGCGCGCTGGCCGCGGCACTGCGGTGGTCTCGCTCCAGCAGCGTCGCGTGCCAGCAGGCCTCGGCCGGCAGTCCGGGCAGCTCGACCAGCGACAGCTCACCCCGGCGCAGCTGCTGCGACACCAGGTGCTCGATCGCTGGCGCGGCGCCCGTTCCGTCGGCTGCCGCGGCCCAGGCGGCCGTCTGGCTGGGGAAGACGCCGACGTTACTTTCCGGCACGCCGAGCTGCGCCAGCAGCCGGGCGGCCTGGCTGCCGGGATCAGTGCCTTCGGGGCCGAGCAGCCAGCGCCACTGCCGGGCTCCGCCGCGCAGCCGCGAGTGCCCGGCGGTCACCACAACCAGCCGGTACTTGAATATTGCCTCGCTCACTACCGGCATGGCCTGCTCGGCCGCGAGGCCGGGCCCGAAGGCGACGTCGGCGAGGCGGTTAGCGACCAGCACCGCCTGCTCGCCGGAGGCCGCGACGCCGGTCGACACCTCGACCGGGCCGGGGAAACGGCGGGCGAAGGCTTCGAGCAGCGGTCCGGCCACGAACTCGGCGAACGTCGACGTCGCGACGACGCGAAGCTGCTCCGGCGCCCCTTGCGCGGCGCGGACTGCCGCGTGCGCCTCGGCGCCGAGCACGACGATCTGTGACGCCGTGGCCAGCAGCCGGGAGCCGCCGGGCGTCAGCGTCATGCCGGCCGGGCCGCGGGTGATCAGCTGGTCGCCGAGGTGCTGGCGCAGCGCGGTCAGCGCCTGAGACACGGCCGGCTCGCTGACTCCGAGCGCGCTCGCCGCCGCTGTCACCGAGCCGAGCCTTGCCACCAGGACGAACGCGTTGAGCTGGGTGAGCGTCATGACAACCGCCGTGCGGTGATGCGCCCGGCATGTGCCGGCCAGGCGAGCCGCGCACACCTTCGTAGACTCATGCGCAGGGAGGGCGATGCGGTGCAAGTCCCCGCGCAGGTCGAGTACGAACGGGCAGGCAGCGTCGAGCACGCGCTCACGCTGCTAGCCAGGTATGGCCCTGCGGCGCGGGTGCTGGCCGGCGGGCACAGCTTGATACCCATGATGAAGCTGCGCCTGGTACAGCCGGAGGTGCTGATAGACATCAACGGGATCACCGACCTCTGCTATATCAACCTAACCGGTGCGCAGCTGCGGATCGGCGCGCTTACCCGGCATGCGCAACTGCTGGAGTCATCGGTCGCGGGCGAGCACTTCGCGATCCTGCACGACGCGGAGCGGGTCATTGCAGACCCGATCGTGCGCAACTGGGGGACGGTCGGCGGGTCGCTGTGCCAGGCCGACCCGTCCGAGGACCTGTCGGCCGCGTTCGCCGCGATGAAAGGCACGATGATCATCCATGGCCCGGACGGCAGCCGCGAGGTTTCCGCGCGCGAGTTCCACGCCGGCCCGTACGAGACGGTGGTGGGGCCGTCGGAGCTGCTGACCGAGATCAGGCTGCCGATCAGGCCGGGCGGCGGCAGCGGGTACCGCAAGGTGTCGCGCCGGGCCGGAGACTGGCCGGTCGGGGCCGCCGGGGCAGCGGTCTGGCTGGACGGCGACGTCATTACCGACGCCGGCATCGGGCTGACCGCCGTCGGAGCAACCCACTTCGCCGCCGCCGAGGCGGAGGACTTCCTGCGCGGCCGGACCGCCACGCCCCAGACGCTGGCCAGGGCCGGCGAGATAGCCGCCGAGAACTGCCGGCCGGTCAGCGATCAGCGCGGCCCGGCGGACTACAAGCGTCACCTGGCGTGCGAACTCACCACCAGGGTGCTGGGGGTCGCCGTCGCGCGGGCCCGCGGGCTGATGGCATGAAGGTCACGCTGACGGTCAACGGCACCGAGTATGCCCGTGATGTCGAGCCCCGGTTGCTGCTCATCCACCTGCTGCGCGACGAGCTTGGCCTGACTGGCTCGCACTGGGGATGTGACACCTCGAACTGCGGTGCCTGCGTGGTCTGGCTGGATGACACGCCGGTGAAGTCGTGCACGGTGCTCGCCGTGATGGCCGACGGCCACCGGGTGCTGACCGTCGAGGGCCTCGCCAACGGCGCCAGCCTCGATCCGGTCCAGCAGGGGTTCGCGCACTGCCACGGACTGCAGTGCGGCTTCTGCACGCCCGGCATGATGCTCACCGCCCGCTGGCTGCTGAACAACAACCCGCATCCGTCGTCGTACCAGGTGCGCGAGGCGATCTCCGGCCAGGTCTGCCGGTGTACCGGTTACGAGAACATCGTCAAGGCGGTGCTCTGGGCTGCTGAGTACGAGGCCGGCGGATGACCGGTCCCGGCGTAGCAGGGCAGGAGACCGGGGCGTACGGGGCAATCCCGCGAAAGGAAGACGCCCGGTTCGTCCGGGGTCAGGGAACGTTCGTCGACGACATCAGCCTGCCCGGCATGCTGCACGGGGCGATCCTGCGCAGCCCGCTGGCGCATGCACGCATCATCTCGGTCGATGCCAGCGCTGCCCTGGCCCACCCGAAGGTCGAGGCGGTGCTGACCGGAGCCGACCTGGCCGGCCGCGGCCTCGCCTGGATGCCGACGCTGTCGGCGGACGTGCAGGCGGTGCTGGCCACCGACAAGGTGCGATTCCAGGGCCAGGAGGTCGCGTTCGTGGTCGCGCAGGACCGTTATGCGGCCAGGGACGCGCTGGAGCTCATCGCGGTGGAGTACGAGCCACTGCCGCCCCTCATCGACGCCCGGACGGCCCTGGCGCAGGACGCGCCGCTGGTCCGGGATGACGTGCCTGGCCGGGCCGACAATCGCGTCTTCGACTGGAACGCTGGCGACAAGACTGCGACCGATGCGGTGTTCGCAACTGCTGAGGTGAGGGTCGGCTGCGATATGGTCTATCCCCGTTCCCACCCTGCTCCGCTGGAGACTTGCGGAATCGTCGCCGCTTCCGATGCCGTCACCGGACGGCTCACCGTCTGGTCCACCTCGCAGGCACCGCACGCGCACCGCACCTTGTACTCGGTGATCACCGGACTGCCGGAGCACAAGATCCGGATCGTGTCTCCGGACATCGGCGGCGGGTTCGGTAGCAAAGTGCCGGTCTATCCCGGCTACCTGTGCGCGATCGTCGCGTCGATGATCACCGGGCGGCCGGTGAAATGGGTAGAGGACCGCTCGGAGAACCTCATGTCGACCGCGTTCGCTCGCGACTACCACATGCACGGCGAGATCGCGGCGACCGCGGACGGCCGCATTCTCGGCGTGCGCGCCCGGGTGCTTGCCGACCACGGGGCGTTCAATGCGACCGCGCAGCCGGCCAAGTACCCGGCCGGCTTCTTTCACATCTTCACCGGCTCCTACGACCTGCAGGCCGCATTCTGCGAGGTCACCGGTGTCTACACGAACAAGGCGCCGGGCGGCGTGGCCTATTCGTGCTCGTTCCGCGTCACCGAGGCCGTCTACCTGGTCGAACGGCTCGTCGACCTGCTGGCGCGCGAGCTTGGGATGGATCCGGCACAGCTGCGGATGCGCAACCTGCTGCGACCGGAGCAGTTTCCCTATACCTGCCCGACCGGCTGGCAGTACGACTCGGGCGACTATCCACGGGCTTTCGCGCTCGCGCTGGACCTGGCCGGCTACCAGGGACTGCGGCGTGAGCAGGCGGAACGGCGCGCCCGCGGCGAGTACATGGGCATCGGGATCAGCTTCTTCACCGAGGGCGTCGGCGCCGGGCCGCGGGCGCACATGGACATCCTCGGACTGGGCATGGCTGATGGCGCTGACCTGCGGGTGCACCCGACCGGGAAGGTCGTGCTGGCGATCTCGGTGCAGACCCAGGGGCAGGGTCACGAGACCACCTTCGCCCAGCTCGTAGCCCACGAGCTGGGGCTGACTCCGGACGACGTGGAGGTCGTGCACGGTGACACCGACCGGACCCCGTTCGGCCTCGGCACCTACGGTTCCAGGTCCACTCCGGTGTCAGGCGCGGCCGCGGTGCTGGCGGCGCGGAAGGTGCGTGACCGGGCCCGGCTGGTGGCTGCGGCGACGCTGGAGCTGTCCCCGGACGACCTGGAGTGGCTGGACGGCAAATGGCGGGTGCGCGGTGATCCGGACCGGGGTGCGGGGATTGCCGAGATCGCCATGGCCGCGCACTCCTCGCTCGAGCTGCCCGACGGGGTGGAAGGTCACCTGGACGCATCCGCCGTGTACAACCCGCCGAACCTGACCTTCCCATTCGGGGCCTACATCTGCGTCACCGACGTGGACCCGGCGACCGGCGAGGTCACGGTGCGCCGTTTCATCGCGGTCGACGACTGCGGCGTGCGGATCAACCCGATGATCGTCGAGGGTCAGGTGCACCGCGGCCTGGCGGACGGCATCGGCATGGCGCTGATGCAGGCGATTGCCTTCGACGAGAACGGCAACTGCCTCGGCGGGTCGTTCATGGACTACCTGCTGCCCACCGCGCTGGAGTGCCCGTCGCCCGAGCTGGGCGCGACCGTGACGCCATCCCCGCATCATCCGGTCGGCGCCAAGGGCATCGGCGAGTCCGCCACGGTCGGATCGCCGCCAGCCGTGGTGAACTCGGTCGTGGACGCACTGGCTCCGTTCGGCGTCCGGCATGCGGATATGCCGCTCACACCGGCTAATGTGTGGCGCGCGATCCAGGGCCGTCCGGTGCGGCCTGACTTGGCTGTGAGCTGAGCCGGGAATCTTCGCGGCGGCTGGAGAGCTAACAGACGCGTAAGAGCGGTGCGGTCCTTGATCAATGTTGGTTTGGTGTTGCTATAGCGACACTAGATTCACATCGATCATGATGCGCGATGGCGGGACCGTCCGCGGCGTCGCTACCAGCGACGCTGATTTCTCATAGATGATGGTGAAATGAGCGATATCGCCGAGCTACTGCCGGACGTACCGACCTTGCTGGCCGCGCTTGACGGCGTCAGCTACCTGGCGGACGAGCCGCTCGGTACGGCGCTGTTCCTCGCCGCCCGGATGGGGCAGCCGATCCTGCTGGAGGGCGAGCCGGGCGTCGGGAAGACCGAGGCCGCCAAGGCGCTGGCCGATGTGCTGGACACCCCGTTGATCCGGCTGCAGTGCTATGAAGGGCTGACCTCCGCTGAGGCGCTGTACGAATGGAACTACCCGCGTCAGCTGCTGGCCATCCGCCTGGCCGAGGCCAGGGGCGAGGCGCCCCGCGAGGCAGACCTGTTCAGCGACGACTACCTGCTGGAGCGCCCGTTGCTGGCCGCGCTTGGCCATCCCGGTCCGCGCCCGGCGGTGCTGCTGATCGACGAGGTCGACCGCGGCGACGACGAGTTCGAGGCCTTCCTGTTCGAGCTGCTCGCTGAGTCCGCGGTCACGATCCCCGAGCTCGGGACACGGCGGGCTGCCTATCCGCCTGTCGTGGTGCTGACCTCGAACCGCACCAGAGACTTGCACGACGCGCTGAAGCGACGTTGCCTCTATCACTGGATTGACTACCCCGACGTCGGCCGCGTCGCGGCCATCATCCGGCGCCGGGTCCCTGCGGCGGGCGAACGGCTGGCGGCTCAGGTCGCGGCTGGCGTGCACCGGTTGCGGGGCCTTGACCTCGCCAAGCCGCCCGGCGTCGCGGAGGCCATCAGCTGGGCGAACGCTTTGCAGGTACTGGGAGCAGCCGAACTCGACGCGAACGCCGCCAGGCAGACCATGGGAACGGTGCTCAAGTACGCCGAGGACTTGCAGGCCGCCAGGGCAGCCGATGTCGCTGCCGTCGTCGGCCACGGCTCCGGCGATGGCTGACGAGCGCAACGAGACAGCACCGGCGGGCGGTCCGGGCGACGGGGACCTGGCCGAGGTGGCGGCGCGATTTGGCGCCGCCCTGCGCCTGGCCGGGCTCCCGGTCGGCCCCGGCCGCACCGAGCGGTTCGCGGCCGCGGTCACCCTGGTCCGGCCAGCCAACAGGCGAGAACTGTTCAACTGCGCGCTGGCGACTCTCGTCGCGGCTAAGGATCAGGCCGACACCCTCACGACGGTCTTCACCAGCGTTTTCGGCTCACTGGACGCGGCCGGCGACCTGACTGCCCTGGATCTGCCCGGGCACGGGCAGCCGCAGTCAGTTCTCATCTCTGAAGCGGCCGCGCTGGCGCGCCTGCATGGTGACACGGTCACGCTGAGCCCGGATGGCCAGGCCGAAGGCGACGACGATCAGGCCGGCCAGGTAGAGCGGCCCTATCTGGGCAGCCCGGTGGAGCGGCTCGCCGGAACTGACTTCGCCGAGCTGTCCCCCGCCGAGCTGGCCCTGCTGGCATCGGCGATGCACGAGATCACGCTGGCGGTGCCGACCCGCCGGTCCAGGCGGCGCAGGCCACGGCCCGGCGGGAGCCGCACCGACATGCGGGCGACCTTGCGGCAGGCCAGGCGTACCGGCGGACACGCCTTCAAGCTCATCGGAGAGGTCCCGGCCAAGCGACCCCGGCGGCTTGTCGTGCTGTGCGACATCTCCGGGTCGATGGAGCCTTATGCCAGGGCCATGATCCAACTGCTGTACTGCGCGGCGGGGGGCGCCGATGCGGAGGTGTTCACCTTCGCGACCAGGCTGACGCGGCTGACCGCCGCGCTTGCCCGGTCGACGCCGGCGATCGCGCTCGCCCGAGCCGCCCTGGCCGCGCCGGACTGGCACGGCGGCACTCAGATCGGCAGGGCCCTCAAGGAGTTCAACGACCGTTTCGGCCGGCGTGGCATGGCGCGCGGTGCTGTCGTGCTGATCATCTCAGACGGCTGGGATACCGGGGATCCGGAGGTAGTCCGGCGGGAGATGCAGCGGCTGTCGCTGGTCGCGTTCCGGGTGGTCTGGATGAACCCGCGCACTAAGAGCACGGCCTACCAGCCGCTGGCTGGCGGCATGGCCGCCGCCTGGCCCTACTGCGACAGCGTGGTGAGCGGCCATTCACTGCAGGCGATGGGCCAGCTAACCGCCGCGCTGGCGGATCAAGTGCGGCGCCGGCCGGAAATCCGCGCGGTGGATCCGGTCGAGTCGCTCGCCCGCGCGACGGGGTCGCGCGGGCGCTAGTCCTCGCCCTCGCCGCTCCAGCCTCGCCGGATCTGCCGCCGCCGCGTCCGTATCTCGCGGTGCACCTCGCGGCGCGCGTCCCGGATCTGGTCGTGCACCTCGCGGCGCGTGTCCCGGATCTGGCCGAGCACGTCACTCCCGTAGAACGGTCCGGCCAGGCCGCCAGCCGGACCGGTGCGGTCCTTGCCGCGCTTGCGTGGCTTGCGCTTGACCTCTATGCCGCCCAGGACGCAGGCGCCTTCGATCCGCAATACGGGCGCATCCGGGTGGGCCGCCTCGTCGGGGTTTCCGGCGATCTCCCGCCCGCCCAGGATCGCGACGCCGTTGTCGACGACCCGCATCTCGGGCGGTACTGTCACTTGCACTCCGCCGAGCACCGAGATCGCCTTGAGTATTACCTGCCTGCCGGGCAGTACAGCTTCCCTGAAGTCCAGCTCAGCCCCGCCGAAGACGGTGAAGACGTTGATCACCGGGTCGACATGCCAGGCGCCCTTGCGGCTGGCTCCGCCGAAGATCGCAACGATGCGCCCGGCGCGGCCCTGCCCGGCTCGCTCGCTGCCAGCCCAGGCCGGGGTCGCTGGCGCCGTGCGCTGACCGGGCAGGTCGTCAAGCAGCGGCACCAGGTCGGCGTGCGTCTTCGCGGCGTAGATGGCATCGAGCCGGGCGGAGTGCTCCTCAGCGGTAAGACGGCCCTCGGCCAGCGCGTTGTTGATCACGGCTGCGGCTGTATCGCGGTCGGCGTCGGAGGCCCGCAGCCGGGAATTCGCGTTGAAGTCCTGGGGGTCCATGTAGTTATTGTCTGCCATACCTGCCGGCAGAGGGAACTGGAGACGGTAATGGGCCACGTGGAGGCGGCACACCTGAGCCATACCCTGCCGGACGGCCGGATGCTGCTCGACGACGTCTCCTTCCGGGTCGGCGAGGGCATCGTGGCAGCCCTGGTGGGGCCCAACGGCGCGGGCAAGACGACCCTGGTACGCCTGGTCGCGGGCGATCTCGCACCGCAGTCAGGCACTGTGAGCTCCAGCGGCGGCCTGGGCGTGATGCGCCAGTTCGTCGGCGGAATCCGTGACTCCAGCACCGTGCGCGACCTACTGCTGTCCATCACTCCGCCGCGAGTGCGCGCCGCGGCGCAGCGGCTGGACGCAGCCGAGCTGGCAATGACGGAGCGCGACGACGAGCCGACCCAGATGCGCTATGCAACGGCCCTGACGGAGTGGGGCGACGCCGGCGGCTATGAGGCCGAGGTGCATTTCGACGCCTGCTGCGTGGCAGCGCTAGGCGTCGGCTATGACCGGTGCCAGTGGCGCGAGGTCGCCACGCTGTCCGGTGGCGAGCAGAAGCGGCTGGTGCTTGAGTCGCTGCTGCGGGGGAAGGACGAGGTCTTGCTCCTGGACGAGCCGGATAACTACCTGGATGTGCCCGGCAAAGTCTGGCTCGAGGAACAGCTTGCGGCCACGCCCAAGACCGTCCTGCTCGTCAGCCACGACCGTGAGCTGCTGGCGGCCTGTGCCGAGCGGATCATCACGGTCGAGGACCGGCATGTCTGGGTACATGGCGGCGGCTTCGCCGGCTACGCGGCGGCCCGGCGAGAACGAAACGAACGGCTGGACGAGCTACGGCGGCGCTGGGACGAAGAACACGATAAGCTGCGCCAGCTCATGCTGATGTACCGGCAGAAGGCCTCCTACAACGCGGACATGGCCTCCAGGCTCCAGGCCGCGGTCACCCGGTTGCGCAAGTTCGAGGAGGAAGGGCCGCCTGAGCTCGCGCCGAAGGAGCAGAACGTGCGGATGCGGCTGCGCGGCGGTCGCACCGGCAAGCGGGCGGTGATCTGCGAGGGCCTGGAGCTGACCGGGCTCATGCGGCCGTTCGACCTGGAGGTCTGGTACGGCGAGCGAGTCGCAGTTCTCGGCTCCAACGGCTCCGGCAAGTCGCACTTCCTCCGCCTCCTCGCGGGCGAGGAGTCGGTAGCGCACCAGGGCATTGCCAGGCTCGGCGCGCGGGTGGTGCCAGGGATGTTCGCCCAGACGCACGCGCGGCCCGACCTGGCCGACCGGTCGCCGCTGGAGATCCTGATGACCGAGCATGCGCTGCTCATCAACCAGGCCATGGCGGCCTTGTCACGCTATGAACTAACAAACTGTGCGCGACAGCCGTTTGCCTCGCTGTCCGGCGGTCAGCAGGCGCGGCTGCAGATCCTGCTGCTCGAACTGGCTGGATCCACGCTGCTGCTGCTCGACGAGCCGACCGACAACCTTGACCTGGCTAGCGCTGAAGCACTGCAGGATGGACTGGAGTTCTACTCGGGCACAGTAGTGTGCGTTACTCATGACAGATGGTTTGCAAAGTCTTTTGACCGTTTTCTGGTTTTTGGCGGCGACGGCGCGGTTTACGAGTCTCCGGGCCCGGTGTGGGACGAGACTCGAGTGGACCGGCCACGCTGAGCCGGCGGCTTGCTAGGCTGCATGAGTCTCGGGGGGATGTAAATCAGACGCCGGCTTCTCCGGAAGCCGGAGCCGGAAGGATCAAGCACCGTGAAGAAGCTGCTCGTGATAGTCGTGCTCGGACTGAGCGCGTTCGCCGTATGGCGGAAGGTCAAGGCGGATCGCGCCGAGCTTGACCTGTGGACCGAGGCGACGACTGCTGACGACTGAGCTGCCTGCGGGCCTCGCGGATGAACGGTATGACTGACCGGCCGGACATCACGCTCGCCTGCTGTGGCCTGATCGGCACGCTGGTCGCTGACGATGGCCTCGTCGAGCGGTCTTATGCCGAGGCCATCGCCACTCAGGGCGTGGTCAGCGGGACAAGCGCGTTCGCCCGCCGGATGGCACAGGTGCACCGGGCTCGCGGCCGGTCGGCTGGCGGCGTGCTCCGGCTGCTGTTTCCGGACAACGAGGCCCGCGCTCAGGCTGCTGAGCTGGCGTTCGACCGCGCGCTGGCGGACGCCATCGGCAGGGTCGCGATGCGGCCGCTGCCCGGCGCCCTTGACGTACTCGATCAGCTGCGGGCGTCCGGCATCCGGGTATGCGTGCTGACGAGCCTGTCCCGGCGAGTGCTGGACCTGGTCGTGGATGCTGTCGGGCTGGGCTCTCACACCGACCTCGGGCTGAGCGGCAGCGACGACGACGTAAGGAGAGGCTTTCCGGCGCCAGACCTGATATTGCAGGCCGTGCTGCAGACCGGAGCGGCGTCGGTCGGCGAGGTAGCAGTCATCCACAGCACTGGCGCCGGTGTGGAAAGCGGCAGCCGATCCGGTGCGAGCATCGTGACTGGGGTTTTGTCCGGACCGCACTCGGCGCGCCGACTGCGGGAAGCCGGTGCCACCCACATTCTCGGCAGCATCGCCGATCTGCCGCGGTTGCTGCGCCTGGAGATTGGCGCGGACCGGATGCGCGGGTCGGCCGTCGCGCAGAACGGCGATTCCGGTCGGCTTCAGCCCTTGCGGACCGGACCGGCCCAGCCAGACTCGCCGGGTGTCAGCGTCCCGCCGCAGGTACCTCTCGAGAGCCGTATCTCGGACCTGTAGCT
>JAJYUU010000024.1 GCA_021792405.1 Actinomycetes bacterium
TGGCGGACCGGACGGCCGCCCGGACTGTGCCCCGGATGTCCAGAACGGCCGACACACCTGCCGAGCTGCACCCAGGCGAAGCCGCTGGTCGGCGACGGAATGTACCTGCAGCGCCGAACCGGGACTGATGACTGATGGCATCACAATCTTCCCTCGCGCGGCGCGCGCGTGGCGGTGCGGGCGACGACCAGGCGGTGCTTAAGGCAGCGGCCCGGCTGACCGAGCGCGACCGCTATCTAGTCCGCACCGTGGCCGAGCATCGAGTACTGACCACCGACCAACTTGCCGCGCTCGCGTTCGACAACGTCATCACCGCACGCCACCGGCTTGATGCGCTCGCACGGCTGGGCGCGCTGAACCGCTTCCGGCCGAACCGCGCCACCGGGTCGGCGCCCTGGCACTACCTGCTTGGCCCACTCGGCGCCGTGCTGCTGGGCGCTGAGGACCGCGACGATAAGAAGTGGCTGCCGCAGGTGCGCGCCGGACGGCAGGTCGCGCTGCAGCGCTCTCAGCGTCTCGCCCACATGATCGGGGCCAACTGGTTCTTCGTCGCACTTGCCGCCCACGCCCGCCAAGGCGCCGGGGAACTGCGGACCTGGCTGACTGGGAGCCACACCACCGAGTTCTTCTACCAGTACCCGATCAGCCTGTCTGCGCTGGCATCCCTCCCGCAGCCGGACGGGATCGGCGTCTGGGCCGAAGGCGGCCGGGCGATTGCGTTCATGCTCGAGTACGACACCGGCAGTGAACATCTGGCCCAACTGGCGGGCAAGCTCGGCGGTTACGCGAAGCTGGCCGAGGTCATGCTCCGCTACGACCAGCAGTTGCCGCTCCTGCTGTTCTGCTTCCTGACTCCGCGCCGGGAGCAGACCGCCCGCCGCGCCCTCGCTGCCAGTGCCGATTCGCTCAGCTTGAGCATCGCCACTGCCGCTATCGATGCGCGCGCGACTTGTCCGGCCGGGCAGGTCTGGATGCCGCTGCATCGCTCATGCCCTCAGGTCCGGCTCATCGATCTGGATGGCAACCCTGTCCATGCTGCCCCGTCCGCCTATGCGGCGGACCCGTACCGCTAGCCAACCACCCGAGTCGAGTTCACCCAGGAGGATGCCATCGACACCGCCCCGCCCACCATTAGCCAGCTCGCCAGCCTTCCTCCGACCATCGACCTGATGACCGCCGCGAAGATCCTCGGCATAGGCCGGACCAAGGCCTACGAACTCGCCCGCCGAGGTGAGTTCCCTTGCCTCGTCATCCGCGTCGGAGACCTCTACCGCGTATCCACTTCCGACCTGCTGCGGTTGCTGGGCATCACGACAGCGCAGGTCCACGCGCCGCCAACTGCCGCGTAGGGACGCGAATGAACACGTGGTCACGTCCGATAGCACGGTCAAACGACGGTCAAACGATCAAGAGCCGGGTCGCCATCCGCTGGCGATCCGGCTCCGACCTGCTGGAACTTGGTAGCGGGGGCGGGATTTGAACCCGCGACCTCTGGGTTATGAGCCCAGCGAGCTACCGAACTGCTCCACCCCGCGTCGTGTGCCTTAACTTTATGGGCACCACGCCCTCCCTGGCAAATCAGGCCTGCTCGGCCCAGCGGTGCAGCTCCGGGCTCCGCAGCTCCGTCCCCTACCGCGTCCGGGTAAGGGTCAGGCCCCGACGCCGGCGGCACCCGGTGCGGTCAGCCAGATCTGGTAACGCACCGGCACGGACGCGGTCGGAAGCCGGGTCAGATCCTGCGGGTCCTGCGCCGTGGCCAGGTCCAGCACCCGGATCGGGGTGCCGCCGAACGGCGCAAGCTGGCTCTCACGGCCCGCCAGCAGCAGCGGTTTGCGGCCGGCCGCCGCAATCGACCCGATCACGCTGTCCACCGCAGTCACCGGCCGGCCGGGCATCCACGCCACCGGCACTCCGCACATCCCCCTGACTAGCTGCGTGAACTCCGCAGCCGCCGGCCAGCCGATGATCACCACCGAGGCGTTGCCCGGCAACTGGGCGCACAAGTCCGCGACCGCGCTGACCTCGCCAGCGCCGATCCGGCTCAACGCCATGCCCTGCGCGACCGGGTGCAGGCCGCCGGACTTGCCGCTGTGGCTGAAACCCAGCCCGAACGTGGTGGACACGGTGGGCACCAGCATGGCCGCGATGCACGCAAGGGCGACCACCGCTCCGGTCACCTGACTCGCGCCACGGTCCCGCGCCCGCCGGGTCAGCCACGACGAGGCCCACAGTGCGCAGATGATCAGTCCGGGGATCACCGTCACGACGAGCCGGCGACTCGCCCAGGGCTGGTCCGGGTCAATATCCGGAGACCACAGGGGCACCACCGATGCGCCGCAGATGATGGCGAGCGGCAGGCCCCATGCGCGCCAGATCCCGGCCGGATCGCGCCAGGTCAGCAAGGCTCGCAGGCAACGCCGCGCGAGTATCGCGACACCGAAGCCGCCGAGCAGCACGGTCGGCAGGCCGATGTACCAGATCACCCAGTACAGCGTCTGCTCGGCGTACAGGCGCGTCGGATCGACCGGCAGGCCCTGAGCCCGCTGCAGCGTCGCCACCAGGTGGTATTCGGCTCGGGTCGGGTGACCGCGGACTGTCTGGATATACGGGCGCACCGCGAACCCGGTCAGCGCCGCGGCCACGATCGCTGCGCCCGCCTCTGGCAGCCACCGCAGCGGCCGCTTCGCCAGCACGGCCGGGACCAGCGTGCGCACTCGCGTGAACCGCGCCAGCTCGATCACCACGAGGCACACCGCAATGAGCCAGATCGCGACGAGCCCGGACAGCGCGACGGTCTTCCCGACCGAGTCAAGGAAGGGCCGGTCCAGCAGGTAGCAGCCGAGTAGGCCGTAGCAGATACCAAAAACACATCCCGCCGGGAACGCGCTAGCTTCCGGCCGGTGACTTGCGAAAAGCGCGCCGCAGAACGGGATAACGACGAGCAGGTACACCAGCCCGTCGAGACTTATCAGCAGGCCGAAGCCGAGTGCCAGTCCGGCGAGCGCCGCAAGACTGCGCTGTGGCGTGAGCCAGGGCCCGAAGCGCGATGGGACAAGCGCCCGGCGCACGCTCGCCAGTCGGCTGGTCAGCTTGCTGCGCCCGGCTACCGGCAGCGGGAGGACGGCAGTTTGGTCCGGCCCGACCAGGGGCACCGGTGCCGTGACCTCGACCGCTGTTGCGGCGCCCGCCGGCACCGGCCGCACCGGCCCAGGCGGTGAACTGCGTAGCGCCATCGAGTCAGCAAGCAGGCAGAGGCCGCCGAACAGCAGGATCTGCAGCGCGGTCTCGCTCAGCGTGGTCCGGCCGATGTACTGCTGGGGCAGGCTGAGCCCGAGTAGCAGAGCTCCGGCCGGCGCCCACTGCGCACCTGCCAGCCGGGCCACGAGGCCGGCAAAGGTGAATGTCGCCAGCCCGCCAAGCACCGGACCGACGGCGGTTGCCGCGGTGATGCCGTGCACCCAGAAGGCACCCGCAAGCAGCATCGGCAGCCCGGGCGCGGCAGCCGGGAAGAGCGAGCCGCCGTGGGCCAGGAAACCGGTACTAGTAAAGCTGAGGCCCGGATGTGCACCGCCGAAATACCTGGCCATCTCCGGTATCGGCAGCGAGCCATGCTGCGCGATCCAGTAACCCGCCTGCAGGAAGGCACCGGGGGACCGAACCACGATGAGTGCCTCGGAGGCCTTGGTGAGCTGCCATGCGGTGAGCCCGGCAACGATGGCGACAGTGGCGAGCAGGCCGAGCCAGGTTGTCCACGCGGGATCGGTCGTCCGGCCGCCGGACAACAGCCGCGGCCAGCTAGCCGGCACCCTGCGCAGCCCGTTCACGGCGAGCGCAACTGCTAGCGGGACCGAGATGAGCAGCATCGGAACTGGCAGGAAGTCGCCGGCCAGAAGGAGCGGCAGGCCGGGAATCAGCCACGCCACTATCAGCACGGCAGGCAGGACGGTCAGCCTGGCGAACAGCGCCCCGGCGACATCAGCAGACGGTGCCCTGCCATCGGCGGACCATGGCCAGCCCGCCCCGGCCACGGCCCGGCGCACTGCAGACCCCGCGATGGACACTGCAGACCCCGCGATGGACACTGCGGACCGCGTGCGGGACACTGCGGACCGCGCGCGGGCTGGCCGGGCTGACTTTCCGGCCTGCGCTGACTTTCCGGCCTGCGCTGAGTTCTCGGCCGACGCACCGTCCTCAGCGGCCGGTGCAGTGTCCTCAGCCGGGCCGCCGCCACCGGCCAGCCCGGGCTGCTGGTTGACGCCGGCGCCGCCGCCAGGGCTGTCACGAGGGAGCACGGGTCAACTGTAGAGGCGTCGGACCGGCGCACCGAAATGTCAGCTGGCAGCACGGCGTGGCGGGGAACCGGATGAGACCGGCCACTGCCCCGGAACTCGGCTAATTCTGCGGTTGCGGTGCGTCTCCGCTCCCTATTTCTTCGCATAGTGGCAGCACATACCATGGGCGATAGGCCAGAGTTCGCCGGCCCGCTGACCAGTTGTCAGCGCTTGACCCAGAGGAGCTAATGCGCCGCCACGACGAGAATGGCGAGCAGGCCAGCCGCGCGTCCCGGTTCTTCCGCAACCGCGACCGCGGCCCCCGGCCGCGGCGGCGGTCTACCTCCACGCTGATTCTCGGCGGTCTCGCCGTCATGATGGCCGCCGTCCTCGCGGGCGGGTCGCTAGCGGCCTACGCGAAGTACCGGGCTATCTGGGACGGCATTAAGCGCGTCGACGTAACCCGCGACCTGACCGGCAAGCGACCGCCAGCCGACCCGAACGCGCTCAACCTCCTCCTGATCGGCTCGGACAGCCGGTCCGGTATCAACGGCCGCATCGGCGGCGGCCCCGACGGGGGTATCGCTGGCGCACGGTCCGACACGATCATGGTGCTGCACATCGCACCGGGGGCGCACCAGATCGTCGTGCTCAGCATCCCGCGGGACTCAGTGGTGCCGATCCTGAACTGCGCGCCCGAGGACGGCACCACGGGACAGACGGCGCAGCCCGCCAGCGACATCGAGCAGATCAACGCCACCTTTACCGACGGCGGGCCGGGCTGTCTGTGGAAGACCGTCGAGCAGACGACCGGCATCCACATCAATGATTTCGTCGAGCTCACGTTCATCGGGTTCGAGCGGGTCATCGACGCCCTGCACGGTGTCTGGGTCTGCCTGCCCGCGGCGGTGCACGATCCCGTGTCACACCTGAACCTGAGCGCTGGCCGGCACCACATCGATGGCAAGCAGGCACTGGCATTCTGGCGCACCCGGGAGGACCTCGGGATGGGCGACGATCCGCAGCGCATTCAGCGCGACCAGTTCCTGATGGCGTCGCTGCTGCAGGGCATCGAGCACAGCGGACTGCTCGACAGCCCGAGCACGATCCTCACTGTCATCGACACGCTGACCGGGCACGGCTACCTCACCACCGACACCGGCCTGACCCAGCAGCGAATGCTCCAGCTAGGTGAGAACCTGCGGGGGATCTCCACCAGGTCCGTGCAGTTCATCACGGCGCCATGGACGACCTACGTCGGCGACGCTCAGTGGATCAACTCGGCACAGACGCCCAGCACCGGGAACGTCAACTGGATCCAGTGGCTACAGCCTCAGGCCAACGACCTGTTCAACGCGATCTCGCATGACACCAAGCTGCCCGGCACCGGCAAGTCCGCAGTCAGGCCGGCTGCGGTGGCGGTCAGGGTGCTCAACGGGACCAGCACCCAGAGCCTGGCAGCCAGCACCGCGACAACCCTGACTAGCCGCGGCTTCGACGTGATCGGGCCAGCCGGCCAGGCGCCTAGCGCTCATTACCGCGACACCGTTATCGAATACCGCTCCGCGGCTGACCTGCCCGCAGCACACACGCTGGCCGCGTTGTTCAGCAATGTGCGGCTGGAGCAGGATTCACATCTGAAGACCGGCACGCTGCACCTGATTCTCGGCTCGAATTTCGCCGGCCTTAATGCAGCCAGCGGACACTCGAGTATCTCGAACCTCGCCAGGACCTATGGCGGGATCACCGGCAACGCCAATATCTGCGGCGACGCCAGCGCATTCGCCGGCCCGGACGGAGGCTGATAGCCCGGCGAGCCGGGCCACCGTCACGGTCGGACGTTCGGCCGGCCCGCCTTGCCCTGGCGCGCCCCGCTGGTTCCGCTTCCGCTAGCCTTTCGCGGCGGCTCGCAGCGCGGCCCGCGAGATGTGCGCCGTGAACACCGGACTGGTGGCCGGCAAGTAGACGATCGGCGGCTGCGAGCCCGGCAGCTGCAGCAGCCGCCAGTACTTCAGGCCCTGCGCGGTGCGGGTCTGCAGGAACTGGCGCATTACCTGGCCGACGGATCCCATGGTCGTCCACGGCGCCGAGCAGCCGATGTAGTAGGCGACCGACGGGTTTTCCAGCACGCAGGGCGGATGGACGCCGATCTTCTCCAGTGCCGCGGCCTGAGCCTGGAACTGGCGCCCCGCATCCTGGTTAGCCGCCTCGTGCTGCACTATCACCCGCTGCGAGATGATCCCGCCGACCAGGAACAGGCAGGCGGCGACCGCAGCCAGCCGGCGCCACGGCGACTCCGTCACCGCCCAGACGATCCCGTCCGCGATCAGGATGGCCATCAGGGCGAAGCTCGGCAGCAGGTAGCGGGGTGCCCCGAACGGCACCAGGAACGCATACAGCAGGAACACCCACAGCGCGGTGGCCGCGGCCAGCACCGAGGACGCCTTCATCTCGCTGCGGTGCCAGCCGACCCACAGGCCGAGGATGGCTATTGCCAGGAAGGCAAGCCACCACGGCGTCTCCAGCGGCACGGCCCAGCTGGTGCAACCCTTGCTCGAGCCGCAATACCACGGGCCATTGAGAAACCTCAGCTGAGTGCCGAGCGCCATGTACAAACGGAGGGACGGCGGCTCGCCGCCGGCCAGGTGGACCCGTCCGAAGAAGCCGCCGAACCAAAGGTAGCCACCGATGGTCCATTCCACGGCGCCGAGCACGGAACCGATGACCATTGCCGCCATCACCTTGAAGTTCTGCCAGCGCCGCACCACGAGCCAGGCGATGATGGCCGGGCCCATCAGGAACACCAGGTTCTGCGGGCGCATCAAGATGATGAGCAGACTGGCGACCGCGATGAGCGGCAGCACGACGCGGTCGCGCATGGTGCCGTTGACCGCGTGCAGGAACAGCCCGGTCAGCGCGAGCAGTCCGATGGCGCCCCACCAGTCCGGGTAGATCTGCACGCCGCTGTTCTGCGTGATCGCCAGGCTCACCAGGACCAGTTCGGCCAGCGCGAGCACCCGCATGGACCGCAGCCCGCGCCAGCACAGCACGGCCAGGAACAGCCCGACCGCCGACAGGACGGACATCCAGATCCGGATCGCGGTCAGCGACATCGTGAACAAAGTCACGGGGGCAGCGAGCAACCCCGCTCCCTGCCCGTGCACCGGCGGGAGGGACACGCCGGAAGCGTGCACGCTGGTCCGCGCGATGTAGGTAATCTCATCCGCGCCAAGCGGCATCCGCAGCAACGGCGGAGTCAACTCGGCGGCCAGGAACGCCACCGACACGATCGCCGGCCAGAAGAGACTCTCCGGGCTGACCAGATTGCGCCTGGACCGGCCAGTTGGCCGTGCCTGCGGGTCGCCTACCTTAAGGTCATGCACGAACGACTCCCGGTTGAGGGCTACGACAGCGCTCTGAGCCTACCTATCGGGCCGGCCTGATAACCGCCTCAGGGCAGTTTGGGGCCTTCCCAGCTTGGTCAAGTATCAGACAACGGCTGATAGTCCGGGTCGGAGTTGACCGTACCGTATACTGGCGACGCATTTCCGCTGCTCACTGCACGGGGGCACGCGGAAATCTTTATTAAGGCAGGTCAACGCTGCCCTAGTTGGCGCCAGGATGGCTCGCGGATTGCGTAATCTTTACCGTGATCTGATCGCGGATGCAGCCGGCGCGCGACGAGGAAACCTGCGGTTGGGAACAGGTCTGAAAACACCGGAGGAGGCGTCGGTGACGAGACTCGCCACGGAAGTGGCCGAGTCGCCGCAATCCCAGTCGTCACGGATCCTGCGGCGGCCCGGCCACCGGCTAGCCGTCGTCCTCGCGCTCTATCTGGCTGGCGCGTTCTTCGTCACCGGCCCGCTGTGGGTCCACCCGACAGGACTCCTCCAGGCCGGCGACCCGCAGGACGTGGACCAGGCGACCTGGTTCCTTAGGTACACCGCGACGGCGATCGAGCACTTCAGGCTGCCGGCCCTGATCACCACGGCGATGAACGCCCCGCACGGCGTGAACCTGATGTGGAATACCTCGCTCTTGCTGCCTGGCATCCTCATCACGCCGGTCACCGCGCTGTCCGGCGCCCAGGCCGCCCTCACCAGCCTGCTGGTCATCGGCTTCGCGGGCTCAGCCGCCAGCATGTACTACGTGCTGCGACGCTGGCAGGCAAGCCAGCTCGCGGCCGCCCTGGGCGGCGCGCTCTACGGCTTCTCGCCGGCCCTGGTGGACTCCGGCATCGGCCATTACTCGCTGGTCATCGCGATCTTGCCGCCGCTGATCATCGACCGGGTGCTGCGGCTCGTCACCGACCGGGGCACGGCGCTGCGCAACGGCAGCTGGCTTGGCGTGCTGGTCGCCGGGCAGCTGTTCATCAGCGAGGAAGCGCTGGTGGACACGGTCATCGCGGCCGTCGTCCTGCTGGCGGTGCTGGCGGCTTGCCGACCGCGCGAGGTGCTGCACCGGATCCGGCCGCTGCTCGCCGGGCTGGCCGCCGGCGGGCTGATCGCGCTGATCCTCTGCGCGCGGGCCCTGTGGGTACAGTTCCACGGCGTCAGGGCCGGGTCCGCGGCCGCCACCGTGATCATCAACTATCAGGGCCACGCGACGAACCTGGGGACGCTCCCGTACGCGTTCATCAACCCGGCCAGCACCGTCTTGCTGCACACCCATGCGACCGGGGTCATCGCTAACTACTACCCGCAGCCGCTGCCTGAGTACCTTGCCTTCCTGGGCGTGCCGCTGATCATCATGCTGCTGGCGGCGATCGTCTACTTCTGGAAGTACCTCCCGATCCGGGCAGCAGGCCTTGCCTGCATCATCCTGGAGTGGCTGGGGATGGGCGCCACGCCGATCCGGCCGGGCACGTTCACGCTGCCCGGGTTCCTGCTGCCGTGGAGCGCGCTGCGGCATCTCCCGCTGCTCGGCGGAATGGTGCCTGACCGGCTGTGCATCCTGGCCGACGCCGGGGCCGCCGCCGTGCTGGCCTTCTCCCTTGACCTGGCCCGCAGCGGCACGGTCGCGCCGTTCTCGGGCTGGCGTAACGGCAGGATCATCGCCACCGCCATTGCCGCGATCGCGTTGCTGCCGGTGGTGCCCGCGCCGTACCTGGCTGTCCCGGCCGAGCCGCTGCCGGCCGGCTGGACGGCCACCTTCAAGGCGCTGCACTTGCCGCCGGACGCCCGGGTCCTGCTGGCGCCGTTCCCCTACAACGCGACGTCGGAGGTGGTGCGCTGGCAGGCCGAGACCGGCTATCCGGCCACGATGATCGGCGGCGATTTCATCGCGCCGGACCAGCCCGCCTTGCTCAGCCGGGCCGGCCGGGCAGCCATGACGCCCACCTCCTACTACATCGATGACCTGTACGACCCGCAGCTGGGGCCGCCGGTCAAGCCGTCGCCGGCGGAGATCCAGGCCAGCCTGGCTGGCTGGAAGCCCGACGCGGTCGTCGCGGACGCCTCGCCTGCCAGCCCGCTCGGCAACTTCCTGATCGGGCTGTTCGGCCCGCCGGACACCCGGATAGGCAGCGTGCTCGGCTGGAAGCTCCAGCCCGGCGCGGTCTACGGCTCAGGCTCAAGCTAGCCGGGTCCGGCCTGGGCGTCAGCCGGCGATTATCTTGGCGAACTCGGCCAGCCGACCGGCAATCTCGGCTTCCGTCAGTTCCAGCCGCTCGAGGATCGTGTACCGGCCCGGCCGTGTCTTCGGCGCGTAGCGCACGGCGGCCACGAAGTCCGGGTCAGGCATACCCAGATCGGCCGGAGTTCGCGGCAGCCCGTGCCGGTCCAGGCAGGCCGCGATCTGCCCGGTCCGGGCGACGTCCCCGCGCAGGTAGCTGCAAAACAGCGTGCCTACCCCGGCGAGTTCGCCGTGGCTGCCCGTTCCCGGAAAAAGGTCGTTGATCGCATGCATGATCTCGTGCTCGCCGCCGCTGCCAGGACGGCTTGACCCGGCCACGGCCATCGCCATGCCGGACAAGATCAGCGCCTCGGCCAGCACCGTGAGGAACTCATCCGAGCTGGCATCTCCCGGCTGATGCAGCACAGCCTGGGCGGCCGACCGGCCCATGGCGACAGCCAGGCCGTCGATCCGCTCACCGAGATCGGCCGCCGCGAGCTCCCAGTCGGCTATTGCCGACAGGTTAGCGAGCACGTCGCCGATGCCGGCGGTAGCCAGCGATCCGGGTGCGGCGCGAACCCGGTCAAGATCAACGATCACGGCCACCGGCATCGCCACGCCGTAAGAGCCGGTGCCTGATTCATGCCGGAGGGTGCTGATCGGGGAGCAGATGCCGTCATGCGACAGGCTCGTCGCCACGGCGACCATGGGGATTCCGGCCATATGCGCCGCGAACTTCGTGACATCGATGGTCTGGCCGCCGCCGATTCCGGCAACCGCTTCGTAGGACCCTGCGCGCAGCCGCTGGCCGAGATCCGCGGCGGCAGCATGGCTGCCCTCCGGCACCCGGATCACCTCGGCAGCCATCAGCGTCAGCTCGGCAGCGATGCTGTCGCCCTGACCCGGGCCGACGACGACAGCCACCCGGCCCTCGGTCGCGATCCGATGGTCAGCGAGCAGCGCGCCAAGGCTCCCGATCGCTCCCCGCCGGACGTCGATCATCAGCGGCGAGGGCAGCATCCGGGCCAGTAGCGGCATGTTCCTCCCTCGGCGAGCGGCTTGCCCGACCCTAGCAGCGCCAGGCAATCTCCCTGGCACGCGCCAGGTCCTGGTGATCGTCCACCTCGACCCAGTCGACCGTGCCGATCGGCGCCACGGCCACAGCACCACCGCGGTCCGCCAGCTCCTGGAAGCCGTCCTCGTAATACCGGCTAGGGTCGATCCTCCAGGTGACTTGCAGCGCGTCGGCCAGCGCGCCGGCCGCTGTCGCCTCGATCAGCGTCGCTCCGATGTACTCACCGTCAGCCTCGGCCGGGTCAAGGAGCTTGCTGATCCGCCTCATCAGCCCGCGGTCGTCGAGCATGACTTTCATCTCCTCGTCCGCAAGCTGCTTGACGTCGTCCAGGGCGAGGATCAGGTCGGCTCCCGGCTGGGCAGCGGCGGCCGCGAGCAGCGCCTGTTCCACGCTGACCGGGTGCACGGTGTCGCCGTTGACCAGCAGTACGCCCTCGCCGAAGTACGCGCGGGCCAGCCAGAGCGAGTAGGCGTTGTTCCAGTCCTCTGCCCGGTCGTTGTGCACCAGTTCGATCGCGACATGGTGCCGCCGCTCAAGCGCCCGGACGCGGCCGGCCACCGCGGCCGCGGCGTACCCGACCAGCACCACGATGTCGGTCAGGCCGACCGCGGCCAGGTTCGCCAGGGCGATATCCAGGATCGTCACGTCCCCGCGGACCGGGAGCAGCGCCTTAGGCAGGTGGTCGGTGTCAGGACGTAGCCGGCGGCCTGCGCCGGCCGCCAGCACCAAGCCGATCACGGACGGGTCCCTCCTGACGCGCGGCAAAGGTCGTCACGACCCTGACAACGATGAGGAACCCAAAATAGACCGTTAGCGCCAGGTAAGCGAATGTCGCGATGCCCATGGCCGCGGCCAGGCCCGCGATCAGCAGGCGCCCCTCCCAGCCGAGCGCCGTGCCCCGCTCGCTGCCGTCACCATCTGGCGCCCGCCTCCTGGTCAGGATCACGGGCCGGCCGGGCGCGGCCAGGTCGGCGTAGCGGAGCAGCAGCGCCGCCCCGAGCGCGAAGATCAATGGCCGCGGCACGCCCACGCTGAGCCCGACCGCGGCCAGGTAAAGTAGCTGTGCGCCGAGGAGCACGGCCGGGACTAGCCAGTCGAGCCGCCCGGAGTGCGGGTGCGCCGATCCCGGCGCCGCCAGCAGCATGACGACCGCCGGGGCGACCATCAGCGCTGCCGGCAGGCCGCGCAACCCGAGCGGGCCGAGCGCCGAGATCGCGGCCAGGCCCAGCACGGCAGGCGGTAGCGGCAGCAGGTTCCCCCGGACCAGGGCCCCGAGGGCGCGGGCTAGCGCCCCGTCATCCCGCAACCGCAACAGCAGCGAGTTCTGCCGGTCCGGTCGCTCGCCGTCAATGCCGGTGACGCCCGGCGCCGCCCGTCCGGCCAGCCCGCAGGCGATCGCCACGATCGCCCAGCCCAGCACGGCGAGCAGCGCGACCCTGGCACCCCAGATGGGCGCGACCAGGCCGATGAGCAGGACCCGGCCGCCGAACGGCATGGTCAGCGCGGCCGCGCATAGCCGGCGGACCGGACCCTCAGCCTGCTCGCCGAACCCGGGCAGCGTCGAGCACGCGCTCATCAGGTTGCGGACCCCGGTCAGCCCGAGCACGGTGATGGTGAGCGGCCATGCCCGGCCCCAGTGCTCAGCGGCGGCACCGAGCCCGAGCCCCGCATAGACCAGGCACTCGGCCAGGCAACTCCCGAGCGCGGTCAGCCAGCCGACCCGGACCGCCGGCGCCCGGACAGCGGGCAGTTTCTGCCCTGCCTTGAGCACGAGGTAGCCGGTCCACAACGCGGCGACGCCGCGGAGTAGGTCGGTCCTGCTGCCGGCCGAGAACCAGGCGGCCGCGCACGCGGTGAGCGCGATCGTGATGCCGCAGGCGGCACTGCGGCCGAGATACCGGCCAGCCGCCCAGGCGAGCGCAAGCCGGCCAGCCTCCGCCAGCAGGCCCGGCTCATGCAGGGTGCGGTCGGGCTGGTCACCGAGCAGCTCAGGGGCGTTGCCGACGAGCGCTAGCCGGCCGACCCCGGACAGCAGGCCGATGCTGATGGGCTGGCCGGACGAGACCTCGTCAGCTTCCCCGGCCACGGCGGCCCCGGCCACGGCGGCCCCGGCCACGGCGGCCCCGGCGCCGATTTCGCCGGGCTCGCGATAACCGGGCTCACCGTCGCCGGGCAGGAGACCGTCGCCGGGCAGGGACCCCGTGCGCTGCCCGTCGGCGGGCGCGGCGTATCCGGTCAGCCAGCCAGCTGGTCCGGCGGGATAAGACTGCATGGCCCCCGGCCTGCCACGGGGCGGCCGCCCCGCACCTGACGGGTCCGCCCGGTCAAGCCGGCCGGGCACACGCGGCCGTTTCCTGGCAGCGGCCGCTGACGCGCCTGCCGCCGGGCCTGCACTAGGTTCGGCCGCGGGCTCGTTCGAGCCAGCGGTGGCCTCATCGTCCGTGATGATCGCCCTTGCTAACCTCAGGTAGCCAGACTGATACCTAGCGTACATTCGCCCCGCCGGCCGCCCCCGATGGCCACCGGGGTGGGACCTGTTCGCCGCCGGGCAGGACCGCCGGCCGGGGCAGGACCGCCGACCGGCTATGGTCTGGCCATGCGGACCGTGGCGGTGGTACTGGCGGGAGGGTCGGGCCGCAGGTTCGGCGCGGCCATGCCGAAGCAGCTGGGCTTGCTGGCGGGCCGGACGCTGATCGAGCACTGCGTCCGGGCGTTCGATGCCGCGCCTGCCGTCGACGAGGTGATCGTTGTCGCCGCGCCGGACATCACGGCCGAGGTGCGGCAGGCCACGGCCGCCTACCCCAAGGTCAGCAGCGTCATCCCGGGCGGTGCCAGCAGGACCGACTCCACCAGGCAAGCGATCAGCTGGCTGCGCGGCGAGAGGGCCGCCGCGGACTGGAAGGTGCTGTTCCATGACGCGGCGCGGCCGCTCGTCGAACAGCGGACGATCGCGGCCTGCGTCGCGGCGCTCGACCACTGGCATGCCGTGAGCGTCGTCGTGCCGTCGGCTGACACGGTCGTCGAGGTCGCCAGCGGCGCCATCCAGCGAGTGCTGCCGCGCGACGTGCTGGCCCGCTGCCAGACCCCGCAAGGGTTCCGCCTGTCAGTTATCAGCCGGGCTTACGAGCTGGCCGAGGCCGACCCTGGCTTCGCGGCAGTCCCCGCGACCGACGACTGCGGCGTCGTCCTGCGCTACCTGCCCGAGATCCCGGTCGGCGTCGTCACCGGCAGCGAGCGGAACCTGAAGATCACCTACGCCGCCGACCTGGCCGTCGCGCACACGCTAGCCGAGTGGCCCGAAACCGGCGACTGACCCGGCGTCAGCTCGCGGCGCGGGAACGAGGCTGCGCGGGCTCGTCAGGAAGCCTGCGCCCCAGCAAATGTGCATCGTCGCGAGAGCGATCGGTACCCGGCTGGCCACGCCGGGCGGCAGCGTCCTGGCCGCCCGGGCAGCGACTGCCGCGATTCCTGCCAGGTAGCCGGCCGGGACGATGAAACCGAGGGTCAGCCAGCCCAGCCAGGTGCCCGCGGCCAGGCCGCCGAGACCCGCCAGGCCGGCAAGGCTCCCGGCAGCTAGCAGCGCTACCACGACCGGCGGCGCGAGGTAACGCAGATTGATGGTCCCGGCGTGGGCACGCGCGACGGCGCGGCGCCACCTGCCGTACCGGAAGTACTGGGTGCTGAGCTCGGCCACCGTCGCGCGCGGCCGGTAGGTCACGCGCATGGCCGGCTGGAACCAGATCAGACCGCCGGCCTTGCGGATCCGGTGGTTGAGCTCCCAGTCCTCGGCGACCTCGAAGTCCTCGTTGTAGCCGCCGGCCTGCTCGATCGCCTCGCGCCTGAAGACCCCCAGGTAGGCCGTGTCGGCAGGCCCGGCCTCGCCGCCGGTATGGTTCTTGGCCGCGCCGACCCCGAACGGCGACGTCATGGCCCACGCGACTGCCTGCTGGAACGGGGTAACCCCGGCCGCTGCCATCAGTCCGCCGACGTTAACGGCGCCGGTCTCGCGCAGGGTGTCGACGGCGGTCTGGATGTAGGCATCCGGGAGCATCGAGTGGCCGTCGACGCGCACCACGACCGGGTGCTTGGAGGCGGCGAGGGCCAGGTTGATCGCAGCGGCGATCTGGCCGGTGGGGTTCTCGATGACCGTGATGCGCGAATCGGACGCGGCCAGATCGCTGACGACCTCGGCCGTCCGGTCACGCGATGGGCCGAGCGCTATCACCAGCTCAAGCTCACCGTCGTAGCGCTGGCTGAGGATGCGGCCGACCGACTCGGCAATGTAGCGCTCCTCGTTGCGCACCGGCATGACCACCGAGACCGGCTCCGGCACGCCAGTGACGAGGCGTTCGGCAGCGGTGGGCGTGCTGCTAGTAGCGTCGTGCGGGCTCATGACGCGAGTCACGGTACCGCCCCCGGCCGCATAGCGCGAGTCGGGGGCGGCCCGCAGGCAAGTCAGATACCGGGGTCCTCCAGCATCTCGGTGACCAGCGCGGCAATCGGCGAACGCTCCGACCTGACCAGCGTGACGTGCGAGAACAGCGGATGGCCCTTGAGCTTCTCGATCACGGCGACCACGCCATCGTGGCGGCCCACGCGCAGGTTGTCGCGCTGGGCGATGTCATGGGTCAGCACCACCCTGGAGCCGGCCCCGATTCTGGACAGCACGGTCAGCAGCACGCCTCGCTCGAGCGACTGCGCCTCGTCGACGACCACGAACGAGTCGTGCAGCGACCGGCCGCGGATGTGGGTCAGCGGCAGCACCTCCAGCATGTCCCGGTCGAGTACCTCCTCGATGACGGCCTGTGATGTCACCGCCGACAGGGTGTCGAACACCGCTTGCGCCCACGGGTTCATCTTGTCTGCCTCGGAACCCGGCAGATAGCCGAGCTCCTGGCCGCCGACGGCGTAGAGCGGCCGGAAGACGACGAGCTTGCGGTGCTGGCGGCGCTCCATCACCGCCTCCAGGCCCGCGCACAGAGCCAGCGCGGACTTGCCGGTCCCGGCCCGGCCGCCAAGTGACACGATGCCGACCTCGCTGTCCAGCAGAAGGTCAAGGGCGATCCGCTGCTCGGCACTCCGGCCGCGCAGCCCGAATGCCTCCCGGTCGCCGCGGACCAGCTTGACGGACTTATCCGGCTGCACCCTGCCGAGCGCGCTGCCGGCGCCGGCCTGCCCCGATATCAGCACCAGGCCGGTGTGGCAGGGCAGGTCACGGGCCGCGGCAAGATCGATGCGGCCGGTCTCATACAACTCGCCGATCTCGGCAGCCGCGACTTCCAGCTCGGCCATGCCCGTCCAGCCGGAGTCCGGTGGCAGCTCGGCACGGTACTCCTGCGCCGTCAGCCCGACCGCCGCCGCCTTGACCCGCAACGGCAGGTCCTTGCTGACCAGGATCACGCTCTCGCCCTCGGCCGCCAGGCTGCACGCGACGGACAGGATCCTGGTGTCGTTGTCACCCAGCCGGAAGCCGGCCGGCAGTACCGCGGGGTCGGAGTGGTTGAGCTCGACCCGGACGCTGCCGCCGGAGTCGCCGACCGGCAGGTCGGCATCCAGGCGGCCGTGACGGACCCGGAGATCATCGAGGTATCGCAGCGCCTGGCGGGCGAAGTAGCCGAGCTCAGGGTGCTGCCGTTTGGCCTCTAGCTCGGTGATGACGACGACCGGCAGCACCACGCGGTGCTCGGCGAACCTGCCGACTGCCGCCGGGTCCGCCAGCAGCACGCTGGTGTCCAGGACGAAGGTACGGCGCGGGTGACCGGAACTGACGAAGTCGGCCGGCTCCCGGCCGGTACCGGTCGCGACGCTGACAGGCGGGACGGATCCTGCCTTGGCTGTGCTTGCCTCGCTTGTGCTCGCCTCGCTTGTGCTCGCCCGGACTGGGCTCGCCCGGACTGGGCTCGCCTTCTCCGGGACTGCGGGCGCGCTGCCCCGCGAGGCTTGCGTTGATCGGCGTGCTGAGGAACTGGCCACTCGCTCTCCCCTGGGCGCCAGGCGGGCGCCGCGGTCGGACACAGACGTGTCGGCGGGACCGGGTCCGGCCAGCGAGAGGCCGGGAACCCGGCCCATCGCTCATCTCGCCTGCGCACCAGGACGCGAAGCTCGAGGATCTCAAGGGCCTTCCCGGCGGGCGGCTAGGCACCGCCCGTCAGTTCAGACGGTACCTAAGGGAACCGAGCGGCGGAAGTACCGTAACTAGCTGTTCACGACGGGCCCCGCTAAGGATCACGCGCCGAACCGCCGGTGCCGCTCGCCGTAGGAGCGCAGCGCGCGGAGGAAGTCGACCCGGCGGAAAGCGGGCCAGTAGGCGTCGCAGAAGTAGAACTCGGAGTGCGCGCTCTGCCAGAGCAGGAAGCCGCCGAGGCGCTGCTCTCCCGAGGTCCTGATGACCAGGTCAGGGTCCGGCTGCCCGGCGGTGTACAGGTGCTCGGCGATGTGCTCGACATCCAGGATCTCGGCTAGCTCCTCGATCGTGGTGCCCTTGGTCGCATGCTCCTGCAGAAGCGACCGGACCGCGTCGGCGATTTCCCGGCGGCCGCCATACCCGACCGCGACGTTCACCAGCAATCCGCTGTGCCCGGCGGTGACCTCAGCCGCGTCCTTGAGCACCTGCGCTGTGTCGGCGGGCAGCAGATCGAGCGCACCGACCGGCTTGACGTGCCACCCCTGCGCAACAAGTTCGCGGACCGTGTCCTCGATGATGCGCAGCAACTGCTCCAGCTCGGCCGGCTCCCTGGTCAGGTTGTCGGTAGACAGCAGCCACAGGGTGACAACCTCGACCCCCGTCTCCTGGCACCACCCGAGCAGCTCGAAGATCTTGTCGGCACCAGCCTGGTGACCGCTGCTGACATCGGCGAGCCCGGCTGATCTCGCCCACCTGCGGTTACCGTCGGCCATCACCCCGACGTGCCGGGGGATCGCCTGAGGGGCCAGCGTCGCCTCGAGCCTGCGCTCGTATAGCCGGTAGACGAGAGCGCGCAATCCCATCCGGAACCCTTCCTCGCTGCCGCCAAAGCGCCACCCGGTCGCCGTCACTGCGCCGACCGGGACACTCCCCCGGCCGGAACGCTCCCGGCTGAGACAGCAGCATCTGCTGTCTCAGGAGTCCCCGGTTCTGTCAGCACCGTATCCAAGAATGCCACCAGTTCGGCCGAAGTCAGGACAGCCCGCACGCCCACGCCGCCGTCGCCCCACGCCTCGATGAACGCCCGCCTGGTCAGATGCCACCGGCCGGCGCCGCCCGCCGGGCGCCGGGCCGGCCAGGCCCGCTGCCCCGGAACGCCCTGCGGCCCGGGTGGCGGCGCAGGCAGGCCATGCTGGGCTGGGTGCTGGCCGGCGAGCCCATGCTGGCCGGCGAGCCCGTGCTGGCCCGCGAGCCCGCGCTGGCCCAGGTGAGGGAACTGCCCGTGGGCGGCCGGCTCGCCGTGTCCGGTGCCCATGCACTCCCCGAGCCACACCGCTGTCGACCGCAGTACGCAGCGCAGTTCACCGCCGCCGGGCAAGTCGCTGCGCTCACGGGATCGCAGCATGAAGTACTCATGATCGCCGGGCAGGCGACCGGGCCCTGGCCCGCCGCACGCACCCGGGAACCGGTCGTCCGGGTCGGGCCAGGCGGCAGCCTGCTCCGGGTCGGCCCTGGCCGCACTGACCCGCTCTGCCAGTTCGGCGAACTGGTAGCCGCAGCGCTGGCCGACGGCGGCGAACGGGACAGAGTCCCTGGCCAGTCTCAGGGTGATCTCGTACGGCCGGCCGACCGCGTCCCGGCAGTTGACAGCGTGCACGGACAAGACGGAGCCATCTACGCAGCGTAGTGCTACCATGACGGAACGTTAACATCGCTCCGAGCGAGACCGGCACCCCCACACTGGTGGTTTGGCCGGTCCGTTACGTCGCCTTTCCGTTCTTGAGGCAGGCGGCCGGCCGAGCGCACGGGCAAGCCCCACGCCGAGTCCGCTGCGTCGCCGCTGTACTCGAACCGGATCGGGAACGGGCTGTCCCATTTGCGTGTTTAGCACGGCCCTGCCGCAGCTCTGTTGCTAGCAGGCCCGCCGCACCTGCCCGATTTGCACGTTAAGACAGGGTCTGGCGAGTCGGCCGCTGATGATGGATGTAGGTTTTCTGTCGCTATAGCGACAGAAAACCTACATCCATCAAGATCATCCGGCTCCCTCAAGATCATCGGAGGACAGGGGGACCGGAACGATCATCAGCTAGCTAGCCCTCCCGGGCGGCGGCGAGCGCTGCGGCGATGCGACGGTGCGCTGCCCAGATCTCCTCGGGCAGGCCGTCGAACTGGGCCAGGTGCGCTTCGCGATGCGCCATCTCGGATATCCACCGGTCGGTGTCGATGCGCAGGATCCTGTCCAGGTCGCCGGCGCTGATCGCGACGCCGTCGAGGTCGAGTTCGTCCTTAGCCGGGACGATCCCGACGGGCGTCTGCTCGCCCTGGACCTCTCCGTCCTTCAACCGCAGCAGCCACAGCAGCGGGCGCAGGTTCTCGCGGTAGCCGGGCCACAGGAAGCGGCCGTCGGCCGGATCGCGCTGGAACCAGTTGACATGAGCGAAGATCGGCTGTTCGGCAGCGGAACCGATGATCTTGAGCCAGTGAGCGGCGTAGGCGCCCTCGGGGTAGGACATGAACGGTCGCATCGACATCGGGTCGTAGCGGAGCTGGCCGTCCACGCCCTCGGCCGCGAAGGTCGCCTCGGCGCCGAGCGTGAGGCCATCGTAGACGCCCTCGGCGAGGTCGGTAATGGCCCGGATCAGCGGCTCGCGATCACGCGTGCGGCCACCGAAGATGACCGCGTCGATCGGGACGCCCTTGCCGGCATCGAAGTCCGCGGCGATATTCGGCACGTTTGTCAGCGACGTAGTGAAACGGCTGTTCGGGTGCGCCCAGGGCTTGTCCTGCTCGCCGGCTGACCGCTCGGAGATGAGCTGCCCGGTCCAGTCCCGCCAGCCGGTCACGTCGGCGGGCGGCTGCGGCGTCCTGCCTTCCCACCACACCTCGTGGGTGTTGTCGTTGTAAGCGACGTTAGTAAACAAGACCCCGGTGCCCGGCCCGACCGAGCGGACCGCCGTCGGATTGGTGACCTCGTTGGTGTCCTTCGCGACGCCGAAGACGCCGAACTCGGGGTTGATCGCGTAGACCTTCCCGTCCGCCGGATCCACCCGCAGCCAGGCGACGTCGTCGCCGTAGAACGAGACGTGGTACCGGTCGCCGAGGCTGTCAGGGGCAAGCATCATCGCGAGGTTGGTCTTGCCGGACGCGCTCGGGAAGCCGCCGCAGATATGCCAGGTACGGCCGGTCTGCTTGTCGGTGATGCCGATCAGCATGAACTGCTCGGCCAGGAACTCGCCGGAGACCCAGCCGTCATAGGCCGCCTGACGGAGGCCGTGCGCGATCTTGCCCAGCAGCGCGTTGCCGCCGTAGGAGGAGCCGAAGTGCAGGATCGTCCGCTCGTCCGCGAACGTCACGAAATACCGCTGGTCATCAGGCGTGCCCTGGCCCAGGTTCTCCAGGTCACCGGTGACGTGCACGCCGCGCACGAACCCGTTCGGGTCGGCCAGGTTGTTCACGTGCTCGACGCCGCACCGCGCCATCCTGATCATGTGCAGCGCGACGGTGCGATGGTCGGTGAGCTCGACGCCGGCAGCGTACGGCTCGAGCGGCGAGCCCGGCGGGGCCATCAGGTACGGGATGACGTACATGGTCTTGCCCGCCGACGCGCCCCGCATCAGCCTCTCCAGCAGCGGGCGCATCTCGCTGGCCGGGTGCCAGTTGTTGTAGGTGCCCTTGTCCGCCGGGTCAGCGGTGGCCACTATCGTGCGCTCCTCCGAGCGTGCGGTGTCCTTGGTGTAGCTGCGGGCGTAGTAGCGGCCCTCGCCGGCCGGCCAGATCTCCCCGGCCTCGAGCGACTCGCTGATGAGCCGGGCGTCATCGGATGCGCCGATCACCTCGACGCGCTCGGCACCGGTAAGTTCCGCCCAGTGCCGCACGTACTCGCGCACGCGCGGATTCTTCAGGCCAGCATCGTCGAGACTTGTCTCGAGGCCAGCCAGATCCGGGGCCGCATTCACGTCAGACGCCACGACTGGTCCTCCTCAAGGGCATTGCGGTAGCTCCGCTGCGGGGGGACCCGGATGCACGCAGGGCCCGCAGGACCTGAGAGCCGGGATTGGGGGAGTGTACCCCGGCGTGACCGAGTCAATTCGGCCTGGTCACGGCTAATCGGACCGGCAAGGAGCAATCGTGGTCACGTTCCGTAGAAGAAACGTCGTCAAGCGGCTACAGCGGACCGGCCCAGACTCGGTCCGCAGCCGGGCAGGGCGGGCCCCGTCAGCCCCGTTCCCGCCTGGTGACCGCCAGCGGCGCGAATGCCAGCACGACGCCCTCGCCAACCATCACGATGCGGGTTATTGCCCTGGGCCGTCGGCCCTGACCTGCTCAACCTTGCGCAGCGCCGCCCTCAGGTCGGCTAGCCATGGGTCCTGGTGCTGACCGACAAGGCGCACGCACCAGGCGAGGGCGTCGCTGCGGCTGCGGGCCACGCCGGCGTCCACGAGCGTGTCGAGCACCTGCCGCTCGGGCTGCCGCAGTCGCGTCATGACGGGCACGGAAAACGTGGTGAACATCACCCTGCGGCCGTTGCACTCGACGCCCCAGGAAACCTTCCGGCCGAACCTGTGCTCAGCCTCACGGGCGATCTCGATCCGGTGCTCGCGGGTCTCTTCACGGAACCGGCGGCTGCGCCCCTCGGCAGCGGCCGCAGCCTCGGCATCGCCATGGCCGGCCGCGGCCTCGGTGTCGGCGAGCGGGCCGATGACGGTGATCTCCTCGCGGTCTGCCGTGATCTCCGGCGCGGCAGTGAACCAGCCAGCCGGGAGGCGGCCGGAGAACCAGGCACGAAGCTCGTCGGGATCCATGTAATTATGATTACACAACTGCGTCCGGGTGTCCACAGCCTGCCGCTGGCCGTGAGCGCGTAAGGAATTCGCCGTCGGCGGCGAAAGTGCCTCGTCCTCGCGGGTGCCCGCGCTAAGCAGCCGGATCAGCGGCGACGGCGGCGGCGAGCCGCGGATAGACCGCGACCGCTCCGGCGAAGCCGCCAGTGAAAATGGCCGGCACGATCTGCACGTCCTCACCGGGCTCGGGTGCTTGCAGCATGAGGCCGTTGCCGAGGTAGATCGCGACGTGCGAGATGTACGCCGGCGCCGTCGGGTCGGTGTGGTAGAAGAGCAGGTCACCCGGAACGAGGTCGGACAGCGGGACCTGGGGTCCGGTCTGCGCCTGGCTCGCCGCGACGCGCGGCATGACGATGCCAGCCTGCCGCATCGACCACTGCACCAGGCCCGAGCAGTCGAAGACATTCGGTCCGTCGCCGCCCCAGACGTAGGGCTTGCCCACCTGGGCAAGCGCCGCGGCCAGGAAAGCCCTGGTCTGCGCGGCCGTGAGGCCAGGCCCGTCGGAGGACGTATTACCGATCGCGCCAGCCGAGCCGGGCAGGCCATGCAGGGCTGCCTGCCCGACGAGCGGAGCGACCGCGGCGGCTTGCGGCAGCACGCGCTTGATATGCCGCATCAGGGAACTCAGCCTGGCGCGCGGCGCGCTGACGACGATCGCGTTCCCGGTGGGCATGCCGAGCGAGCGGGCTACCGAGCCGGACACCACGGCGTCCACGCCGCTGATGCCCACGGTGCCGAAGCCGCCGACCCGCAATTCCTCCGTCCGCGCGCCGGCGACTTGCACTGTCCCGCCGAGCCTCAGTTTTTCCTGCTGGCCCATCAGGTAGGAGACGGCGATGTCCCCGGCAGCGACGTTGCGCCACAATGCGGTCGACTGAGCGGTCGGTTTGGCCGCGAACTCCCGGAACGTCGACGGGTCCACGCCGAGCGTGGCGACGTAGCCGCCGTTGACCTTTATCCGGGCAGCGTCGAGCAGGTTCGCGGCCGCCACGCCCGGCAGCTTCCTGATCGCCGCGATCGCACTCCGCGGCAGCGCGGCCGGCCCGACCACGAGCAAGTCGGCCGGCCGCAACCTGCGCAGCGGCCGGACTCTCGGTGCTGTCCGCGTGCCCGGCAGGCTGACTACGGGGACGGCGGAGGCTCGCGAACTACCCTGGCCGGGCAGCAGCACGCCGGCCTGCCGGGCAGCAGTCAACTCGGTCTGGCCAGCTGCCTTGCGCGCCGCCGTGGCCGCGGCGCCCGCGCTAGCACCGGACAGCGCCCGCGTTGCGCCGATCCCGCTGAGAACCGCGGCGTACCGCCGGTCGGTGGCAGCCGCTGCCCGGCTCGCTGCGGCACTGCTCGCGCCGCTGCTGCTCGCGGTGGCAATGCTCGCGGTGGCACGGCTGGCGAAGGAAGGGGCGAGCCTGCCGCCGGTGACGACCAATCCGGACAGCCCGGGAATGGCGACTTCCAGGGACAGCAGCCCCGCCGCGACGCCCACTGCGACGGCTATCCACAAGCCAGCGCGCAGGCGGCGGGTTGCTACGCGCACCCGTCACCCCCTCCCGGCCCTGCTCAAGGGCTCCTGCGGCGTTCCGCGTTCTTGTCCTACGATGCACGCGCCGTTGGCATGCGTCCATACCTCTCGATTCCCGATCATCGCGCAGGGAATTCCCGCTAGCCCATATGCGGGGCGAAATCAATGGCAAATTTCTGGCCGGCGCCGGACTGGCGGCGCCGGTCAGCCCGGCAAGCTCAGCGCCGCGCGCAACTGCTCGGGTTCAGTGACCGGCGCCTGGCAGCTGAAGTTCCGGCAGACATACGCAGCCGGGCCGCCGTCGACTGCCCCCTTCCCCGCGAGCAGCGGGATCGGCTCGCCGACGCCATCGCCGACCGCTATGACCGCTCCGGGCGGCGCTTTCATCAGCGCGACCCGGTGAAGCTCGGCCCGCCGCGCCGTTAGCGGCCCGGCTATCGCGATCTCTACCGGGCCGGACAACACGGCCTCGGCCGTCGCCAGCCCGGACCCGGCCGCGCGCGGGAACCTGGACGCCAGGTCAGCGACGGGGGCCAGGGCAGCGATGGCCGCATCGCGGTGGCGGCTGGAACCCGTCAGCGCGGAGAAGCTCAGCAGGGCGTCCGCCACCGCGAATGTGCCCGACGGGCTCGGTCCGTCGGCCGCCTCGGCTGGCCGGTAGATGAGCTGCTCGCTGTCGTCGGCGGTGTCGTAGAAACCGCCCGTTCCGGCACTGAACCGGGTCAGGGCCGTGTCGAGCAACTGGCCGGCCACCGCTAGCCAGCGCGCCGCACCGGGCGCCGCGGGCCCGGCAGCACCCTCCGGCCCGGCAGCACCGGCCAGCGCGATCAGGCCAGCCGCGACGCAGCCGTAGTCCTCGAGGACGCCCGGTGCCGTTGACGCCCGGCCGTCTCTCGATGTCCGCGCGATCCGGCCGGCACTGAGGTGCACGGTGATGAGCAACTGCGCTGCCGCAGTCGCGGCGGCGATGAAATCGGGCCGGTTGAAGAGCAGCCCGCAGTCGGCCAGTGCCGCGATAGCCAGGCCGTTCCAGGCGGCGACCACCTTGTCGTCACGGCCGGGACGGATCCGCTCCGCCCGCGCCATGCGCAGGCCGGCCCGCACCCTGGCCAGCCGCGCAGAGTCAGCCGGATCTACGCGCAACTGCAGAACCGATGCGCCATGCTCGAACGTTCCCGCCTCGGTCACGCCGAACAGCCCGGCCGCGTAGCCGCCGTCGTCGGCACCGAGCGCCGCGGTTAGTTCGGCCGGCGTCCACACGTAGAACGCGCCTTCCGAGCCGTCTGAATCCGCGTCGAGCGCGGCGGCGAAACCGCCTTCAGGCGTCCGCAGCTCAGCCATCAGCCAGTCACACGTCTCCTCCGCGACGCGCCGGGCAAGCGCGCTGCCGGTACGCCGCCACAGGTGCGCGTAGACCCGCGCCAACAGCGCATTGTCGTAGAGCATCTTCTCGAAGTGCGGAACCACCCAGCCCGCATCAACGCTGTACCTGGCGAAGCCGCCGGCTAGCTGGTCGTAGATGCCGCCTCTGGCCATCGCGCCGGCGGTGACCTCGGCCATGGCCAGCGCCTGCTGCGCAGCGGGCCCGGTGACGCGCTCGGAGTGGCGGAGCAGGAACTCCAGCACCATCGACGGCGGGAACTTCGGCGCGCCCCCGAACCCGCCCCGGCTGGCGTCGAACTCCCTGGCCAGCGTGGTGGCGGCCGAATCGCAGGCGGCACTGAGCCGGCTGGCCGGGTCCGTGGCCGCTCCAGCCCCGGCCGCCCCGGCCGCGGCCGCACCGGCCGCTCCGGCTCCCGCTGCAGGCCCGCCGGACCCCGGACTGGTCCGCTCGGCCAGCGCAGCCGCAATCTGGCCGGCCTGGGCGGACACCCTGGCCCGGTCCTCGTGCCAGGCTCGCGCCACGGCCAGCACCAGATGCTCGAACTGCGCGCGCGGGAAGTAGGTGCCACAGAAGAAAGGGTCCCGGTCGGGCGTCATGAACACGGTCATCGGCCAGCCGCCCTGCCCGGTCATCGCCTGCGTAGCCGTCATGTACACGCTGTCGACGTCCGGCCGCTCTTCCCGGTCCACCTTGATGCAGACCAGGTGCTCGTTCATGATCGCGGCCGTCTGCTCGTTCTCGAACGACTCATGAGCCATCACATGACACCAATGGCAGGCCGAGTAGCCGACCGACAGCAGAACCGGCACCCCGCGCTCTGCTGCCGCCGCGAACGCCTCGTCGCTCCACGGCCACCAGTCAACGGGGTTGTCCGCATGCTGCAACAGATACGGACTGGTTGCGCCGCGAAGCCGATCTGCCATGAGTCCCATCCTGCCCCGTGCCCGGCCGTGACGTCGCGGCCGCCGGGTTCTGTGGTAGAGAAAGCTGATTTGTCGCTGCAGCCATGCTGGGTGCTAGCTGTCAATCGGCCGCCGGCCCTGGCCGCCTGGACACTTGCGGGTCATGCTTGGGAAAAGTCGTCCTCGCAGGCTGGCTCAGCAGGGGCCCGGGATGCGGGCGGCGAAAGAATAGGGCTGGACTGAAGTGTCAGTCGCCTCACATAGTGATAAGGAAACGAGCAACGCGGGGAAGTCGCCCGGTACACTGCCACGGATGCCAACCTTGGGAGCCTGGCTCTTAAGCTCTGACTGCCCGCCGTGGCGACGCAGGACCGGGCGCGATCCGAGAGCAGTGAAGCAAACTTTGGAGCACTTATGCGCGTTCTGGTCCTCGGCGGTGACGGCTTCTGCGGCTGGCCCACCTCGCTGTACTTGTCCGATCATGGTCATGACATCACAATCGTCGACAACCTGAGCCGCCGGAAGATCGACGTCGAGCTCGAGGTCGACTCGCTGACGCCGATCCGGCCGATCAGCCAGCGGCTGGCAGCGTGGCAGGAAGTGTCCGACCGCACGATCGGGTTCGTGAACCTGGACCTGGCCACGGACTACGACGCGCTGGTCGCGCTGCTGCTGGAGCTGAGGCCGGACGCGATCGTGCACTTCGCCGAGCAGCGCGCCGCGCCGTACTCGATGCGGACCCAGCAGACCAAGCGCTACACCGTCGACAACAATGTCCGCGGCACCCACAACCTGCTCACCGCCCTGGTCGAGACCGGTCTCGACGTCTCGCTCGTGCACCTCGGCACGATGGGCGTGTACGGCTACGGCTGGTCGGGCAGCGCGCCGATTCCGGAGGGCTACCTGGCCGTCAAGGTTCCGACGCCAGACGGTGAGCTCGAGCGAGAGATCCTGCACCCGGCCAACCCCGGCTCGGTCTACCACCTGACCAAGACGCTCGACCAGCTGCTGTTCTCGTTCTACGCCAAGAACGACGGCCTCCGGATCACCGACCTGCACCAGGGCATCGTGTGGGGCACCCAGACCGACCAGACCGCGCGGGACGAGCGCCTCATCAACCGGTTCGACTACGACGGCGACTACGGGACCGTGCTCAACCGGTTCCTCATGCAGGCGGCCATCGGCCACCCGCTGACGATGCACGGCACTGGCGGCCAGACCCGTGCCTTCATCCACATCCGGGACACCGTCCGGTGCATCGAGATCGCCATCAACAACCCGCCCGAGTCCGGCGACAAGGTGCTGGTACGCAACCAGGTCACCGAAACGCACCGGCTGCTCGACCTGGCCAAGATGATCGGCGACATGACCGGAAGCGAGATCGCCTACCTGCCGAACCCCCGGCTGGAAGCCGACGAGAACGACCTGATCGTGCGCAATGACCAGTTCCTGGCTCTCGGGCTGCAGCCGACCACGCTGTCGGAAGGCCTGCTGGAGGAGATCACCGAGATCGCCGGCCGGTACCGGCACCGCGTGGACCCGCACAAGATCATCGCGCGGTCGGTCTGGCGCGCCGGGATGGAAACCTCCGCAGACCTGATGGCCGAGGTTCCGCAGCAGTAGCAGTTCCACCACCAGCATCACGCCGCCATCCGCCGGGCCAGCGAGGCGGTCAGAGCGCGGCGTTCGGGCTGCTACCGTGCGAGTGTGAGTTCACCGCAGCCAGCGTCGCCGTCGGCCGCGCGCGGCACCCGGGTCCGGGGCACCCGCCAGTCCGAAGCGCTCTCCGCCGTGCTCGGTGGCCTGCCCGGATTCTGCAGCGCCCAGCAGATTCACGCTGAGTTGCGGCAGCGCGGTGAGCACGTCGGCCTGACCACCGTCTACCGGCATCTGCAAGTTCTGACCGAAGCCGGCCAGGTCGACGCGATCAGGGACTCCGGCGGCGAGACGCTCTACCGGCGCTGCCGCACCGACACGCATCACCACCACCTGACCTGCCGCCACTGCGGCCGCAGCGTCGAGGTCGAGGGCAAGGCCGTAGAACGCTGGGCCGAGCAGGTGGCAGCGGATGCCGGCTTCACTCAGGTTGGCCACACCGTTGAGCTGTTCGGACTGTGCCCGGACTGTTCGGCCGGCGGCTGACCGGCCGGCCGCTGACCGGCCGGCCGCACCTACCGGCCCGGCGCGTCCGACGGCCCGACGTTGCGGGCAAGCCACTCGCTCAGCGGTTCGGTCGCGGCAAGGAAGTCCGAGATCACCTGCCTGGCGCCGGCGGTACCTAGCCACGGCTCGACCGGCCATTCCCGCCAGGCCACCAGGCCCTTGTGCCTGAGCAGTTCGACGCGAGAATGGTTGGCCGGGTAGCCGCGCGGCGCGCGCTTCAGCGAATCCCGGCCGCGCACGTCGATGTCGTGCGTGCGCAGGCGGGCGACGACATCCTCCAGAGCCGCGCCAGTCCGGTCGGCCGCGACCGCCTCCCGGTAGCGCTCCAGCTGGTCAGCCGCCATTCCGTAGATACCGCGAGCAGCCGCGAGGCCGGCCGCGGACAGCTGGACGTAGCCCTCGCCGACATGCGCGCCGATGGCTGTCTTATACGGCGACTTGTCCTTGCTGAACCGCAGGTCACGGTAGGGCCGGTAGATCTTGGTCTCGCCATAGACTGGCTCAAGCTCGGCCAGCAACTCGGCCATCGGCTGCAGCACGCAGGTCTCGTAGACCTCCTTGTGCGCCTGCCAGTAGGTTCGTGAGTTGTCGGCCTCAAGGCCGTCGTAGAAATCGAGGGCCTCCTCCGGCCAGCCCTGGAATGCCATCGTGCTCCTTAGCGGCCCGATACGGACGGGAACGGGCAGTTAGCCGCCCATCGCCCGAGCATGCCACCGCCGTGGCTGCCAGTGCATCCGAACTGGCTATCCCTGCTGTCCGTGCACCGCTGTCGTCGCTGAATTCGCCGTCCCCGCTTTCGCGGATGCCGTACCTGGCATACAGCCGGCCCAGCGGGCCCGGTGCCCACCAGTTCGCCCGGCTCAGCAGGCGCATGGCGGCCGGAACCAGCAGCACGCGGACGAAGGACGCGTCGACGATCAGCGCGACGATCATGCCAACGCCCATGAGCTTGATGAACGTGATTCCCGACGCAGAGAAGGCACCGACCACGATCACCAGCAGCAGTGCGGCGCTAGTGATCACTCCGCCGGTGCGCTGCAAGCCGCTGGCGATGGCCTCCGGGGTGTCGCCGGTCACGTCGTAGCGCTCGCGAATCCGCGACAGCAGGAACACTTCGTAGTCCATGGACAGCCCGAAGATGATGGCGAGCATCAGGATCGGCATGGTCGGGTCGATCGTCCCGGTCGGCGCGAACCGCAGCAGGCCGGACAAGTGGCCTTCCTGGAAGATCCAGACCACCACCCCGAACGTCGCCGACAGCGACAGCAGGTTCGCCACGATGGCCTTAACCGGCAGCACCACTGACCCGAAGGCAAGAAACAGCAGCACGAACGTCGCGGCGGCCATCACCAGCGCCATCACCGGCACGGTGGTCGACAAGCTGCTCAACTCATCCACTAGCTGGGCGGTCTGGCCGCCAACTTGCACCAGGGCGGAGGCCGGCCCAGGCACGCCGCGGACCCGCAGCAGGAGCAGCCTCGCTTGCGCCGACAGCGGGTCAGGCTGGTAACGCAGGTCGACCCTGGCCACGTCGCCGCGCACACCGGTGAGTTGCGCGCCGATGACGCCAGGCAGCCTGCCGAGCCTGCTGACGTACGCGGCCAGTTGCGCCTGGCGGACGGGCGAGCCCGCGATGGGACCGCGGAACTGCACTAGTGATTCGATCGGCGCGGCGGCGTTGCCGGGGAAATCGCGGGTCAGCGCTTCAGTCACCCGGCGAGCCGGAGCTGCCGCTGGCAGCGCACGGGCGTCCGTGCCCCCCCAGCTGATATGGAGCACAGGGGCACCGAGTGCGAGCAGTACGACCACGATGGCTACAGCGAAGGCCAGCGGCCTGCGCATCACTCTGCGCGCCAGCCGGTACCAGCCGCCGGTCTTGGCCTGTTTCGGCTTCAGGACGGAGCGCCGGATGCGCAATGCATTCACCCGGTAGCCGAGCACTGCCAGTAGTGCCGGCATCACCGTCAGTGCAGCGAGCATGTCGACCGCCGTGGTCGCCACGCCGCCGTAGCCCATCGAGCGCAGGAATACCTCGGGGAAGAGCATCAGGCTGGCCAGCGCGGTCGCCACGGTGATACCCGAGACCGCGACCGTGCGCCCGGCAGTCGCCATAGTCCGGGCGACCGCATCCGCGACGCTCGGCTGCCGGTGCAGTTCCTCGCGGAACCTGCCGACCATGAACAGGCCGTAGTCGATGGCCAGCCCGAGACCAAGGATCGTGGTGATGTTGACCGAGTAGATCGAGACCGGCGTCGCCAGCGCCAGGAGCCGTAGCGCCGTGAACGAGCCGATGATGCCGATGCCGCCGATGGCCAGGGGCAGGCTGGCAGCCGCGAGGCTGCCGAAGATGACCAGCAGCAGGATGAGCAATGCCGGCATCGAGATAGCCTCGGCCCGTCCGATATCGCTGGTCACCTCGTGGCTGATCGCGGCTTCGGTCGGGATCTGGCCGCCTGCCAGGACCGTCAGGCCAGGCGCCGTGAGGTCGCCTTGAATCGCCTCGAAGCTCTTGATCCTGGCCGGGTCGCTGCCGCCGGCTAGGTCCAGTACCGCATACGTGACACGGCCGTCGGAGCTGACGAACTGCGCGGACCGGGTGGACCAGTAGGTCACGGCCGACACCACGCGGCTGCGCGGGAGCCGGGCCAGCGAGCTAGCGACCGCGTCCCTGTAGGCCGGCGAGTGGACCGTCTGCGTGGCACTGCTGTAGAGCAGTACGACATCTCCGGCGTCGCGGCCGAAGACCGCGGCTGCGTGGTTCGCCTCTTGCTGACTCTGGCTAGCCGGTGGTGCGAAGCCGCCAGCCGACTGGAGCTTTCCGAACACTCCGGTACCCCAGATTGCGGCGAACACGACGCCGACCACCGCGACGGCCAGGACAAGCCGTCGACGACGAAAGATGACGTGTCCCCAGGCCTCGAACATGGCTCACCCCGCGACTAGACTCGTTAGCGATCATCGCTTTGATTAACGCCGTTAATTGATTACGGTGTAAACTTGGCATACGCGGTTAACGTAGTCAAGCCGGCAGTTGGCACAGCCAAGGCAGCGGGGCATCGGCCGCTGGCGCAGGCGCAGGGGCCAGGTCCTGGTCAGTACCCGCCAGGCGGAGCCCGGACAGGCGGAGGTGGATGGCGGTCATGGTTCAGGCGCCGAGCAGGCGCGATCGCGTCCGGGCCGCGACGACCCAGGAGATCATCCAGACCGCGCGGCGGCTGCTCGTGCAGCAAGGTCCCGATGCGGTCTCACTGCGCGCGATAGCGCGGGAGATGGGGATGACCGCGCCCGCGCTCTACCGTTACTTCGGCAGCCACGAGGAACTGCTGCGGCACGTCGTCGCCGACATTTTCACCGAGCTGGCCAGCTACGTGCGAGCGGCTATTCATGACGCCGCAGCCGGGGCTGCAGGCCTGCGCGAAGCCGAGGTCATGGCCGTCAAGATGATCGCCGGCTGTCGTGGGTTCCGGGCCTGGACGCTCGAGCACGTGCCTGAGTTCAGCATGATCTTCGGCAGCCCGCTACCGGGTCTTGAGGTACTCCGCGAGGTGCACCGGGATCCGACCGTTGACTGTGGTTACCAGTTCGGCCGGGTGTTCCTGGACCTGTTCGGGGACCTGTACCGCCGTCGGCCGTTCCCGATCCCCGCCGATGACGACATCGACCCGGCACTGGCCGCGCAGCTTGCCCGCTACCGCGAGCTAACCGGCTCGGACCTGCCGCTTGGCGCGCTGCAGACCTTCCTGCGCTGCTGGGTGCTGCTGTACGGAACTGTCAGCCTGGAGGCGTTCGGGCACATGCGATTCGCGCTCGACGACCCCGCACCGATGTTCGAGCTGATGCTGGCCGACCTGGCGCCGATGATCGGGCTGCCGTACCCGCTGCCGGAGCGGTCTGGCTGACGCCGGACCGGCGTAGCACACCGGGTCAGGCCACGAACGGCACGGCGCCGGAGTCACTGACCATCGCCTTGCCCGCGGCCGCCCAGTCCTGCATGCCGCCCGCTACGTTGACCGCTTGCCAGCCGGCCCGGTTGAGCGCCTGCGCTGCCATGGCCGACCTCGAGCCAGCGCGGCAGATCACGTAGATCTGCTGATCCAGGGGTATCTCGGCGGTGCGCGCACCAAGCTGGCCGAGCGGAATGTGGGTAGCATCCGGCGCATGGCCTGCTGCCCACTCGTCGTTCTCCCGGACGTCGAGCAGCCATGCCTGCGCTGGCACGCTGGCCGCCGGCACCTCAGATAGTGCGTCCGCCACGCTAACCACTGCTCCCCGGTCTCCGGACTCTCTGGCCTGTCTGGCGCCGACATGGCTGCGGCTGACCTGGCGCCGGCCAGCCGGACCTGCTGCCCGCCGCCTGGCTTCCGCCAACCCTAACCGGCACGCAGGAGTGCCGCGGCGGCCGCGGCGTTAGCGAACGGCGAGGTCGAGCTCATACGCAAGGAGGTCGACACCCGGCTCCGGAGAGGTATCGCGGTCCGGCAGCCGGGTGAATCCTGCCGCCTCGTAGATGAAATGCGCGGTCTTCATCTCTGGCTGGGTGCGAAGCAGCAGATGCCTGACGCCGAGGCTGACGGCCCGTCCGATCACCGCGCTGACCAGCGCCCGGCCGACGCCCTTACCACGAGCCTCGGGCCGGACGGCAAGCGCGCGGATCTCCGCATCAGCCGGGCCGCGGAGCAGGTCGCCGCCATTCGGCCAGGCCTGCAGCATGACCGTGCCGACGATCGCAGATTCGTCGGCGGCGACCAGCACCGGGCTGAGGCCGTCCGAGCCAAGCTCGCGCAGTCGCGGCAAGTAACCCGAGTCCGGCGAGAGGAATCCGCCCGCAAGGTAGGCACTGACCCTGATTTCACCGATCTCGGAAAACTCGTCCGGATGTGCGTCCCTGATGAGCATTCCGACATTTAACCAGCCCGGCCGGGCATCGGATGAGGCGGCGGGGTCGGTCACACTGACCGCTGCCCGGCACTTTGTTACTCGATACCGCCGTCGCTAGCGACCTTATCAACCTATATGCCGGTTTCTGAGCGCAACTATCGCGTGCTAAGTCGCACGCTCGGGCTACTCGGTGGCCGCCCTGTCGCCGTCGCTGCCCTCGCCGTCGCTGCCCTCGCCGTCGCTGGTCTCGCCCGCAGCGCGATCGTCGCCAGCCAGCAGCAGGTAGGCCGGGCGCAACAGGGTAACCAGGTCCACGCCGCCGGCCGTGATCATCGGCGGGTCGAGGCTGCGCAGTAGCAAGTCGGCGGGAGCCGGGGCGGCGGGCGGCAGCGCTCGCAGGCGGGCACTACTCAGCGATGTGGACCAGAACCCGGCGATGCACTCGGCCAGTGGCTTGCCGGCAACGTCGATGGCCTGCCGCGGACCGGCCGGTGATTCCCCGCCATCCCCGCGCTGGCCAGACCCGGGCGCGCTAACCCCGAGCCTGCCGTTAGCCCGCGCTCCGCTGCTCCGCAATGCCGCCAGCAGGTCCGCCCGGCCCTTGCCGCGCCACGCGAGCATCGCGAACGGGTCGTCGTCGAACGTCTCGGCCAGCACATAGCAGACCGCGGCCAGGTGCTTGCACGGCACCTCCCAGTCCGGGCAGGAGCAGGTCATCTCCAGGTCGCGGGCCGACTTCGGGAACAACGGCGTGCCACAGTCGGCGAAGACCTCCTCGATCTCGGCCGGCATCTCCCCGGCGAGCAGCCGGGCACGGAAAACGGCCCGCGCGGCGAGTGCCTCCTCCACTCGCCGCCACTGCGGCGTGGTCAGCGGATCGACCGTAAGCTTCACCCGGTACGGCTTGACCCGCGACCCCTGCACGCTTGCCGTCACGTGCCCGGTGCCGATGTCCAGCGTGAGGACCTGCCCGGACCTGGCATAGTTGCGGCCGCGGCTGAGCCTGCTGCGCAGCCCGAACGACTCCAGCACGTCGATGAAGCGGCGTGACCACCACTGCTCGCCGATCGAGCCGCGCTTGCTGCGCGCCTTGATGCCGCCCGCGGCCTTGCGCGGTCGCGACGGCGCGAAGCGCTCGCCATCCCAGCCGCTCACCGTGCTCGCCTCATTGGGCTCGCCTCATTGGGCTCGCCTCATTGGGCTCGCCTCATTGGGCTCGCCTCATTGGGATACCGCTTCCGGCGAGAGTTCGATCACCCGGCGCAGGTCGGCAACCGACAACTCGGTCAGCCAGTTCTCGCCGGTACCGACAATCGCCTGCGCCAGCGCTTTCTTCTCCTCGATCATCTGGTCGATCCGCTCCTCGACGGTACCGATGCAGACGAACTTGCGGACCTGCACATCGCGCCGCTGTCCGATCCGGAACGCGCGATCGGTCGCCTGGTCCTCGACGGCCGGATTCCACCAGCGGTCGATGTGGATGACGTGACTGGCCGCGGTGAGGTTCAGGCCGGTGCCGCCGGCCTTGAGGGAGAGCAGGAAGACAGCCGGCCCGCTGCCTTCCTGGAAGTCGCCGACCATCTCGTCTCGCCGCTTCTTGGCCGTGCCGCCGTGCAGGAAGTGGACGGCGCAGCTGAGCCGGGCAGCCAGGTACGACTGCAGCATCGCGCCGAACTCCGCGTACTGGGTGAAGCACAGCGCCCGGTCCCCCGCCTCGACAATCTCGTCGCAGGTCTCCTCCAGCCTGGCCAGTTTGCCCGATCGTCCGGCCAGCCGGGAGCCGTCGCCCAGCAGGTGCGCCGGGTGATTGCAGACCTGCTTGAGCTTCGTCATCGTGGCGAGCACGAGGCCGCGCCGCTCGATGCCGGGCTCAGCGGCCTCGATGCGCTGCATCATGTCGTCCACGGTCGCCTGGTACAGCGATGCCTGCTCCGGCGTCAGGTTGCACCAGGCCTTCATCTCCAGCTTGTCCGGCAGGTCGGCGATCACGCTCTTGTCGGTCTTCAGCCGCCGCAGGATGAACGGCCCGGTGATCCTCTTGAGCTGCTCGGTCGCCGCGGCGTCGAAGTTGCGCTCGATCGGGATCGCGAACCGGCGGCGGAACTTCTCGGCCGGGCCGAGCAAGCCGGGGCTGGTGAACTCCATGATCGACCACAGCTCGGCCAGCCGGTTCTCGACCGGCGTGCCGGTCAGCGCGATCCTGGACCCGGCCGGGATCGCGCGCACTGCCTGTGCCTGGCGGGTAGCCGCGTTCTTGATGTTCTGCGCCTCGTCGCATACCACCCGCGCCCATGACACCTCGGCGAGCACGGCCCGGTCCCGGACGGCAACTCCGTAGGTGGTGATCACAAGGTCGGCAGCCGCGACCGCAGCCGCCAGCTCGGTGCCGGCCAGCCGATCGGCGCCGTGGTGCACGTGCACCGCGAGTTCCGGGGTGAACCGGGCGGCTTCCCGCTGCCAGTTCCCCACCAGCGACATCGGGCAGATGAGCAGCGTCGGCCCGGCGGCGGTACCGGCGTCGCGCTCAGCCTGCAGCAGCGCGAGCGTCTGCGGCGACTTGCCCAGGCCCATGTCATCGGCGAGCACCGCGCCCAGGCCGAGCGTGCCCAGGAACGAGAGCCACGCCAGGCCGCGCTCCTGGTACGGCCGCAGCTCGCCGCGGAAGGACGCGGGCGTGCTCATCGGCGCCAGGCGGCGGTCGGCCTGCCCGGATAGCAGGTCGCCGAGCCAGCCGTCGGCGTCCACCCCGACGAGCGGCAGCTCGACCGTGCTCTCGCTCAGGCCCGCGAGCAGCGCGTCGCCGGAACTCATCACCCCGGAGCCGCCGCGTTCCAGGAACCGGAGCGCCGCGTCCAGGTGCCGTTCGTCGAGCTCGACCCACTGGCCGCGGAGGCGGACCAGCGGCACCTTGAGCCGGGCCAGCTCGGCAAGCTCGGCCGGGTCGAGAGTCTGGTCACCGATCGCCAGCTCGTACCGGAAGTCGACAAGGTCGGCCAGGCTGAACGCGGGCGCGCTGGCCGAGCCGGGCGCGGCAGCCGACCTGGACCGAGTGGTGAGCTTCAGGCCGAGCCGCGACCTGCGCACCCAGTCAGGCAGCAGCACGCCGAAGCCCGCGGCGGCCAGCAGCGGCCCGGTCTCCTTCAGGAAGCGAAGCGCGCCGGCAGTGTCGAGCGCGACCGACGCCGGCGCTGCACCCTGAAGCTCGCCGTCAAGCTCCGGGAAGAGCCGCGACGCGCGGCCGAGCCCGGCCAGCAGGTCTTCCTCGGGATAGCTGACGCCTGCCGCGGCCCAGCCGCCGGCGGCGTCGCCGTCCCAGACGTCAGCGGCCGGGAGCAGCAAGCTCGGATCGTCGGTCGACTGCAGCGCGAAGTCCACTCGCCAGCCTGTCCCGGCGTGCGGGTCGCTTTCCGGCTCGACCAGCCGGAAGCAGGTCCGCACTGGTCCCGGGGGCTCTTGCGCCGCGTCCTGCCAGGCCCACAGGGCGAAGGCGAGCTGCGCGGCCTGGGCCGCCTCGGCCGGCGGCACGCTGAGCCGGCCATCCGCACCAGTGAGCGCGGCCACCCACCGGTCGGTCAGCGGTCCGGCCGGGTTCGCCGGCAGCAGCGCAAACCCTGGCGACCCGGTGAGCCGGCCGCGGACAGCCGCGTCGGTCAGCGACCCGAGCGCGGCAGCAACGACCTCCTCAGGCGCCTCGCCGCCAGCGCTGGTGGCGCGGCACAGCGGCGGCAGGGCCAGGGTCAGCTCGCGGGCGCGCAGTGCGTCCGGGCCGGCGAGTACCGGCCGCCAGCTTGCAACGTGGCAGGCGGCGTCGCGATGACTAGGGGCGGCGGAGTCGCCTGCCGTGCCGAAGTGGCCTGTGTCACCGTACTGGTCCAGGCCCGGCAGCACCCGGCCGCGTGCGGTCAGGTCGACTGCCAGCGCCGCCAGCGCCGCCAGGAACTGGACGCTGTCGGTGAGCACCCCGCGCTCAGATCGAGCGCCTGGCTGCCCGATCGCCGTCAGCAGCGCGAGCGCAGCGGCCGGATCAAAGCTGACGGTCGGGACCTGCCACGGGTGCAGCGCGAGCCGTCCCGGCCACTTCTTGCTGGCGGATACCGGCGACCCGAGTCCGTGCCCGGCCAGGCTGCCGTCCGCCGGAGAATCCGCGGACTTCAGCGGCGAGCTGACCGCAGCCGCATCAGCCGTTGCGGCGCAGGGCGACCGCTGCGGCGCACCGACGGTGCCGGGCAGCCAGAGGAACAGGTCGGTCTCCGTTGCCTTGCGAGCAAGGTCAGCTACCTGCTCGCCCATTTCAGCAAGCGCGTCAGCCAGCAGGCCAGTGCTCGCGGCGAATGGATGCTGCCCGACGGCACCAGGGGAACCGGCCGGATGCGGACGCGCGCGCGGCCAGATCCGGTCAGCGTCCTCGGCCCAGAGGTGCAGCCGGCCATCGGACCAGACTCCGTGGATCGCCAGCATGCCACCGCACCCCGCACTTGCCGGGACTGTCTGGCAGGAACCTAGCAATCATCCGGCGCGGACACGCCGCAAACCGGTGGTGCTCTGCTATTTGGCCGATCCGTGGTATGGCTTGCCCTCACCCAGGTCGGCCTGCGCGGCCTCGAGCCGGGCGGCCTCGTTAATCTTGCGCAGGTGCCTGGCCAGCGACCTGAATACGAAGAACAAGATGACGGCCATCCCGAACACGACGAGGAACCCGAGCGTGCCGGGCTCGTCCCAGGCACTCACCGACTTGGCAGCCGCTGCCGCGAGTTCCATCACAGGACCACCCTCTCCCGGATCCCGGCGAACAAGTCGTCTTCCGGCCGTCCGGAATCCACCAGGGACCTGGCCAGATGATAGTCCTCGGTCGGCCATGCGCTGCGCTGGACCTCCGCCGGAACGGCGAACCAGCCGCCGTTCGGGTCGACCTGGGTGGCGTGCGCGAGCAGGGCCTGGTTGCGAACTTCGAAGTACTCACCGCACTGGATCAGGGTGGTGATCTCGTACTGCGGCCTCTTCGCGGCCGCGGCCTCGGCGTCCTGGCTGGCCCACTCGGCGATCCGGTCCGCGTACGGCGACTGGAGGCCGAGGCGGAGCATTGCCTCATGCAGCGCCAGCACCCGCTCGCGGTGGAAGGTGAGGAAGTAGTAGAGCTTGAGCGGCTGCCACGGCTCGCCGCAATCTTCGTACCGGTCCGGATCGGCCGCCGCCTCGAATGCCTCCACGCAGACCTGATGCGTCTTGACGTGGTCGGGATGCGGGTACCCGCCGTTCTCGTCATAGGTGAGCATGACGTGCGGCCGGAACTCCCTGACCGCCTGGACCAGCGGCCTGGCCGCCTCCGCTAGCGGCGCAAGCGCGAAGCAGCCGTCCGGCAGCGGCGGCGGCGGATCGCCCTCAGGCAGCCCCGAGTCGATGAAGCCGAGAAATCGCTGCTGCACGCCGAGGATCTCGCGCGCCCTGTCCATCTCGGCCCGGCGGATGGCGGGCAGGTTCGCCCGGACATCCGGGTGCTCCATGGCAGGGTTCAGGATGTCGCCGCGTTCGCCGCCGGTCAGCGTGCAGACAAGTACGTCGACGCCCTCCCGGACGTACCTCGCCATGGTCGCGGCACCTTTGCTCGACTCATCGTCCGGGTGAGCATGCACCGCCATCAACCGCAGCGGCTCGCGGCCCGGCTGATCCTGGCTGATGATCGTCTTGCTGTCGGCGGCGCCATGGTCGGGAACCGAGAGCACGCGGAAGTCACCTCAACATCGTCTGGCCGGGGAAACCGGACTTGCCGGACCGTGCGCTGCCAGCCGGGCTAGCGCCAGGACCACGGAATCTGCAACGCAGCGGTCTGCTCGGCGCATTCCCTGGGCGGTCGGCGCGCGGGCGGCGGCACGCCGAGTGCTCACGCGGCGGACTGAGCCGGGAGCAGCAAGTCCGCGAAGACGGCCGCCAGCATCCGGTGACCGTTCGCGTTGGGGTGCAACCGGTCGGCGGTGAAGAGGTCCGGCCGCGCCGTCACGTCCTTCATGGCCCAGGTGTCGAGGCACAGCGCGCCGCAAGCGGCGGCCTGCTCGCGGATGATGTCACTGGCCTGTGCCAGCCTCCGGCGAGCGGTCGCGACGTACTCGGGCGGCAGCGGGACTACGTCGGCAATGTCCGGCAGCGTGCAGGTCAGCACGGTGGCCCCGGTCTGCGTGAGGGCGCCGAGAAGCCGGCCGACGTCGGCGGCAAACCGATCCGGACTGAACTGCGCACCCCGGATGTCGTTCATCCCGACGGTTGCGCTGACCAGGTCGGGAGCAAGGTCGCCGAGCCGGGGCACCTGGTCGGCCAGCACCCGGCTAACGGTGGCGCCGTCGACCGCCAGGTTCGTCAGCGCGCAGTTCACCGCGGTCCGGTCAGTGAGCAGGGCGGCCAGCCGCCTCGCCCAGCCGATCGGGAGCCCGTCCGGGCCGACGTCGCCTCGTCCGGCGGTCAGGCTGTCACCAAGCGCAACGTACTGCGACCATGAGCGCGGGGCGGGGAAAGGGTCCATATCGCAGGATAATCGGTGCGATTGCCGGGCCCGCCCGGTCACTGTGGCGCTTTGCCTGCCTTGTCCCTCCGGCGGCCCGGGCCGCGCGGAGAAAGCCTGGCGCCGGGGAACGATCGCCCGGACGGCCGCTGGGTCAGCCACGAGATCGCGAGGAAAACCGGCAGGCTGATCCCCAGGAGCAGCAGGGTCCCGGTAGCAGCGCTGGCCAGGAAACTACCGCCAACTCTGGCGACGCCGTAGTAGTACAGCACTACGACGACCATCAGCACCAGGTAGCCGCCGAGTGCGTCGGTCAGGACGTGCATGATCAGCGCCAGCCAGCCGTGGTCGCGGCGCCCGGCGAGCCGCTCGGTGGGCTCACCCGCCGCCGCCCGCCGGCGCTGCGCCCACAGGCCGGCTGCCAGCACCACCATGAAAATGACATAGCCGCCCAGAATGGGATCCAGGTCGGATCGGAACAGGTGTGACGACATCTCACTGCTCCGCAGGCCGGGTACTCGCCTGGCCGGTCATGACCGCAGCAGGAAGTGCCAGCCGCGCACGAAAAGGTGCCAGCCGACCCACAGCCATAGCGCGAACAGCGCCCACCGGCCGGGCGGGTACTTCATTATGAAGCGGAATGTCGCACTCAGCGTGGGCACGGTACCGCTGATTCCGCTAAGGGCCAGGCCCTCCCAGGCGAATACGGCACCGAACAGTACCGCCCAAACCAGATAACCAAGAACCGGATGATTGGCCATCCCCACCTCCAGGTCGCGCACCAAGGCATACGAAATAAGACACTATTCCGGAATCCACTCGGCTGGTGGCACCGGGGAGACGAGCTGGCCCCGCCAGGAACGGCGCCGCGCGTGGCCCCTCCGCGACTGCGAGATCCCCCGGACGCGCATTATTTGCCCAGTTTCGACCTGACTTGTTTAGCCTGGGGCATTGACAGGTACGACGTACTTGCAGAGCCTTGTTAGCCTGAAGGATTACCCCCAATGGGCAGACCGGCCCAGCGGACCCTAACTCCGCACCCATCCGAGGAGTACCCGTGACCGAGACTCGCGACGACACCTTTACCTGGCTCACTCAGGAGGCGTACGACCGGCTCAAGGCCGAACTCGACTACCTGTCGGGCCCCGGCCGGGTCGAGATCGCGAAGAAGATCGAGGCAGCGCGGGAAGAGGGCGACCTCAGGGAAAACGGCGGCTATCACGCAGCCAAGGACGAACAGGGCATGAGGGAGGCTCGGATCAGGCAGCTAACACAGATCCTGGAGACCTCCAGGGTTGGCGAAGCTCCGTACGCCGAGGGCGTGGTTGGTCCCGGCATGACGGTCACGATCAGGTTCGCGGGCGACGAGGACGAGGTGACTTTCCTGCTCGCCTCGCGTGAAGAGGTCGGCTCTCCGATCGACGTCTACTCGCCCAAGTCGCCGCTTGGCAGCGCGATCTCCGGCAAGAAGGTGGGCGAGACCGCGACCTACACCCTGCCGAACGGCCGCGCTACCACGGTCGAGATTCTCGAGGCCGTCCCGTACACCGGCGGGTAAGGCTCACTCCAAGATCGCTGACGCCGGCCTCCGCAGTAGCGGGGGCCGGCGTCAGCTCGTTTCCGGGTACGTTGGGCTAGGACGGCTCTGAACAACAGTGCTACGGCGGCGAGTCCGGCGCAGCGCCGGTCGCTACGCTAACCCCCTGCCGGGCGATCCGGCACGCTGAACGCCCCGCCGCCGATGGATGCCAGGC
>JAJYUU010000179.1 GCA_021792405.1 Actinomycetes bacterium
AGTGCGCGGCAGCGGGACGGTCCTGCAGCCAGGCAGTCATGAGGAGCCCGGCGATCAGGTATCCGGCTCCCTGGACTGCGATGACCGGGACGATGCCGAAGGGCCGGGTGAGATACCCGCCAGCCAGCGTGCCCGTCAGCACGGCGATACCTTCGGCGGCGGCGAACGCGCCGAACACGCGGCCGCGGTGGGAGTCGTCGGTGTTCTGCTGGAAGAGCGTCAGCAGTCCCGCCATGTTCAGCGCACCGGGCAGGCCGACGATGATGATGCCCGTCATCGCGGGCCAGACTGCCACGTAGCCCAGTGGGTAGAGGAATATGGCCAGGTCGACGAGGCCGAACGCGATCGCGCCGTAGCTGAGCAGATGCCGGGCAGGAACCCGCCGTCCGAGGGAGGCGGCGACCATGCCACCAGCAATGCCGCCGATCGCCTGGGCCGCCATGAAGAAGCCGTACTCCTGGCTGCTTCCGTGCAGCACGTGCCGGAAGAACGGCGCGAACAGCGTTCCCACGATGCCCTCGCCGACGCTGGTGATCAGGCCAAAGATCATCAGCGCCCGCAGCAGCCGGTGGCGAGCCGCGACGAGCAGGCCGGCGCGCAGGTCGGCGGTGACGGCACGGACCGGGTGGCCGTGCCGTGGCTGCCGCGCCACCGTGCCGCTGGTGCGCACGAGTGCGAGCAGCGCAGCGGAGGCGGCGAAGCTAGCCGCGTCCGCCAGTGTCACGCCGGCGATGCCGCCAGTGGCGGCGATGACTCCGCCGAGCGCTGACCCGGCCAGCCGGGACACATTGCTGACCTGGCCGCTGAGTGCATTCGCTGCCAGCAGCTGATCATCAGCGACCAGGCGCGGCACCATCGCCAGTTCCGCGGGAGAGAAGAACTGCTCGATCGAGCCCTCCCAGATCAGGACGGCGAACACGATCCAGACCTGACCGCTGCCGTGCACCGCGAGCAGCGGCAGCAGCCCGGCGGCGAGCAGCAGGTCGGCGATGACCATCGTCAGCTTGCGGTTCCACCGGTCGGCGAAGACGCCCGCTATCGGACCGAGCAGTACCTGCGGGAGAAACGCTGACAGCATCGTGAGCGCCGAGGCCGCCGTCGAGCCGGTCATCGCGTAGACGCGGTAGAGCAGGCCGATCAGCAGGACCCAGTCTCCCGACTGCGAGACCAGCCCGGCGCAGAGCACAAGCCGCAGGTCGCGGTGTCCGGCAAGGGCACGCCAGGAGGCCCGCATGTCATTCCTGCCCGGGCGGGTTCTTGGCGGCCGGGATCACGAGGATGGTGAAGTCGACTGCGACCGAGCCCGGCGGCCGGGCGGCCAGGTCATCCAGCGGCCGTTCCGCCGCGTACCGCAGCAGCAGCGCGTCCATGGCGGCGGCAAGTTGCGCGAGTTCCGGCTGGGTCAGGTAGACGGTGGACCGTCCCATGCCGGTGTTGTCCCGCCACGCCTGCGGCCAGTCGCCCCGCCGCTGCTGCCAGCCGAGAAACCGCTGCAGCGCCTGCTCGGCATAGACCTGCTCGACCACATCGACCGCAGCGGTCCCCTCTGGGCTTCGGGTTGCCCCGGCCCAGCTGTATGAGGTCGCGACCAGCCGCCACGGCCGTTCCCGGTTGTCCTTGCCCGCGACCTGCTCGACGAATCCGTACTTGGCAAGTTGCCGCAGGTGATGCGAGGCAAGGCCGTGGCTGATGCCGAGTTCTTGCGCGGCCTGCGCCGTCGTCGCCCGGCCGAGGCGGCCAATGATTCCCATCAGGTCATGGCGCAGCGGATGCGCGAGCGCCCGGATAGCCACCGGGTCATCGAGGTACCGCCAGCGCTGCCGGGACGGCGGGCCGCCCGCGTTACCTCGGTCATCCGATTCCAAGGACATGCTTGGAATATTGCTCGGCCCGTTTCCGAATGTCAAGCAATTGCTTGGAATCCTTGCCTGCCGGCTGCGCTCGGATCCGGACGTCCCCTGCTGGCGCGGCCGCGTCGAACGCTGACCCAGACCGGATAGTGTCAGTGTCGGCCTGCAACCTTCGTGACCATGGGAGCCCTGATATGCGTTATCCGCACTCGGCGCGCGGTCCAGTAGTCGAGACGCTGCACGGCGTCAGGGTCGCCGATCCTTATCGCTGGCTGGAGGATCCCGACTCCGCGCAGACGAAGGAGTGGGTAGCCGCCCAGAATGCGGTCACCGAGGAGTACCTGGCTGGCCTGGCCGCCCGGCGCTGGTTCCGCGAGCAGCTCAGCGCGATCCTCGGCGTACCACGAGCCGGCGTGCCGCGCGCGTGCGGCGGACGCTACCTGCTCGACCGCAACGACGGCAGCCAGGACCAGGACGTGGTCACTGTGGCGGATGACCTGACGGCCCTGGCCGCCGGCGGGCGCGTGCTGATTGATCCCGCTGAGTTCTCCTCAGACGGGACAGCTTCCCTGCGGGCCGCGGTGCTCAGCCCGGACGGCAAGTGGGTCGCGTACAAGGTCAGCGAGGCTGGCAGCGACTGGACGCGGCTGCAGGTTCGCGCGGTGGACTCCGGGGAGGACACCGGGGACGTCGTGTCCCATGCGAAGTTCGTTGATCCGGTGTGGATGCCGGACTCCTCGGGGTTCTTTTACTGGACCTATCCCGAGCACGGCCGCGCTGCCGGTGACGACCCGACGGCGCTCGGCATCGGGCAGCTGATGCTGCACCGGCTCGGCCGAGACGACGACGAGCTGATCTACCGGCCGGACAACCCGCGCCTGCGTGCCTCGCCCTACGTCTTTGCGGAGGAATGGCTGATCCTGACCATCGCCGCCGGGACCGAGCCCAAGTGCCTCGTGCAGGCCCGGCGGCTGCGCGGTGGCGCTGTGGGGCCCGTCCTGCACGTGGTCGCCGAGCCGCAGGCCCGCTTCGAGCCGTCCGGCCTGAAGGACGACGTTCTCTACCTGCACACTGACCGCGAAGCTCCGCGCGGCAGGCTGGTCAGCGTCGACCTGGGCCACCTGGAGTCCGGCGGCACCGGCAACTGGGCAGAGGTGATCGGGGAACGGGACGACATCCTGGACCAGGTCCACCGGGCGGGCGGCGGCTTCATCGCGGTCTACTTGCGCGACGCCCAGCACTGTGTCCTGCGGTTCGACGCCGCCGGAGCCGAGCTTGGCGAGGTCGACCTGGGCGAGCCCGGCTCGGTCAGCGAAGTACACGTCGAGCAGGACAGCGAGGAGTGCTTCGTCGGCGTGGAATCGTTCGTCCGCCGCACGCGTGCCTACCGGCTCGACCTGTCCACCGGCCGGGCCGATCCGCTGGTCCTTTCCGACAGCACGGCCTCGGTACCGGACGTCGCTGTCGAGCGCCGGTCGGCGACGAGCGCCGACGGGACCACGGTGCCGTACTTCCTGCTGCGGCCTGCTGGCGCCGGGCTGCCGCTGCCCACTCTGCTCTACGGTTATGGCGGGTACAACATTGCCATCACGCCGGCGTTCAAGGCGGCGTGGCCGGCCTGGCTAGCGGCCGGCGGCGCGCTGGCGGTGGCGAACCTGCGGGGCGGCGGGGAATACGGCGCCCAGTGGCATGAGGCGGGCCAGCGGGAACGCAAGCAGAACGTCTTCGACGATTTCATCGCGGTTGGCGAGCACCTCATCTCAACCGGGGTCACCACACATGGTCAGCTGGCGCTCCACGGCCGCAGCAACGGCGGCCTGCTCGTCGGAGCAGTGATGACACAGCGGCCGGATCTGGCCGCGGTGGCGCTGCCGATGGTCGGCGTCATGGACAAGCTGCGCTTCCACAAGTTCACCATCGGCGCCGCGTGGATCTCGGAGGTGGGCGATCCGGACGTGGCAGAAGACTTCGCTTTCCTGCACGCCTATTCGCCGCTGCACGCCCTCCGGCCAGGCACCTCGTATCCCGCGACGCTGATCCTCACCGGTGACCACGACGACCGGGTGGCGCCGGCGCACAGCTACAAATTCGGCGCTGAACTGCAGCACGACCAGGCGGGCGATGCGCCTGTCCTGCTCCGGATCGAGGCGGCGACCGGGCACGGGCTCGGCAAACCGAAGCGGATGCTGGCCGCGGAGTACGCCGACATGCTGGCTTTCGCGGCAGAGCACACGGGCCTTAGGCCAGGCTGAACGCACATCCCGCGCAGTCCTCCGCACCTCACCCTGCCGGGGATGCCGGCGCTGGCCGGCGCGATCCGCGTGGCCACCTCCGCTCGCGGCGACGTCAGGATCACCGTGGACTCAGGTTCGCCCGACTGGTCTGGGATCTGATTATCAGATATAATCGCAGCATGCGAACGATGACCGCCACGGAGGCCTCGCGGAACTTCTCTGATCTGCTGGATGCCATCGAGCGCGGTGAGACCGTCACGATCACCCGCGGCCACCACGCGGTGGCCCAGATCATGCCGGCGCGGCTTCGGACCGGGGCAGACCTGCGTGCAGCGCTGGAGCGGATCCCCCCGCCTGATGATCGGTTCGCCGCAGCCATCGCAAGCGCACTGGCCATGGTCTCCAGCGAGGGAGACGATCCGTGGGCCGGCGTCTGATCCTCGATACCAACGTCCTGATCGCCTACGAGCGCGGAACAATCGACCGGGCCGCCCTGGATGCGGACGAGTTGGCCATCGCGGCCGTCACGATCGCTGAGTACCGAGTTGGCATCGAGCTAGCCGACACTCCCGGCCGCGCCGCGGACCGCGCACGGGCGCTGGTCGCGATCACTTCCGCTGTGGAGGTGCTCGAGTACACCGAGACCACTGCTGCATGCCACGCACGGCTGATCGCACATGCTCGGCGGGCCGGGACGCCGCGCGGCACTCATGACCTGATCATCGCTGCGCACGCTGTGCAAACCGATCGGACCATCCTGACCTTCGATGCGAATGTACGGTTCGCTGACATTCCCGGAGTGAGCGCCACCGAGCCGTAAGACTATACGCCGCAACAGGAGCGCCCGGCCACGGCAGCCGCGGTGGCAGCGGGGGTGATGACGTGCTAGTGCCTCCGCGGCAGCATCGCGCCCACGATTCCACGTCCTCTGGGTCGCGGTCAGCTACCGTGATCGTGTGGCTCCTCGCCTTTCCGGCCGCCAACTCGGCCTGTTCGACAACCCGGTCGGCGCGTTCAGGCTGGAGGAACTCGTCGAGGCCGTGCGCGAGCTGGAACGCGAGCGGCCTGGCCAGACGGTGGCGGAGATCTCCGCTGCCTTGTTTGACCGGCTGGCGATGAAACGCACGCGCCGAGCTAACGAGCTGGTCAGTGAGGCCATCAGGATCGGCCGGGCTCGCGTGCCGCGCCCGGAGATCGCGGGGTCGCGGTGGCAGGCGGGCACCGCGGAGGTGCGGGAATGGGCGGCCAGCAGCGGGTTCCAGATCGACCCTGACGGCGCTATCCCTGGGCCGGCCATCAGCGCGTACAACCAGGCACATCCAGACCGGCCGTACTGAACCGGGGCGATATCTGGGAATCGTCAAGTTCCCGCGCGAGATCGATGAGCGCGGTCCCAGCGCCCTGGATGCCGCAAGCGAGGCACTCGCGCTCGATCCGGGACAGGTCAGCGCGGCCGTCAGCTATTACGCCGACTACCCAGAGGAGATCGATGCCGAGATCGCGTCTGGCAGGCCGTGTCCATAATGTCGCTGTCGCCGAGCCATGCGATCGCGGTGACCACCAGGGCCCGGACGTTGAATCCGCCCAGGGAACCGGCAGGAGGGCCCTCTTTGGGGTTCATACGGCGGTGCCCCTCCCCGCGCCGGAGTATGGGCGCGCCGCAGAGCTCGCGCACTATGCAATGCCTGGGTGATCAGGCACTATTGCCAGGCACGGAGTAGGTCCTCCGGGGCCCACGTCGCCGCTAGGGACACGTTGTCGGCGAAACCCGAGCGGGACACCGCGACTAGAGGCGTGTCGTGAGTGACACCTGGCACCTCGATGGCGTCGCGGGCAAGCTGGTTGTACTCGCGCGTCCCGAAAGGCTTCTCCTCGTACCACTTGATCGAGCCGATGAAGTCGATCCGCTTGGTCAACGGCATGCGGTCGGCGCCGACGACATCGATCTGCGGGTTGTTCTGTCGGTTCCACCAGCTGCCGATCGCTCCCGTCTGCGGCCAGTCCGTGTCGGGCATCAGCCGGAGAAGTGATTCGCGCACGACCGGCTCGACGGCATGGCCGCGAAATGCTGGCCACGCCCGTTCGATGAGGTCAAGGGCGATGTCTCCCCTGCCCCGCTCGCTGAGAGGGAGCACGTCCGCGAGAACTCCCAGCCAGCAGCGGAGGTAGGGGTCGGCGATCCGGTACCGCTTGTTCCTGTTGTCTGTCTTCAGCGAGAGAGGATGATCGACTGCGAGAACCTTCTTGGCCAGCAGGGTGCGGATGACAGGCGTCAGCGTGCCGGGAGACATCGGAGCATCACCGCCGGCGTACTGGGCGATGGCCGTGAACGTCCGCTCATCGCCGCCGATGGCCCGCAAGACGGCGTAGGTGGACGTCGTGCCCGGGAATTCACTGGAGATGGTGAGCTCGCCGGCGGCGAGGAAGGGCGAGAGCGGGGACGACAGCGACTCCCGCAGGAAGTCTCTGCGAGTCATGCCTGGCGACCAGGACTGGGTGATCTCCGGGAATCCCCCGGTCAGCAGCAGTGCGTCGATGGCGTCCACGGCACCGAGCCCGGTCATGGCGGCGACGTCGCCTAGGTGAAGCGGGCTGACGGTCATCTTGGGTGCCCGGCCGAAGAACGGACGGCCATAGGACGTCAGAGCGTCCATAGCCGACAGGTCGCTGCCGACCAGGATGAGCAGAATCGGCTTGGCCGACAGGTCGCGGTCCCAGGCCGTCTGAAGTGCCCCCTCGAAGGAGCGGTCCTGCGCCGAGAGCCAGGGCACCTCGTCGATGACGACGATGGATGGTTGGCTGTCCGGGATCGCGGCAGCGAGAACGCGCAGCGCCTGGAGCCAGTTCGTGGCCTGCAGACCCGCCACAAGGTCCGCGCCCGGCAGAGTGGAACGCCCGATGGCGGCTGCGAGCTCGGCCCGCTCGATAGCAGCCGGGAGGCCGAGGGTCGCTTGGAAGATCATGTACGGCAACCCAGACCGGTCGCAGAATTCCTGCACCAGCCGGGACTTGCCGACCCGCCGTCGGCCCGTCACGATGACGGCGGCACCATGATTCGCGGCCCGTCCTTCAATGATGAGCTTGAGTTGGTCGTCGAGGAGGGCTAGGTCAGCCGCGCGTCCGGTGAACTCCAATAGAGTGTCCCAACGTCCGATCGTTCGATGTTGATTCACCATACCTCGATCTAGTCGACTTCGATTTGATAGAAGTCGTATCTATCGACTATCAAGCAGCTGGCGGTCACGTCCGCTGCCGGCGTCCGCGCCCGGCGGGAGGAGCTGGGCTGGTCCCAGCGTCAGCTCGCTGAGCGGGCCGGGATGAGCCAGCCGGGCATCGCGCGCTTCGAGGCTGGCCACCGTTCGCCGGGAACCGGACAGGATAGACCTACCCGGCGGGGCCGGTGTGCTGCATTGGTGGATTGCTGCCCGAAGCCGGTGGACGAAGGTCCGGCACTGTTTGCCGATGTATCCGAGTTACGAAGCGATTGACGAGCGGAGTGTCTCACGACATCGGCGTGAGCGTTCAGCGACGAGTGAGACCAGGGCGTCGGGCAGTTCGCGGTGAAGTGACTTCACATCGTCGGCTGACGCAGAGTCGCTGAAGGCATCTGGCGCGCAGGCGGCCAGTTGGTCGACGCGAGCGACCAGGCGGTCAGGGTCGAGGCCGAGGTCCTTGGCAGCTGCGGGCCACCTGTTGTGCCAGGGATGGACCCGGTAGTCGCCGCCGATTGTCATCGCCAGGCGCAGTTTCTTCTCGTGCGTCCCGTAGGGCAGACCCGAGGCGATGTCGTAGAGCGGGGCAAGACGCACCTGGTTGCCTGCCAGCAGTAGCGAGTAGTTCTTCGCGTGGGCATCTGTGCCACCCACGATCCAGTTCCAGATCAGGGCGTCAGCAAACCGAAGGATGGCGGAATCGGCGATACGGGGTGCCATGATGCGCCGGAAGAGTGAAGCGACATCGGCGGGACCGGGACCGCCCTCGTTCTGGTATTTCTTCGAGGGCGGAAGGCCAAGGGCCTGGCACAGATCTTCCTGGTGAACCCGGGCAATCGCGGACCCTCGGCGCAGGCGATCGTAGCGGGTGACGACGACAGCGCTTTCGTCCGAGAACCGCTCGATCCGGGTCCTGGCTGCGATGAGATCGCAGCGTCGCGCTGCATCGAGACAGAGATGCTCATTGAGATCGTGATCGTCGAACCCGGAGACAGTCGGCTTGAGAATGTGCGTCGTCGGTGTCGATCCGGAAGGAACGCCCCAGCGACCATTCTCATGGAGAAGGGCGGTCTTGGCCTGCGCCCCGGCGAGGCTGAACTGTCCTGTGAACGTGCGCCCCAGCCACGCGGTGGAGTCTTCGCGCAGCTCGCGCAAGCGTTGGGCCACGCCGTCCTCGTCAAGCCACACGACGTCGCCAGGACGTGCGAGCACCCTTTCGAGTTGCTCCGGGGACGCAAAGCGCACCGCTCCGGCGCAGTCCTCGCCGACGGGGGTGGAGAGCAGCGAGAACGGCGAGGAGGCAGAGACGTGGAAGTGGCGAGCCCATCGTCCGAGCACGGCGTCGTTGTCGGGAAGCAGGCCCCACAACCACGGCGTGATGACGTGGTCCGGGTGGGATGCGACCTGGGTGGGCATCGACATCGACAGCGGAGTCGCATCTGGCCGGTTCCGGTAGGTGTCGTCGTAGTCGAAGCGCAGGCGTCCGCGAGCCACCCGCGACAGCGTTCCCGCCACCTGGCCATCCAGGATGACTGTCAGTGAGTCACCCATGGTTCTCGTACTCGCTCAAGAGGGCGTCAAGGTCGATGGCGGCCGTCTCGGCGCCGGTGAGGTCCATACTCGCGATGTCCAAATGGAGGCTCAGACCGAGGGCGTCGAGCAGTCTGATGATGCGGCCGAACTCGGCGGTGGGCTTACCGGCCTCGACGTTGCTCAGCCAAGGCCGGGAGACCCCGGCCCGTTTGGCCAGGTCCGCCTGGCTGAGTCCGAGGCTGGCACGTCGGCCTCGAACGGCAGCAGCCAGATCTCGCGGTGAGCCGATCTTCATGAAGACCTCGGTAAACGTTCCTTGA
>JAJYUU010000025.1:0-29861 GCA_021792405.1 Actinomycetes bacterium
CGGGCCGGGCCGACGGCACGGCCGGCAGCGGGGCCAGCGGCACGGCCGGCAGCGGGGCCAGCGGCACGGCCGGCAGCGGCGCCGCCGTCGGATACGGCCCGCATGGCACTATTCCCAGCACGGTTTCCTCCGGCACCGCCGCCGGCGGCGATCAGGGTGCTGACGCCAGCGCCGGCTTCGCCCCGGCGGGCGCTGCATTCCCGGCCAGCGGCCGCCGGAGCGAGCGCGCCGGCCAACGGCAAGGCAGGCGCGTGCTACTCGCCGTGCCGCGCGTCGGACCGGTCGTGGCGGAAGCTATCCGCGCCAACGGCGCGACCAGGGCCTTTTACGGATTCATGCTGTTCTTTCTTGCCTTCACCTTGCGCATCGAGCACTTCGGCCATATCTCGGACACGATCGCGCTAGGCGGACTGGCAGTTGCCATCGCGGCCGGCGGCATGCTCGGCACGGGGATTGGCTCGGCGCTGCGTTCCAGGTCGCCGCAGGCGATGATGTTCACGGTGCTCGCGCTTGCTACCGCGGCGAGCACCGCATGCGCAGTGCTGTTCAGCCTGTGGTCGGTCCTGGCCGTGGCCATGGCTGCGGTGATCGCCTCGACGCTCGTCAAAGTTGCCCTGGATTCGATCCTGCAGCGCGAGATTCCAGCGCAGACCCGGTCCTCAGCCTTCGCGTTCTCCGAGACCCTGCACCAGCTTGCGCTGGTCGGCGGCGGCCTGCTCGGGCTGCTGTTCTCGCTGACCGGCAGCGGTTTCACCGGTCTCACCGTGTCCGCTGCCGGTCTATTCATCGCGCTGCTGTCGCTCCTGCTCAGCCGGCGCCGCCGGATCCTGCGGGGCAGGGCCGCGGTCGCCAGCCCAGCACGCTAGCGCTCACGTCTCCAGGTCAGCCGCTACGGCACGCAAGACCGCAGCGATCTTCTTTGCGTCGCGGCTATCCGGGTGCTTCGACCGGCGGTAGGTGTTCGACACTCCGTCCAGCAGCTTGATCAAGTCCTCGATGAGCAGAACCATCTCATCCGGGCTCTTGCGTGCAGCTTTCGCCACCGTCGGCGGCGGCTCAAGGACACGGACCTGCAGTGCCTGAGTTCCGCGCCTGCCCTCAGCAACACCGAATTCAACGCGCTGACCGGGCTTCAGCGGCGCGGCGGCCGAATCGAGCGCCGTTGAGTGCACAAAGACCTCACCCCCGTCATCACGGGTGAGGAAGCCGAAGCCCTTGCCGGCGTCATACCACTTGACCTTGCCAGTAGGCACGAGCGGGACCTTACGCGAGAAGGAACGATGTGAGCGCACGCGCCTTGCGCCTGCGCCTGTCAAGGGTATCGGTTTTACGTCGCCTCCCGCTGCCGGCAAACTCAGTGACCGACCGTCGGCCGCCAGGTCCGCCAGCCACCGGGTCCGCCGGCCCGGCACACGGACGTGGTCCCAGCGGATGCCGGGACCACGTTCTCCACGGCCTCACACGTGAGATGTTGCTGGGACGGGATCGCGCGCGAAGCCGGGAAATCGGCTGGCTCGGGACTGCCGCCAGCAAGACCGGTCGGTTGATACCCAAGCCCGGCTGCGGCCAATCACCGGCCGGGCGAGCCGCCTGGCCACCTCCGGCGCAAGGCGGCAAGCGACAGCCGGGTTGGGGACGCGGCGGCGGCTTGCCGGCTAGGCAACCCGGCGTTGCCGGGCTAGGCAACCCGGTGCGGCTTGTCCCACGGCGGTACGGCCGTCGGCCGACGACCGCGGGCCGCCCGCCAGCCCAGATACCAGGCGCTCAACACGGTGACCACCCGGCTGGTGCCGACGGCGAAGACCCAGCCGTCGTGCATGCCGTGGCCGAATGACCCCCGGCCGCCCACGGCGACACCGACGGCGGTCCCGATCACTGTCAGCAGGACGGGCACCGCCAGGGCCGTCCACTTATCCCGGTAGTCCCACAGCCGCGAGGCCAGCGTCGCCGCGGCACCCAGGAGCCAGACCGGCGGGAAGATCACGCCGCCAAGGCCGAGCAATACGATGGCCACGGCCTCGAGCTTGTTACGGCACGACCAGGCAGCGACCGTCACCAGGATCTGCCGGGCGCGCTCCGCCCGCGGCATCACGGGCACCGCCGGCTGCCCGGTGGCCACTGCGGCGCTGGCGTCCGGGAGGCCCGCCGTCTCGGCGGCCGGCCAGGCGGTCAGCTGATCGGCGTCCTGCTGCTCCCCGGTCGCCGACGGCCAGCTGTCCGGCTGCCCGGCGCCCGGCAGGATGTCTCGCGGCAGGTCGCTTTCAGCGCTTGCAGCCGTTAAGGTCGGCCACTGCGGGCGCACCGAGCCATGATCGCCGGGCGAACCGGGGCTCAGCGCCGGCTGCCCAGCGGCCGGCCAGGCTTCCTGGCTAACGGGCGTTCTGGCGGTGGCGCCCGGCCGGCTCGCCTGGGCGCCGCTTTCGAAGAGCGTGAGCTTCAGATCCGCACGGCCACCCGGCTGGGCCGGCCAATGCCAGCTCGCGCCGCGCAATTTGCCGGGTTGTCCGAACAGAACCCTGGCCAGGCGCCCCCGGCTGACCGGCTCCAAGTCCTCCCCGCTCAGCACTGCCAGCCGGTGCCGCTCCTGGCTGACGAGCTCGGCCGGATCGCCGAGCCCAGACAGCAGCCTGGCGACCTCCACTGCGGTCGGCGGGCCGCGGAATCCGGCCTTCCGCTCTATGAACTCGCGGGTACGGTCGACCAGGGCACGACGGTCGTCAGGGACGAGTTGCCCGCGAGCGGCGACCGACAAGCGGTTGAGGTAGTCGCGGATGAGCTGTTCCGCTGGCGGGCCCATGCGCTGATAATCTCTCTCCCGGCGGGCATTGTGGAGCCGCTCACCGGAGAATTAACCGGTGCGCGGCAAACTGGTGACGACCACCAGACGGTTGCGACGCGAGCTTTCGCCTAGTCAAGCCCGAAGGCGGCCCCGGATAAGCCCGGGACCGCCTTCTGCGCTCGTGACCAGCTGTGCTGACTTCATCACCAGTTCCCCTAGCGGGCTTGACCGGATCAGAAGTCCATGTCACCGCCGCCCGGAGCGGCCGGGGCCTTCTCCTTCTCCGGCTTCTCGGCGATCACTGCCTCGGTCGTCAGGAACAGCGCGGCGATCGACGCGGCGTTCTGCAAAGCAGAACGCGTAACCTTGGCCGGGTCGATGATGCCGGACTTGAACATGTCGACGTACTCGCCGTCGGCGGCGTTCAGCCCGTGACCCTGGCTCAGTGACCGCACTTTCTCGACCACGACGCCGCCCTCAAGGCCAGCGTTGATGGCGATCTGCTTCAGCGGCTCCTCCAGCGCCCGGCGCACAATCTGCGCACCGGTCGCCTCGTCGCCTGCCAGCTCGAGCTTCTCGAACGCGCTCTTGCCAGCCTGGAGCAGTGCGACACCGCCGCCGGGGACGATGCCCTCCTCGACCGCCGCCTTAGCGTTGCGCACCGCGTCCTCGATACGGTGCTTGCGCTCCTTGAGTTCGACCTCGGTCGCTGCGCCGGCCTTGATGACGGCCACGCCGCCGGCCAGCTTGGCGAGCCGCTCCTGCAGCTTCTCGCGGTCGTAGTCGGAGTCGGTGTTCTCGATCTCGGCACGGATCTGGTTAACCCGGCCGGAGATCTGCTCGGCGTCGCCGGCACCATCGACGATGGTGGTCTCGTCCTTGGTAACGACGACCTTGCGGGCCCGGCCGAGCAGGTCCAGGTCGGCGTTCTCCAGCTTGAGGCCGACTTCCTCGCTGATCACCTGACCGCCGGCCAGGATCGCGATGTCGCCGAGCATGGCCTTGCGACGGTCACCGAAACCGGGGGCCTTCACCGCGACGGACTTGAACAGGCCGCGGATCTTGTTCACGACCAGGGTCGCGAGAGCCTCGCCCTCAACGTCCTCGGCGATGATGACCAGCGGCTTGCCGGACTGCACCACCTTGTCCAACAGCGGCAGCAGGTCCTTGTTGGCCGACACCTTCGAGTTGACGATGAGGATGTAGGGGTCCTCGAGGACGGCCTCCATCCGCTCCGGGTCAGTCACGAAGTAGTGGGAGATGTAGCCCTTGTCGAAGCGCATGCCCTCGGTGAGCTCAAGCTCCAGGCCGAAGGTGTTGCTCTCCTCGACGGTGATGACACCTTCCTTGCCGACCTTGTCCATCGCCTCGGCGATCATCTCGCCGATGGCGGTGTCGCCAGCGGAGATAGAGGCCGTGGAAGCAATCTGCTCCTTGGTCTCCACATCCTTGGCGAGCTTGGACAGCTCCTCGCTGACGCGCTCGACAGCCGCCTCGATGCCCCGCTTCAGGGACATCGGGTTGGCCCCGGCCGCGACATTGCGCAGGCCCTCACGGACCAGCGCCTGTGCGAGCACAGTCGCAGTAGTAGTCCCGTCGCCAGCGACGTCATCGGTCTTCTTGGCGACTTCCTTAACGAGCTCTGCGCCGATCTTCTCCCACGGGTCCTCGAGCTCGATCTCCTTGGCGATGGACACGCCATCGTTGGTGATCGTGGGGGCTCCCCACTTCTTCTCGAGCACCACGTTCCGGCCCTTGGGGCCGAGGGTTACCTTGACGGCGTCGGCGAGCTGGTTCATGCCGCGCTCGAGGCCGCGCCTGGCGTCCTCGTCAAACGCGATCATCTTCGCTGCCATAGGCTTCCAGTCCTCCCGGAACTTTGTGCCTGCGTGCCGACCGGGCCGACGCCCGCGACGGACGGCCACGCCTGACGGTCAGTCCCTGCCCGCCGCCAGCGGAGGCCTCATCGCCCCGATCACGTCACTGCGTTGTCACTCTCACCCCGAGAGTGCCAACGACATGTTTAGCACTCTCATGCTGAGAGTGCAAGCCGCAGTGCTTTTCGGGCCATATACCCGCAGGTCAGCAAGGTGATGTCAGCGGCGATGAATTAGCGCCGCGCAGTTCGCTCGCACCAGGATCACCATCGCGTTCCGCTTCGCGGCGCGCTGGCCGGGCACAATGCCACCCAGCCCATGCCAAGAGCCCGGCACCCAGGCCATGGGTGCCGGGCTCTTTGCGGTAGGTGTGTCCCGTTCCTGGACTAGACAGTCCGCACGGCCTCGGCCTGCGGGCCGCGGTCGCTCTGCGTGATGTCGAACTCGACCCGCTGGCCCTCTTCGAGGGTGCGGTAACCATCCGACTGGATAGCCGAGAAGTGAACGAAGACGTCCCTACCACCGTCGACCGCGATGAAGCCGTAGCCCTTGTCCGCGTTGAACCATTTGACGGTGCCCTGAGCCATACCAACAACTCCCTAACTCTGCTCGGGCTGTGGGTCCCGCCCTTGCTTGCGGAGACCCATTGATCGCGACGCAGTCCTTGGCTTCATCAGCAAGCTCAGCTTGCCGCTCTTCCTTGTACCAACAGCGACCGGACACGACTTTACATCGTGCGCTGTTGCACTGCGGCAACTTGTGTCCGTCTGCATCGCAATGTGCACCGTATTCGCGGCAAAAATCCGCCGCAGATGCTGCTGCTGCCCGCAGCGAGCACGTCTGCCGCTGGTCAGGGATGCAAGGGACCCGGCCAGCCAGCTATCAGCCCCCGGCCACTGCTGGGATCACGGAGACCTGGCCGCCGGCCGGCACCGGCGTGTCCAGGCCGTCCGCCAGCCTGATGTCCTCTTCGCCGACGTAGACGTTGACAAACCTGCGCAACTGCCCGGTGTCGTCGAGCAGGCGCCGTGCGATCCCTGGGTAGTCGGCATCGAGGCCGGCAATGAGCTCACGGACCGTCCCAGGCGCACCGGTCACCACGGCCGTCCCGCCGGTGTAGCTCCGCAATATCGTCGGGATGCGGACGGACACGGACATGCTCAGCCCGCCTTTCCTGCGGCGCCCACCGCGAGCCCCTGCACGCGCTCGGCAAAGGCCGCGAGCGTCGGCGGGATGGCGGATATCCCCTCGATTGCGGTGGTTACCGCATCCGGTGTCTTCAGCCCGTCACCCGAGTTGACGATCACCGTACGCGCGTCCGGGTCGATCTGGCCCTCCTTCAGCAGCTTCTGGAGAACGGCCAGGGTCACCCCGCCGGCGGTCTCGGCGAACACGCCCTCGGTAGATGCCAGCAGCTTGATGGCGGCCACCAGCTCGCCGTCATCCACATCCGCGACGCTGCCCCCGGTGCGGCGCACCACGTCGAGCACATAAGGGCCGTCTGCCGGGTTCCCGATCGCCAGCGACTTGGCTATGGTCGCGGGCCGGACCGGCTGCACGACGTCGTGCCCGGCCCGGAACGCCGCGGCGACCGGCGAGCAACCCGTCGCCTGCGCTCCGTACACCCGGTAGGGCGCCTGGTCGGCCAGGCCGGTGGCAATGAGCTCGCGAAATGCCTTGTCGATCTTCACTAGCTGCGCTCCGGATGCGACGGGCACCACGATCTGCTCCGGCAACCGCCAGCCGAGTTGCTCGGCGATCTCGAAGCCGATGGTCTTGGAGCCCTCGGCGTAGTAGGGCCGCACGTTCACGTTGACGAACGCCCAGTCCTCGCGCTCGTCTGCGAGTTCGGACGCGAGCCGGTTGACATCGTCGTAGCTGCCCTTTACCGCGACCAGCGAACCCCCGTAGACGGCGGAGCCGATGACCTTCTGCGGCTCGAGGTCGGCCGGGATGAGGACCACGGAACGGATGCCCGCGCGCGCCGCCGCGGCCGCTACGGCGTTGGCCAGATTGCCAGTAGACGGGCAGGCCAGAACCTTGAAGCCGAGCTCGAGTGCGGCCGCGAGCGCGACGCCCACAACCCGGTCCTTGAACGAGTGCGTGGGGTTACCGCGTTCATCCTTGATCCACAGCTCCCGCATGCCGAGCACCTGTGCGAGCTGATCCGCGCGGATCAGCCTGGTCCAGCCTGGGTCGAGGTTCGGGCGGCTCGCTACGTCCGGCGGCACCGGCAGCAGGCTGGCGTACCTCCACATGCTCAGCGGGCCGCGCTCGATGCGCGCGCGGGTGAGCGGGGGCAGGTCGTAAGCCACCTCAAGCGGCCCGAAGCACTGGTCACACGCGTGAGTCGAACCGAGAGCGCGGGTGTGCCCGCATTCGCGGCAGGCGAGATGGGTAGCGAACCCGAACCTGGACGGGGTGGCATCCGGCGATCCGGCCGCGGTCCGGGCCGCAGGCGCAGTCGGTGAACTTGCTTGGTTGGTCAGCGTGGAACTCACTGGCGAGGCCTCTCTCCTCATCTATCCCGGCGGCTCGTGCCGCGGGCCGGAGTTGGCACCAGTCACGTGACGGCCTCGCCGCCTTCGCTGCGCTGCGTCGTTCAGTGCTCCGCGCCAGTAAGTCTGGCTATGTCAGGCGCACTTCAACGTGATGGTTGCCGGGGCTTCACCGGGCCGTTCCCTCCACCCCTCTGGATGAGCAATATGCAGTTGTGACCCGCATCCTAACCTGAGCCTGCCGTTTCGCCCAAGCCAGGTTCCGCTGACCTGGCCCCGGGACGTGAGGTTAGCCGCGTCCGGACTGTCACGGTCCGGACGGCGGCCGCAGCGCGCGAGGCCGGCCTTAGGCGCCTGGGCCGCGGCCGGTTAGTCTCCTGGAACATGGGCGAAGCGCGGGCCTGTGGGCCAGTACTGATCGCTTCCAACAGGGGGCCGGTCTCCTTCACGCGCGGAGATGACGGACGCCTGTCGGCCAGCCGCGGCGGCGGCGGCATGGTGTCGGGCCTGTCTGCGGTGGCTGACGAACTGGACATGCTGTGGGTCTGCGCGGCACTCGGCGAGGGAGACCGGGCTGCGGCGCGTGCCGCGCCAGACGGGATGCTCGATCCGGGTCAAGCCGGGGACGGCGCGGCAGTGCGCATGCTCGACATCCCTCCGTCGATGTTTCAGCGGGCTTACAACGCGGTCGCCAACTCGACTCTCTGGTTCGTGCACCACATGCTGTACGACACGCCGAACCAGCCGGCCTTCGGACCAGCGTTCGCCCGCGAATGGGCGGCCTTCCGCAGCTACAACGAGATGTTCGCGGACGCCCTTGCCAACGCGGCCAGCGCCACGGCAGACACGGCTGCGACCGCCAGGCCCAGCCACCGCCGGCCGGCCAGGGCCGTCATCCAGGACTACCACCTATGCCTGGCCCCGCGGATGCTGGCCGACCGGGCACCGGGTACGCCGATCGCGCATTTCTCGCATACCCCGTGGGCGCCGCCGGATTACTACCGCATGCTGCCGCACGAGGTCGGTCGCGAGGTGCTGGCCGGGATTCTGGGCGCTGATCACGCCGGCTTCCTCTGCCGGCGCTGGGCAGACGCCTTCATAGACTGCTGCGCTGAGTTCCTGGACGCGGAGGTCGACTCGGCCCGCAGCCAGGTCAGTTACGCCGACCACGTCACGAGCATCGGCGTCCACCCGCTCGGCGTGAATGCGGACCAGCTCCGAGCGCGGGCTGCCGAGCGAGATGTGGTCAGCCGGATGGCGGCCCTGGCCGAGGCGACCGCCGGGCGGCGGCTGATCGTCCGCGTAGACCGGACAGAGCTCTCCAAGAATATCGTCCGCGGCCTGGAGGCCTACCGCGAGCTGCTTCGCACCCGGCCGCAGTGGCACCGCAGGGTGGTACACGTAGCGTTCGCCTACCCATCTCGGCATGACCTGCCCGAGTACCGGGAGTACACCGCGGCCGTGCAGCGCATGGCGCGGCAGATCGAAGACGAGTTCGCCGTTCCGGGCTGGGATCCGCTGCTGCTGGAAGTAAACGACGACTACCCGCGGTCCTTGGCCGCGTGCCGGCTGGCCGACGTGATGCTCGTCAACCCGATCAGGGACGGGATGAATCTGGTCGCAAAGGAAGGCCCGGTCCTGTCCGATCGAGGCTGCGCGCTGGTGCTGTCGACCGAGGCTGGCGCGGCGGACGAGCTCGGCGAGCATGCGCTGATGGTCAACCCGTTCGACATCGGCCAGACAGCGCGGGCCTTGCACGAGGCGCTGGCCATGAGCTCCGCGGAGCGCACCCGGCGAAACGCGGCACTGGCCGCGGCCGCCGCTGCGATGCCGCCAAGTCGCTGGCTGGGCGGCCAGCTAGCCGCCCTTGACCGGCCGCCCGTGGGCTGACAGCAGCTCAGTCGGCGAACCCGCCGTGATCTGCGGCCGCGAAAGCGCCAGCCAGGCCGGCCAGTAGCCCGGCCACGCCGGCCGGACCGTCGACTACCAGATCGGCAGCCGCGCCGAGGTCAGGCACCTCGGCCGAGCCGCTGCACACCAGCAGTCCTGGGATGTCCCGGCCGCGTAGCTCACGCACTGCGGCGAACGCTGGTGAGTCCCCGAGGTCGTCACCGCAGAACAAGATCGCCGACGGTCGGCGCTCGGCCGCTAGTTCCCGGATTGCGCCGCCCTTGTCAGCGCCCGGCGGCCGAAGCTCCAGCACCAGCCGACCGGGTTGCACGGCCAGCCCAGTGCGTGCAGCCAGCGCGGAGAGCGGCTCCCGGAGCCGGTCCAGTTCTGCCTGCGGCGTGGTGGCCCGCCGGGTGTGGACGGCCAGCGCATCACCCTTGTCCTCGACGAAGACGCCGGCGCCGGCGCCGGCGCCGGCCAGGACGGCCGGGAGCTCAGTCCGCGCGGTCACCAGGCCGGCCGGCGGTTCCGGGCCGGAAAGCCGACCGCGTTCCCAGCGCTGCCTGCCGTAATGCCCGAGAACGATCACGCCGGGCACCGCGGCTACCCCGGCAAACGACGCGGCATCGGCAGCGGGTCGGCCGGTGATGATGGCGACGGTTCCGGCCAGCCCGGCCAGGCGCGTGAGCGCGGCGGTGGCGGCGGGCGTGGCCCTCGCCTGGGCGGGGTCCGCCACGATCGGCGCCAGCGTACCGTCGAAATCGACCGCGATCAGGGAGCGGCGGGGATGCGCTACCAGCGCAGCCAGCCCGGCCTTGCCCTCGGCAGTCGTCGGTACCGGCAGTCCGTGCGCGGCCACCCGGCTGCGATCCTGGCCCGGCACGGCCGTCAGTCGGGCCGGGCCGAGCGCATCCGGTGGCGCCTAGCGCGCTGCCGCCGGAGCCTGGTGACCAGCACCGGGTCGAACTCAGCCGCCTCTGGCCGGTCGATCAGCTCGTTCAGCAGCTGGTAGTACCTGGTGACAGGCATGCTGAACACCTCCAGGATCTCCCGCTCTTTAGCGCCAGCGAGCCGCCACCAGCTCCGCTCGAATGCCAGGATGCGCATATCGCGCTCGGACAATGCAGCCATCCGGCCTCCCGGCAACCCGCCCGGCCCCATAGTAGGCTGCAGGGCTTGGCCAGGCGATGGCCCGTCCCTATGCGCCACGCCACCCGCGACGTACGCTGGCCAGTCGTGACCGTCTATAGCTACATCAGCTTTCTTACCGACTACGGCCTAGAAGACGGGTTCGTGGCAGCTTGCCACGGCGCGGCGGCGAGGATCGTGCCGGCCGTTCGGGTCATCGACATCACGCACCTTGTACAGCCAGGCGACGTGCGCCGGGGCGCGGCGGTGCTCGCGCAGACAGTCGGATACCTGCCTCCTGCGGTACATGTCGCAGTGGTCGATCCGGGTGTCGGCACGAGCCGCCGGGCGATTGCCGTGGCGGCGGCGGACAGCATCTTCGTCGGCCCGGACAACGGCCTGCTGTCCTGGGCGATAGCCGCACTCGGCGGCGCCAAGGAGGCCGTGCAACTGACCAATGGCGACCTCTGGCTGCACCCGGTGTCGGCCACCTTCCACGGTCGCGACATTTTCATGCCAGTAGCCGCCCACCTGGCCGCAGGACTAGACCTGCGCGACGCAGGCGAGCAGATCGGCATCGATGGCCTGATCGCTCTGCCGGCCCCCACGAGCAGGCTGCACGACGGAGCCGCGGAGGGCGAGGTGATGTCAGTCGACAGGTTCGGGAACGTGCAGTTGTCGATTCCGGCCGCCGACGCCGGAATGCTGGGCATCGGGATCGGTTCGCCGGTCATCGTGCGCTGTGGACGGCGCCAGTTCACGGTGCCCTACCTAGATACGTTCGCGGCCGGGGCGCCCGGCGAGATCGTCGCTTTCACCGACAGCGCCGGACTTATCTCGCTCGCAATCAACGCTGGAGATGCCGCGCAGCAACTCGGCCTGCCACCCGGCGCGCACGTCAAGATCTCCCCGGCGCACGGCGCCTGAGAGGCGGCGCGTCGCGCCCACCTGCGACCGGCATCCTCGCTGCGCTCGGATAGCACTCAAATGGTCATTACGTGGCACAATGTGCGGTACTCATAACGGAAGGCAAGTACGGCGTGCCACTGAGGTTCCCCCGCCCCGCCCTGGCACTGATCGCCACCGGGACCGCGGTCGTCACGATCGGCGTCGCTGGCATGCCCGTCGCGCATGCTGACCAGATCCGGCGGCAAGAGTGGTGGCTTCGCGCCCTGGGCGTCACGGCTGCGTGGGATACGTCGCGGGGCGCAGGCGTGACCGTGGCCGTGCTGAGCGACGGCGTCCAGGCCCGTTACGCCGACCTGGCCGGAGCCTTCACGGCGGCACCAGCCCCGGCCGGGGCCCCGGTTGCATCCGGCCAGTACTTCGGCGAGCAGGGCACCCCGATCGCGAGTCTCATTGCCGGGCGAGGCCAAGGCTCGGGCATCCTCGGCGTGGCGCCCGCCGCGAGGATCCTGTCGATCCCGGTGACGCTCCCGGCTGACGACCCCGAACTCGGCCTCGCCAGTACTGCAGCGGCGATCCCGAACGCGATCGCCGCCGGGATCCGGTACGCGGTAGGGCACGGTGCCAGCGTCATCGACCTGCCCATCGATCCCAGCCAGCCGGGCAGTTCCGGAACTGGCGGCGCTCCGGCGGCAGCCGGCGGCAGCCGGGCGGAGCAATCTGCAGTGAACTACGCGCTTGCGCACGACGTAGTCCTCGTCGCGCCCGCCGGTGATGACGGAACCTCCTCAGACGCGCCCAACTACCCGGCGGCGTACCGGGGCGTTGTCGCGGTAGGCGCCTTCGACTCAGCCTTCATCAAGGCTCCCTGGTCCAGTCATCGCAGCTACGTCACGGTGACGGCTGCGGGAGCGGGCGTGGTGGCCGCCGCCAGCACGGGCGGCTACCAGACGGTCAACACCACAAGCGCAGCCAGCGCCATAGTGGCCGGAATCGCCGCGCTGATCAGAACCCAGTACCCGGGCCTGCCGGCCAGTCAGGTCCGCCAGGCCATCACCTCCAGCACCGTCTACCATCCGGCGGAGGGCCGGGCAGACGGCTCTGGTTACGGCACGGTCAATGCCCAGAATGCGATAACGGCCGCGGCAGCGCTGGCCACACCGCCGGGCGCTCGCGCAGGGGCCGGCGCCCAGCCGCTGGTGGCACCCCGTGCCATCCCGGCAGCCTCCGCAACCGCGGGCATCGGATCCCAACTGCTCCAGGCCGGCGAGGTCTCGGCAGGTTTGCTGGCCGTGCTGCTGTTGCTGATCGGCGGGTACACGGTCGCCGCGCGGCGCCGGCGGCCCGCCACCAGCCCGCCAGCGGTGACCCCTCAGTGGACGCACCGTCAGGGACAATCTCGTTACCCCCAGGCCGCTGCCGCTGCCGCCGATGAAGACCGGATGCTGGAGGTCTTCACCTCGCCGCTCTACCAGCCGGATCAACCCGGCCCGGGCGGCCCGGCCGACCGGAGCTACACACCCAGGGCAGGCACATCCCGCGCCGGGACTGCCGACGGATTGTTCGCCACGGCGGCAGGGCGGCAGGCCGGCGGAACTGCAGCAGGCCATGCCAGCACACCGACCGCAACGCCAGAGTCCGGCGGATTGCTGTCGCACGGCCCGGCCACGCGAGCCGTAAGTCGACGCCCCGTGGTCTCTGGGTCGCCTCCGTGGGAGCCTGCTTCGGCTCCGGACACGGAGTTGCCGTGGACGGCCACCGCGGGTCGGCACGCGATCGGCGGTACGCCGCCGCCAGCCGCGCTGCCGGGCGGTCGGCCGAACCAGCCGGACGGGAAGAACGTGCGGGCTGAGTCTTCCCAGTCGCTGTTCCGGCCAGACGACCAGACTGCCAGCCAGGCCGGCCCGCATCAGCTGGGCTGGCCGCTCCCGCAGCCAGCCGACAACCAGGCACCGGCTACCTGGAACTCGCCTGCTGGCAGTACCCCAGCAGGCCGCGGTGCCTGGGCCGGCCAGGGCGACATCGGCCGGGACGCTGCCAGGTGGCATCCGGCGCCAGCCGCCGGACCGGTCATCGAGGGCTCGGTGCTGAACAGCAGCAGCCGCCAGCCCGGCCAGTACCAGCCCAGCCAGTACCCCGAGCCCGATGCGCACGGGCGGCAGCCGTGGAGCGACATCCCGGTCAGCGGCAGCCGACCGCAGTCGGCGGGCGGCATGAGCGCGCACCAGCCGGAGATGGGCCCGGCCCCTGCAGGCCCCCGGGCCGGATTGCCTGTCCGCACTCCGCGACCGGCCAGCGCAGCGCCGATGTCGCCGAGCGGGTCGCTCTGGGAGCCGGCCGGCAGCGAGCCCGGCACTTCGCCTGGCGACGGCGGGGATGCCGGCGGCCGCCCGATCTACGTGTGGAACCCCGCGGCCGGGCCGTCTGCACCGGGCTACCCGCCGGCCCGGTTACCCGAAGTGCCCCGCGACTAGCCGAACACTGCCGGCCAGTCAGCACCCGTAAGCCGGTCAGCTCGCAGCCGTTCCCTTGTGATGGTTCGCGCGGGCGGCCGCGAGTTCCTCCTTGCGGGCCGCGGCATACATCGGCACGAACTCCTGCCCGGACAACTGCTGGATGGCATGCATTACCCGGTCGGTGACCGCACGCCGCTGCCTCGCCCCGGCGGGCTGACCGCAGAGTTCGGGGAACTCGAGCGGTTCGCCGATCCTGATCTCGATCTTGCCTGGCCTGGGCACCTGGCGTCCCGGCGGCAGGATGCGGTCGGTCCCGATCATCGCGACCGGTATCACCGGCGCGCCAGACTGCAGTGCGAGGAACCCGATGCCGGGCCGGCCACGATACAACCGGCCGTCGGGCGACCTCGTTCCCTCCGGGTAGATGCCGAATAGCTCCCCGGAGTTCAGATGGCGCACGGCGGCATCGAGCATCGCCAGGGCGGCTCGGCCGCCGGTGCGGTCGGTAGAGAGCTGATTAGTCGATCGCAGGTACGCGCCAACGGCTCGGTCCCGCAACCGGGTGCCGTTGAAGTACTCCGACTTGGCCGCGAAGCTGACTGGCCGTTCCAGCATGAGCGGCAGGTAGATCGAGTCGATCACGGAAAGGTGGTTCGATGCCAGGATGGCTGGCCCGGCAGCCGGGATGTGCTCCGCGCCAATCACCGTGGGCCTGGCCAGCAGCCGGAGGAACGGCCCCGCGAGCGCCCTGGACAACCGATACTGCACGCAGCCTCCCGCCGAGATGTGCGCGGGAAGCTCCGGCCATCCCGCATGGCAGTCACAGATTAGCCGGGCTCACCTCGTGCCAGAGGCCGCTGGACCCCCGCGGCCGAAATCGGGTGCCGACGGCCAGGCGGTCAGCCGATAATGACCCGTATGAGTCCATGGTGGCCCCTGCCTCAGCTGCGGCTGCGGACGCCGCGGCTGGAATTGCGAGTGCCATCCGACAGCGACCTGGATGCGCTCGCCAGCCTCGCTGCTTCTGGTGTGCACGATCCGGCAGTGCAGCCGTTCGCGGTCGCATGGACCGATGTCCCCGCGCCAGAGCGAGCCCGCAGCGTACTTCGGTACCACTGGTCGCAGCGGGCGGCCTGGAAGCCAGAGAACTGGTCACTCGACCTGGTCGTGGTTCGTGACGGCACGGTTGTCGGAACTCAGGGCATGTCCGCCCGCGACTTCGCCGTGCTCCGCGAGGTCAGCACCGGGTCCTGGCTCGGCCTGGACCATCAGGGCCTGGGCATAGGGACTGAGATGCGGGCCGCTGTGCTCCATCTGGCGTTTGCCGGGCTGGGAGCGGAATATGCGACATCTGGCGCCTTCGACGACAACCTGGCGTCGCTCGGCGTCTCGCGCAAGCTCGGCTATGCCGCCGATGGCGAGGAGCGTCAAGTCAGCCGGGGGCAGCCGGTCCGGACTCTGCGGTTGCGGCTCGACCGCCAGACGTGGGCATCACGGCAGACCCTCCCCGTCACGATCACCGGCTTTGAGCCGTGCCTGCCGCTGTTCGGCCTGGCCTCTGGTCCACGCGATGCGGGCTAGCCGATCCGGACACGGCGTGTGGCTCGTGACTGGCGTGCAAGCGGCAGGCAAGTCGACCATCGCGGACCTGCTGGCCCGCCAGTTCGCCCGCGGCGTCCATGTCCGCGGCGGGCAGTTCTACCGGTGGGCCGTTCGCGGCTGGGTACATGCCGGCGACGAGCGCATCGCCGAGGCACGTCAGCTTCTTGACCTGCGCTACCGGCTGGCCGCCCACGCCGCCGATGAATACTACGGGGCAGGCTTCTGCACGGTTGTGCAGGACAACATCTTCGGTGCCGACGTGAGCCGCTGGCTGCGGTCGGTGTCCGCGCGGCCACGGCATCTCGTCGTCCTTCGCCCGACGCTGGCAGTAGTGCGGCAACGCGAGCAGGAGCGACATGCCGCTACCGGGAAAGTGGCTTACCGGCCGGGCGGATTCTCGCCCGAGGACCTCGACCGGTTCCTCGCCGAGACGCCCCGCATCGGGCTATGGCTGGATACTTCCGCGCTGACCGCCGAGCAGACCGTAGCGCAAATCCTGACCCGCCGAACCGAAGCGGAGGTCGATTCGGCACTCACCGGCGCTGGTTAGCGATTCGGCCGCTTAGCTGGACGCGACGGGCTCTTAAGCCAAGTGCCTCCTCGCCCTTGTACCGGCCGTCGCTGACCCTCTGCGCTCAATCGCTGCTGTGGATGTGCTGGCGGCACCCGCCTCAGCGTTACCCCCGACCATCACCGAGTTGCCCCCCGGCCATCGGTGACGGAATCGCTTACCGTGCGGGCACCGTCCAGACACCTACCCCCCTCGCGGCGCCATCGCCCCAGAAAGTTTGCCTGCCGCCGCCTTCGTGCACTAGCAGACCGCACGGCCATGCAGACCGGCTGCCGAGAGTGTGGAGCCGATGTGGAGGAGTGGTTTCCTGCCTGGCGACAAGATCATGCCGCGCGATCCCGTCAACATCGAGCGGTTCGGGACCTTGGTCCCTGGCCCCTGAGGCTCGCGGTAGGTATTAGTCGAGCGTTCGCGTGCCGAGGCCGCGTGGCCCATGGCTCATACGTAGATCGACAGAGGGGTTCGTGGCAACAGAGGAGCAGATCAGAGCTAGGGTCATGCGGCGGCAGACCGTGGAGCTGGTCGAGTCCGAGTGCTGGCAGTTGCTGAGCGGCGTGTCGCTCGGCCGGATCGTATTCACCCAGCATGCACTGCCTGCGATCCGCCCGGTCAATCACCAGATTGACGACCAGACCATCGTTATCCGGTCGCATCTGGGGGCAGCGATCGTGGCGCGGGCCGCCGCCGGAGACGGCGCAGTGGTCTGCTACGAGGCCGATGCGATCGACCCGGTGCGGCACACCGGGTGGAGCGTGATCGCGACCGGGATGGCCCGCCTGGTCAACGATCCTGCTGAGATCAGCCGGTACGAGCAGCTTCTGGAGCCGTGGGTGGATGACCAGATGGACTACGTCATCGCCATCAAGCCCGAGATCATCACGGGGCTGCGGCTCGTCGGCTGGTGCGCTTGACCCACTGCCCGGCTGCCCGGTCTTCCTGAACACCCGCACTAGGAACCCCGGAGGCGGCCGCGGCCTTCGGTCAGCCAGTGGCGGTTCCCTGCGGACCAGAACGGCCGCTGGTACGGATGCGGTTGGAAAGCTGGTAGAGCCGGCGGATGGCGGCGTCGCCGAGGTGGGCGGCGAAGTGGCGCTCGACTGCGTCCAGGTAGGCCGGCTGCGCAACGCCGAACACCTTCTCGCCTGCTGGCGTGAGCGCCGCGTACACGGTGCGGCGGTCGGCGAGGTCGCGTTCGCGGCGCAAGAGGCCGCGTTCTTCAAGCCGGTCGACGGTCTTGGTGACCGCGCTCTTGGCGATGGTCAGGTTGGCGGCGATGTCCGCCATCCGCAAGCGTCCTCCGGGCGCCATAGCGACCTGGCAAAGCACCAGATTCTCCGCGAGCGTAAGTCCCGTGGTGGCCTGCAGGTCCCGGTTGAGCAAGACCCGCACCTGATCGACGAGCCCGCTCAGCTCGGCCCAGGCGGCCAGGCCAGCCGGCCGCTCGCTCGCGTTCTGCGTCACGCTCCCTAGCGTAGCCCAAAGTTGACAAGAGAAAGATCCCCTAGATAATGTTCCCTAGAGAACAACCGTCTAGAGAACGGAATGTTGTGACGGCTTCAGGCGCTGGCCGCCGCGCTGCGCCAGTTCCCGCCCATTTCAGCGAGGAGGAAGCACCATGAGCGGGTTCTCACCGCCAGAGCTGGCCTACCTGTCCGAGCGGCGCCTGGGGCGACTGGCGACCGTTGGCGCGGACGGCATCCCGCACGTGGTCCCGCTCGGCTGGACCTACAACCCGGCCCTGGACACGATCGACGTGACCGGCCGCGATCTAGGCCGGACCAGGAAATTCCGCAACGCGGTCGCCAACCATAACGTGGCGCTGGTCATCGATGACGTGCTCCCGCCATGGCGGCCCCGGGCGGTCATGGTGCGCGGCCAGGCACAGGCTCTGAGCGAGATGGCCGGCCCTGACGGCGAGCCGCCCGGGGCGATCATCCGCATCCGGCCCGTGCAGGTCATCAGCTGGGGCCTTGAGCCCGGCCACCCTTGACCGTCGGTGCGGGCTCGTGCCGACTCTGCCGACCCAAGATGGCTTAACCGTCCACGCCGGCGGCCAGCGCGTATGCCTCTGCGCCGTGGCGGAGCGAGTGAAGTCCGACTGGCAGCAGCCCGGCGGCGAAGGACAGGAACTCGAACAGGAGAGGGTCACGTCGGCCGGGTGCGTGGGGCTCGACGCGCCTGCCCTGCGCCCCCGACTTCGCGTCATCCACCGGCCGCGCGGACACCGGACAGCGGAACGTCGGCGGGGGCGGAGTACCAGTTAGCCCGGCCGCGACCCAGGCCAGCATCACGGTCACAGGGTCACCGCAACTGGCAGCAGCCCCGCGAGCCGCTGACACAGTGAGGACACCGGGCGGCCGCCCCCCTGTGGGCATCTCGGGACGCCGTTCCGTCAGCCGGCCGCAGGCCCCGCGGTAGGCCGGGGCCTGCGACTTCGGCCTGTATCGATGGCCCGCCATTAAACTGGCCCGCCCGACGTGCCCGGTCGTTCCGGGCCTAGAGAGGCAAGGAACGCGCTCTGGCCAGCGCCAGCCGTTTCTGGCGAGAGCTGGTCGCGTGACCCCGTGTATCTGGGTAATCGCCTCAGTGGTGCGGCGCGTAGCTGAGGAGGTCGTCGGCTAGCGTCGGGGCGCCGTCATCGGGGGCCTGCGCCGGCAGCCCGGCGCCGCCCTGGTTCGCTGTGATGACCGGGACGCCGAGATCTTCGGCCTGGCCGGGGCGGACCCAGCGTCGCAGCCAGTCGCCGTCGCGGCGGGAATGCGCGACCCGGGGCAGCAGCAGGCCGAGCCCGCCGGCGAGCATGAGGATCACGCCGACGATCTGCAGGTTGAGCCAGTGCGGGGAGCCTGATCTGAGGGCAAACAGCAGGATGGCGCCGGCAGTAAGCAGGAAGATGCCAGTTCCGGCGCGCATCACCGGCCGCGCGGCTGGCGGCGGCTGGCGGCGCTGGTCACCGGGCTGGCCGGGTGCGATGATCCTATTCATTGGTGCGCCAGCCCGTCGGTACGCAGGGATCGGCCGGACTGGCCGGTGACCAGGTGCCAGGCGAGCAGCAGGACGGCTGCCCCGTCGATGGCGGTCAGGCAGGTGATGATGAGGCCCTGCTGTCTCTTGCCGGCGATCAGGATCCTGGCGAGCAGGCCTGCGGCCAGACCGAGAACGATCCAGGCGATGATTCCCATAACCGGCTCCTTAGTCAGTCACGTGTGCGGGTAAGTGCTGTGGTGCCTGGGATGACGTCGCAAGCATGCGCCGTTGCGTCCAGGCCCGGCCGGCGCTTTGCCCTTGCAGCGGGGAGGCAGCGGTCATCGGGCTGCTTAGCCGGTACGGGCTTTGCGCAAGCCGCGGCGCATGACCTGCCGCAGCCGGGTGATCCGTGCGGGCCCTGCGGCGACCGTCAGCAGCGAGCCGACGATAGCGGCCAGGAGCAGGGCTCCGGCCAGCGGCAGGACGAGGTGAACTCCGAGGAAGCTGATGTTCGCGGCGTGCACATTCTGGATGATGAAGATCACCGCCACGGTGAGTGCAGCGGCGACAGTGATCAGCGTCGTGCGCATCCCGGTGAGCCGAGTCTGCAGTGGTGCGCGCCCAGCCAGCTGCGGTGCGGCCGACGGGGGCCGGGCGGAACAGTTGGTTGGGGGATGCGGCAGAGTGCTGGTTGTGCGGTGCGGTGCCATTGGCTGGGTCATGGCGTTACTTCCCTCCGGGTGCGGGCCGGCTTGCTGAGGCCGGCGAACCGTCGGATGCGCCGACGGTGATTTCAGAGATGCAGCTACCTGGTGCTCGTAGCGTGTGGTCGTGCCTGCCCGCCTGGCCGGTGCCGGCCAGGCGGGGGCCTGTTGGGTCAGCGGTGGGCGTACCGGCGGCGGGTTCTGGATCCGCTGGATCGGCGAGTGGCCAGGTGGTAGGCGAGCAGGAGGACGGCTGCGCCGGCGATGGCGGTGAGCCAGGTAGAGGCGTTGAAGAAGCCGTGCAGGGTGTGGATGTGGAAGATCTTGGTGGCGGCCCAGCCGCCGCCAAGGGCTCCGGCGATGCCGATCAGGCAGGTGAGGATGAGGCCTTGCTGTCTTTTGCCGGGGATCAGCATGTTGGCTATTAGGCCTGCGGCTAGTCCGAGGATGATCCAGGCGATGATGCCCATGACGGGCTCCTTAGTCGGTGACGTGCGTGGTGTTGTGGATGAGTTGGTAGCGGGCGGCGCGGATCGGGGGCAGGCTCTGCCGGTGCCGTGCGTGTCTCCCAGGTGGTTGCCGGGCCTTGTCGTGGCCGGGTTCAGCTGGCCTGCGGCGTGCGCCGGTCGCGGCGCATGACCCGGCGCAGCTGGGTGATCCTGGCGGTGCCCGCGGCGGCCATGATCAGCGCGCCGGCGATGGCGGCAAGGAACAGCGCTACGGCCAGCGACAGGCGCAGGTGCGCACCCAGGAAGCTGATGTTCACGGCATGCGCGTTCTGGATGATGAAGATCATCACCACGATCAGGACGGCGAAGCCGGCGATGAGGCTGGTCCGCATGCCGCTGATCCGGGTGCGCGTCCGCCCGGACTTACGCGCCGGGGCAGCGGGTGGCAGCTGGGGGGATGTGCCGTTGGCAGACTGCGGAGGCAGCGCGGTGGTCGCCCTTGGAGAGGCAGGCTGGCTGGTCATGGCGGTGCTTCCTTCACCAGCGAGAGCGGGCCGATGAATTGCGGCCGGGCATCTCGCTGAGTGACCCGGCCTCATCTGCGGCCGTCGGCTGCTGACTGTCCGGGTCTGAGCCCAGTCTACGCATGAACGCTGAAACTAGCAATCTATTTCTAGAATGTACTGATAGGCCTCGTCAAGCACAAGCACGGCCGCCGCAACCGCTACCAGATCCAGGCCCACCTCCCGCTGCCCGAACCCGCCAGCCAGGAACCCGCCATCGGCGACGTCCTGGCCCTACTGGCCGGCGACGGCGCGGGGCCCAAACCCCAGGAGTCAGCACCCGGCCAGCAGCACGCCAGCAATCACGAGCAGTCTCCCGGAACCTCGCAGAAGCCAGGCCGGCCATGCCTCATGCCCGAAGAAATAGGCGCAACTGGCACCGCCGACGAGCGGCGCCTGACGGGCCGGCAGACCCGGGCACCGCCGCGGCTGCGGACGGCACCGGGAACGGCGACCGCCGCCGGGATCGCCCGTGCGGCATCCTCCCACTATGAAGGCGGCAGCAGTGAGCACGACATTAACCAATGAGTACCGCGCGGACCAGCTTGCGCTGTCCCGCCTCGATGACGACGGCGCGCCGCCAGGCCCGCAGGCGCCCACACTCGCCAACACAGCTGATGAGGCCTCCCCGGACGGGGCACGGCTCAGCCTGGTCCCCGCGACGGCGCCGCACGCTGGCCTGGGCGGCGGATGGTGGCCTCGCTCCAGGGACGCGACCGCTGAACTGCCCGGGCTCATCGCCGAGCTGAGCGCTCGGGCCGGCCGGGTGAGCCGGGTGGCACTGCAGGTCGGCGCCTTCGACAATATTCCGCACAAGCTCACGGCCGGCGGGCGCAAGGTGCACGTGGCCTGGTTCAGGTACATGAACGCGAACACGGTCATCCTGACCATGGCCGACCGTGACGACCTCGTCCTGCTGGTGGTCCCGCCACTAGCTTCCCCGGCAGCCGCGGCGCAGGCCCTACGCGCCGTAGCATCCGGTCCTGGCGCCGGCTCAGCGGACGCCATGCTGGCAGCCGTCGGCATAGCAGCCGACGGCAACCTCCTTACCGCCAGCGCAAATCACCACCCCGGGCCTGCGCTCGGGTAGCGAAATGATGCAGCGACCGCGGCCTAACGGAGAACCAGGCACCACCAAGATCAATCTTATCCAGGTCTCCACGCTTCCGGGGGATTCCCTCGGCCGCAGCAGCGCTGCTAGATGCTTGCTTACCCGGCGAGGTCGTCTCGCAGAGGCACCCGGTTGACGCCGAGGAACGCATGAACTTCGGCTTCGCGGTACCGGCGGTGGCCGCCCAGTGTCCTGATGGACGAGAGCTTGCCGGCCCTGGCCCAGCGGGTCACCGTCTTGGGGTCAACCCGGAACATTGCCGCCACCTCTGCCGGGGTAAGCAACCGCTCATGTTCTGGCTTGCCTTCCTGCATAAGGTGACTGCGGCGGGTCGCGTAGGTTTGGGAGGCCATCTCGTTAGCTCCTTGGGCTGGTCGGGTTGAGATGTCTGGCCGGTCTCGTCCGCGACGCAACCGCGAGCAGGCCGGGCACGGTCTTAGCGCACTTTGCGGCACTCCCGTCTGGCAGTCGGGCGATCGCCTCTGTATTCGAGACCGATCCGGCAGCGGCTGATCCCATCTGGCGCTCACCGGCGCGACCGCCGGCGCGGAACTGACCAGCCGGTGCGAGGGGCTGATGCGTGTCCGCTTACCGTCAGCCGCCGCCGGCACGACTGTGGCCCGGTTCGATCCGCGATCGCTACCGCGGCGGATCGTCCCGGTACAGGGTGCCGTCCTGGATGTCGTGCGGCGCCTCGTCGCGATAGGTGCGGCGTTCTTCGACGACCTGTGGGCGGGGCCTGCCGTCGTCGTAACTGGCGGTGCGGGCCGCGCGCCGCCGGTTCGGGTTCAGCGGGCTCCACACCAGCAGCGACAGCAGCAGCCCCAGCACGCCGGCGAGCAGCACGATGAGACCTACCGAATGCACGTTGATGCCGTGCGTCTGCGTCGTCGTCACGCAGGATGGCTCCCAGGGCGATCAACGCGATGCACGTGCCGGTGCTCATCACCCGCCCGCCCATTGGCTGGCCCGCCCCGGCCGGCCCGCTCATCGTCCCGCCCCGTAGCACGGTATGCACGTGCCGGTGCCGGCAACGCCCGCCAGCCTGCCTTCGGCCACGCTAAGAATGGTCATGTGATGATGCTCATAATGTTCAGCCTCAATCCGGATTCTGATAACAAGGCCCGCCGGTTCTGCACCCTCTTATGCCTCACCGGCCATTCCGGACATAAAAAAACCCGGGCCCTTGGCCGTTCCGCGAATAGGCGGCGCAGCTGCCGTGGTCCGGAGCAATCTCAGGCTATACGACGGCGAACCCCGCGTCTACGGTTTATGTCGGTAACTCACAGAGGACGCTCCTATTTTCGTCAAGCGGTTCAGGGCGCTCCACAGACCTGTTTGCGCGACGGGAACGTCTCGCTGCCGTCAGGCCGCGTGACGCTCCTCACCGTCCTCGTCGCTCACTGTTTCCGGGTCATCCGGTCAGGCACGCGCATCGGCTGGCGGACCAGCTGCGGATGCTCGTGCGGCCCTGGTCGCAAATCCTGCGGGGCCCGCACCGATGCGCGAAAGTCAGCCGGCCGGCTTGGCAGCCGTCCGTCTGGTCATGGAGCCGAACTTCCTGGTCTCGTCGACCTCTTTGGCCGTCAGCCTGGCCGCATCGGGCCATCTGACGTCACTTACCCAGCCCAGCCTCTCGGCCAGCCAGATCGTCCGCGCGGCGATGTCGATCTGGCCTTTGAGCACGCCATGACGGGCGCAGGTCGGGTCGGCGTGGTGCAGGTTGTGCCAGGACTCGCCGAAGGAGAGGATCGCCAGCCACGAGACGTTCCTGGACTTGTCCCGCACCTCGAACTCTTCCTTGCCGAAGGTGTGGCAGATCGAGTTGATCGACCAGGTTATGTGATGCAGGAACGCGATCCGCACCAGGGTCGCCCAGAAGAACGCAGTCACTGCGCCCTGCCACGACATCGACCACAGTCCGCCGATGAGTGCGGGCGCGAGGAGGGAGACGATGACCAGTCCGGGGAACCACCGGGAGATCCTCGAGACGTCAGAGTCGGCAAGCCAGTCGGGGCAGAACTTCTCCTGCGAGGTAACGTCACCGTCGAATAGCCAGCCAACATGCGCGAAGGCCAGGCCCTTGCTCAGCGCCTTCCAGTCGCTTCCGAAGCGCCATGGCGAGTGGGGGTCGCCGTCCTTGTCGCTGTACTTGTGGTGCCTGCGGTGATCGGCGACCCAGGTGATCACCGGCCCCTCGATGGCCAGGCTCCCGGCGACCGCCAGCGCGATCTTGAACCCGCGTACCGCCTTGAATGACCCGTGAGTGAAGTAGCGGTGCAGCCCTACGCTGATCCCGAGCCCGGAGATGTAGTAAAAGGCAATCGCCAGGACAGCGTCATGCCAGCCGAGGCCCCGGCCCCACGCCAGCGGCACCGCGGCAATCAGGGCCAGGAACGGGACGGCCACGAACACGGCCACTAGGACGCGCTCAAAGGCGGAGCGCGGCTCCGGCATGATCTCCGGCCTGGTCACAGCAGCTGAGGTCAGATCGCCGGCTGGTGCCGGCGTGGCGTCCGTCGTTGTTGTCATGCAGTCCTCGCTTGTAGTTCGCGGTATGTCAGGGGGGCATGCCCGCACGGCCGACCGTCGGCAGCTGACTCTGGCCCGGAGATCATCAGACTCCGGCGCTGAAGGCCCGTTCGCGGCCGCTGCGCGGCCCGCCCTGCACGGGCGCGCTGCCGACCGCGCAGCGGCTCATCCAGCCAAAGCGGCTGCAGCGCCAGCTCCGCCCGCGGGCATCGCGGAAACGCCGATTAAGCTCGCCGGTGACGCAAGGCACGGCGTAAGTAGCCAGGCTGAAGCCAACCGCAGAGCCGAAGTTGTTGATTGCCTTCAGCAGGCCGACATACCCCACCCGCATCAGGTCCTCGACCGGCTCGGAGCTGCGAGTACCTCTGCATGCACGACCGCACCACGTTGCGGTGACGGACCACCAGCAAGTCGAGCGCCGCCGCGCGCCGTTGGCTGGACCGGGGCAGCGAACCCGCAAGGGCCAGCAGTTCACTGTCCCCCAGCGCCGGCAGGTCCTGGTGGCCTCCGGCTGCCAGGTCTGGCAGAGGCCACAGGTCCTCTGCGGTGGCGAATTCGCTCATTGACGCTTTGCCATGGGACGCCTCGGCTCAGGTGAACGCTAGACAGGGACGCCGAGGTCCAGGGCAAGGAAAGGCCGTCGATACGTGCGCACAACGCCGGGCGCACTGGTGCTTCAGCCTCTTATGAGGCTAGGACACGTTCACAGTTACCGCAACGCCCGCGTCGGCTCGCCAGCTGCAGCGTGCCCCCCCGGTCCGCTGCCTTGAACCAGCCGGATGATGATCGAGCCACCGGGATAGTCTCCGCAGCGCCTTCCGGTCGCCCCTGACCGCACGTTCAGGATGCCGCGCGGCAGTCACCCGCCCGGCCATCGAGAACTCCCCCGCCGGCGAGTCGCAGATGTTATCAGCGCCACCGATCGCCGGGCCAGGCCTGCCTGACCCGGCCCGGAGGCGCGCGAAGAAGCCCCTCCGCGCTTCGCGCGCCTCCGGCGGTTGGCGCACCTCTCGGCTCTTCGCGCCCCCGACGCGGTACGAAGAGCCGAGAGGGCTCGTCGCGGCAGGCAGGTCCGCTTGCAGCCGGGCCCGCCATCAGCGCGGCCGGTAGCGGTCGGAGGAGCAAGAGTCGGGGGCGTCCGTGAGAGTGGGGGTCCCCGGCGGAGTCGTAGCCGTAAATGTAAGTGCCATTGATGGCCGGCGCGTTTCCTGTCATGTCAACGGTGACCGGGAGCCGCGTGCTGCCGTCATCGCGGTGAAGGCCGTTGCCGTTCCCGGCCCGGAAAGCGCCCGGCAACACTGGCATCGTGGCTGCCAGTTCATCTTCGAGCGCGGGGCATGCTACCGCCTCAGGCTGAGACGATGACCGGTCGGCAGAGTGGAAAGGCACCGTTGACTCCTTCGGGCGGCATGCGCAACTCGACACGTCCGTGCAGGCCCAGAAGCGAAATGCTCCGGCACTGCGCCGCAACGGCGCGCGTCACGCGCGGTGCGGCTGCCAGGGTCCAGAGCAATGTTGCCGATATTACATGGCTCCTTGCGCCCGCGTCCGCGTATGACAGACAACCGGACATCCGAGGTGGCCGAGGATTACCGGGCGACGGGGAGTAACCGGGCGACCGTACCGGGCCGCGAGCGGGCCGCGAGTAGGCCGACCCGCCTGAGACCGTCACGCGGCCAGGGGTCGGGCGCACCGCCCCGGCCCGGTGGTTGTCGCGTCCGGGAAGCGATGAAGTCATCCTGCGGTTTGCCCGTGACGCGGCTGGGGAGTGCTGGCCGGCCGGCGGGCGCAGGCAGGAGGAGGCGAAGAGACATCTGCGGCCATCCGGCGTACAGTTCAAGGCAACCACTGGCGACACGAGCCGCGACGGGTCCAGACCCTGCCTTTGCTGCTGATGCGGAAAGGCGACCCCGGAGATGGTCAGCACAGAACTGAGTACCCGCGCAGGCGACGACCAGGTTGTCGTGGTGCTGCGCGGGGAGCTTGACGTAGCAGAAGCAGCGAAGGTCGCAGCGGCCCTGGCCGTGGTAGCGACCAGCGGACGCACTGTCATCGTCGACCTGGAAGGCCTGGACTTCATCGACTCCAGCGGCCTGGCAGCGCTGGTACACGCGCGGCGGCACGCCCGGCGCGCCGGGTGTGACCTGCTGCTGGCCGCGCCGCAGCAGCAGGTACTGCGGATGCTCGCCATCACCCGCCTGATCGATGTCTTCGCAATCCATGCCCGTGTCGACGAGGCAGCCGTCAGCGCCGGACGCATCCCCGTGGTGCTCACACCGGAGGCCAGGAGCCCCGCGCTGCCGGCCATGGCATCACAGACACATTGCGGGCTTCTCGCCGCAGGCGACGCCGCCTGACCAGCAGCAAGAACATCCCCCGTGCCGCCGTCCAGGACGACGGCACCGAACAGCCAGGAGCACCAGATGATTATTCTCGGCGTGATACTGCTCATCATCGGCTTCGTCACCGGGGCCGCCATTATCTGGACGATCGGCATCATTGTCGTGATCGCCGGCGCGATCCTGGCATTGCTCGGAATGGCCGGCCATTCGGTCGGCGGCCGGAGGCACTACTACTGAGCAAGGTCATACGGCTCAGGATGGCTCTGTGTCCGCAGTGATTGCGCGACCAGCTGAAAGCGAGCCGCGCATGGCTGATCGCGGCGAGACAGCCGGGCTATTGGCCGTGGGTCGCGCCCAGGTGACTCGTGTCAAGAAGCGCGCCTAGCCGGGGTCATTGACTCATCGCGAAATGCGCGCCATCTGGCTGGGAGGGACGCGGTGAACAGCCCGCACTCGTCACGGCGTTGCTCACTTGTCCTCGGCGGCGACCGGCGCGCATGGCTGCGGTGCCGGCCCGTCGTGCGCACAGCTCGTCCAGGATCCGGCCCTTCTCAGCCCAGCCCGCCCGCTTGTACCGAACAGCAATCGCCTTGGCCACTGCCTGCCGCTAGCTCTTCGTAAGTCCCATCATCGGGGCCCACCGGAAATCAGGCACTCAGCCCGGCAGGCGCGGCCTGCGCGCGCAACTCTCGATGAGTCAGCGACCCCACCTGCGCGCGCATATTTGATGACTCAACGCGCGCTCTTTACGCGAGCGGCAAGAGGCGTGTAATGTTGAGGTGTTGCTCCGGACCTCGGTAGCCGCATCCGCGAAATTGGCGGACGTGCACTGGCGGCCCGGAGTTTTTCTGTCTGCGCCCCCGGACTGTGCTGGGCACGACGCTCAGGCCGGCCGGCCGGCTACGAGAGATCGCGGGCGAGTTCCTGCTCACCGCGACCCGCTCGCGTGACTGACTTTCGGCCTACCTTCATCTGACCAGCTGGCTAAGGAGTCAGTTATGAGCATCATCGCCTGGATCGTCTTAGGCCTAGTCGCGGGCCTGATCGCGAATATGCTGATCCCCGGCCGCCGACGGCAGGGCCTCATCCTCACCTGCGTCATCGGCATCGTCGGTGCACTGCTCGGCGGCTGGATCGCCACCAAGCTGTTCCACATCCACACCATCCACGGATTCTTCAATCTGTCCACCTGGCTGACCGCCATCGCCGGGGCGGCCATCCTGCTGCTGGCCTACCACCTGATCAGCGGCCGATCGTCCAGCCGCCGCGGCTCGTTCGCGCACCGCTGACAGCCGCCAGGGGGGCGCTCCGGCTTTCGGGCTCCCCCCGGCGGCGCCAGCGAGTCCTCGCCATTACGAGTAACTTCGGAGCTATCATGATCATCATTATCGGGCTCGTCATCCTGGTCGCTGCCCTGGTCGTAGGGGTGGCCGGCGTCCTTGGCAACGGCGGCAGCGCGCATGCGGTGAGCCATTTCTCGGTGCTCGGCTACCACCTGACCGGCTCGGACAGCGCGCTGTTCCTGGCCGGCATCGTGGTCGGAGCGGCCGGCCTGCTTGGGCTGAGCCTCCTGCTCGCCGGCGCGCGCCGCACCTCCCGCCGCGGCAGCGCCGCCCGCCGCGGCCTCCGGCAGTCCCGCCGCGAAACCGCTGCGGCCAGCCGGAAACGCGACGACCTGACTGGCCAGCGCGACACCGCACGCGCCTCCACCGCCAGCCAGATGGGCAACGGCACAGGCGCACCGGACGCCCCGCCCCAGCCGGCCGACGTTCGCCGGAACAGACTCAGCGACCTTAGGAACGAGCGTGCGCCCGCTTATGCCGCCGGTCAGTCCGATGCGCTCGCTGACCAGCCGACCACCGAGGTTCCCGCAAGCGCGTCCGACGCCGGCGTGCCTGCCATCTCCGTCGGCCTCGACGCGCACGCCAACGAGCCCGCGCCCGCGGACTGAACGGCTCGCAGCCCGACGCTCCTGCCCGGCTACCACCTCGCACCAGTGCTCGGACTTACCGGCGGTACGACGCCCATGCGCCCCGCGAATGGTGTCTATTACTGTGGCCCGTCGGGTTCCCGGCCAGCACGCCAACCCTCCGGTGATGACCTCGAACACGGCGGCGCCGCCTGCCGCGGCTCCCGTTCTCGCGCCCCCCAAGCTTCCCGAAAGAGTTGTCATGACGACATCAGAGTTCGCCGTCGGCTCCCCTGGCTGGATGCCGCGGGGTGCCTGCCGAGGTGAAGATCCCGAGCTGTTCTTCCCCGTCACCGCGGCCGGGCCGGCCCTGGCGCAGGTCCTGGCCGCCAAGGCCGTCTGCTTCCGGTGCGCGGTACGCACCACGTGCCTGTCCTACGCCCTGGCCACCGGGCAGGCCGGCATCTGGGGCGGAACCACCCAGGAGGAACGCCAGGCCATGGGGCGGTCGTCTGCGCTCCCAGCCCGTGAGCACAGCGCCAGCCCAGGCTCGGTGGGCCCAGCGACACGCCATCGCGGCAATCCGGGCGGGCAGTGACCATGCGCGCCGACAGACAGCGTTCGGGCCGGCAGCACACCAAGGACGAGCATCATCGGCGCAGTGGCAACGGCATGCGGCAAGTGCGCTGGCCGCGCAGGAGAGCCATGACGAGCTTGCCTCGCGGCTGGGAGCGCGCCTTGGACCAGATCGGGCACGGGCTAGCAGCGGAGGATCCCGGCCTCGGGATGCGGTTCGCGTTCTTCACCATGCTGACCCGGCATGAGGCAATGCCCTCGACCGAGCAGGTGCCGGGCCGTCGGCAGCGGTTCCTGCGCCGTGCAGCACTCCTTCCGCTCATCGCGATCAGCCTGGCGGCGCTGCTGACGGTCAGCTGGCTGACGCCAAGCCGGCAGGCAAGCCCTGCGTGCCCGATCGCGGCCGCGCGCGACTGGCCGTCACTCAGCCATGCCACGCACTGCCAGCGCGGCCCGGCCATCAGGCGGGACACGATGCCCGTGCACTGACCGACTTCGCGCGCAGCATCCGGCCGCACAGGACACATGCGCGGGCGCATGCAGGAGGGAATGAGATCAGCATGTTCGAGGCTGCCAGCCGGTGACGAAGGAGCGGCCTGCACGCACTACGGCCTGGCCCACCAGCCGGGCGCCGACGGCAGACGGCTGCTAGCCCGGCGCTAACCGCAAACTGTCAGATCCAAATTGTCCTGTCCTATGGCCGACCGCTGACCTGTGACGGTCAGCTGATCGGCGTACAGACGTGTTTCGCCGAACCTGACTGCTTCTTGCCTGCGCTCGAAGAGACCATCACGCGAGCTGAGCTGCGCGACCGGGCCTGGACGCGGCGCGATTGGACGGCCGAGCCCCGGTCTTCGCACCGGCCCCTGAGGTGCGCGTCCCCGCAGGCGGTTTTGAGCGCGACAAGCTCGTCGTCGTCGTGGCCGGGCAGGAGCGCCAGGTGGCCGTGACACGGCATCATGGCCGCGAGGCGCTGCGCTTCGCGCACGACTCCGCGGTCA
>JAJYUU010000025.1:29961-40719 GCA_021792405.1 Actinomycetes bacterium
CATGCAGATCCGGACGATGCCAGCGCACAGATCGATCTGTTGGGTGCGCCCTGGCTGGTGGTCAGCGAGGAGCCGACGGCCGGCTAGAGATAACGGCGGTTCGCGCGCGACGTGATGGTCACGCTCGGCGCCCTAGCACGGAACGACGACGGCTCGGTTGTCTGCTGCCTCAGCAAGGCGGGCTATGTCGCCGGGATCGCTGGTGAGGATGCGGTCGCCGGGCGAAGCGAGGAGTACTACGGTCGCGTCGATCGCGTCTGAGCTGCCTGCTGTCTGCTGCAAGACGCCGGCTTCGCGGCCGTCGCGCTGGCCGACCGCTCGCACGTCGGTGGCCTGCAGTAGCCGGGCCAGGTTTACCTGTCGGCCGCGCCTATCACGCCATACCTGCGCGACGACCATGGCGTTGGTTCGTAGCTCCATTCCGTGCAACTGGGATGCCCGGAGCCTGGCAAGCATGGCGCGGTCGTCGCGGTCCACCGCAACAAGCGCCCCAGCGTCAAGAATGAGCGCGCTCACGCGGCAGGGTTATCCGACGCCAGGCCGAGCTCCCGTTCTGCGCGGGCGATTTCCCCGGCGGTAAGCATGCCGTGCTCGGCTTCCCAGCCAGACAGAAATTCCGCCAGCGCCTCGGCACGCAGCTTGCTGGCTGCGGCCTCGGCGAGCCATGAGGAAACTGGCTTGCCTGCCTGGGCGGCAGCTGACCTGACGGCGTCGCCGAGGTCGGGCTCGAATGAGACGCTCAGCTTGTCGACCTTCATAGGTTCATCATACCCGAGTATTCCGTACCATGGTAGTAACGCGCGCTCATGCCGCCGACGGCGCGCAGTGGCTGGTAGCGATCTTGCGGAATTACTGACGTTCTAGCGGCTAGCGAGGCAGCTAAGGTCAGCCGCTATCTGGGACAATTGCTCGCCCGGATCGACCGTCAGGCTCGCGCTCGCCGTCCACCCATCGTTGCCCCAGCCGGGACCGTAAGCCCGCAGCTCGCAGGAAGTTGAACGTGGCCAACTCGTGCCTCGCCTCAATACCGAGGTCTCCTTCGAGGGACCGCCATAATCTTGTGTCGTCCCAACCGCGCCGGGCCTGCTCCAGTTGAGCGAAACAATCCGCAAGATCCGCGAAGCCGGTGCTGTACGAATGAACAACCGCATCTCCCGCGGACTGAGCGCATTGACCTGCCGATGGGCGGTAACTAGTCGCCCTGCTCCTGGCGGTACCTGTCGCGGGCCCGGATCATTGCATCGGTCGCTGATTCCCCGCTCCCGTAACCGCGCTGGATGAGCCGACCGTCAAGCGCCAAGAGATCGACCCAGGTGTGGTGGTCCTGTGAGGGAGCCTTGCGCCCCCAGGAGCTCGAACAGACCTCACTGGAGTAATCCACGTCGCTGATGCTCAGGCGGAAGCCGCGCGCCTCGAGCCAAGCCGCAACGTCGGCGCTCTCGGAACTGTCATCGGACACGCCGCCATCATGCACGCTCATGCCGTTGCGGGCGCGTTTCCGGTGGGCGATATCGCCGATGACGGACCGGGACGCTGAGTCAGCGCAGGACCTAGGCCCACCAGGCGATCGAGCGCCGGGCCGCGTCTCGTGCCTTATCGGTGCCGTCCACCGTCTCGAATCCAGGGTGGCCGCCGGGCACCTTGATGACATCGACAGCACGGTGCTCGGTCGCACCGCGCTCGAGCAGCTCGGCGGTTGCCGTAACGATCCATTCGAAGTCGTGCCGGGCAGGACCAGTAGCAGCGGGGCGGCTCCTCGCAGGCCGGGGCTGGCGGGCCGCCACGACCTCAGCCACCGTCGTCGGCTGATCGCAGCCCGGCAGTTACCCGACGTGACCGCTCCAGCACCTGACCACGGCGGCAGGCTCGGCGCACAAATCGCACTCATCGCACACACCGCGGCGGACAGGCGCGCCGAAACGGCCCTGACCTGGGAGCCGGTGACCAGGATCGAACTGGTGCCCTGCCGTTTACAAGGCAGCGGCATGCTATGTCGGCATCGTCCGTACTTGCCGTTCTGTGCCATTCCCGCACGTCACAGGCCGGGCCGTCAGCTGGCTCATGTCGGCTCTGCCGGCCAAGGATGGCCTGGCGCTGTCCGTGCGGACTCCGCAGGGACTCCCTGAGGCTCATGTCGCGCGCCTCCTCGGGATAATCGCAGCAGCGGCCTCGGCGGCAGCGCGGGCGACATCCGGCAGCACCGAGGTATAAACGTCACGGGTCAGCGCGGATGTTGAGTGGCCCAGCCGGTCCTGCACCAGCTTGACGTCCACGCCAGCGGCCAGCGCGTACGTAGCCGCGCCGTGCCGGAGCGAATGAAGCCCGACTGGCGGCAGACCGGCTGCGAACGACAGGCGCTCGAACAGCAGGGTCACTGCGGCGGGGTGCAAGGGGCTGCCATCCTCGCGAGTGAACACCTTGCCGGACTCCGCCCATGCATCGGCCCACGCGAGCCGCTCGGCGAGCTGGCGCTTGCGGTGGGCGCGCAGCGCAGCCACCGTCGCCTTGTCGAGGGCTATGACGCGCTTGCCGGACTCGGACTTCGGCTCATCCTCGACGGGCTGCCAGCCGACCTGCACACGCTCGGTCGTGATCGTCAGTTCGGCCGCGCTCAGGTCGACGTCAGTCCAGGGCAGCCCGCAGACCTCACCTCGGCGCATGCCGGTGCTGGCCAGGACCTCGAATAGCGCTGATAGCCGGTGCCTAGCGGCGTAGTCGAGGAAGGCGCCAGTGTCCTGCGGGAGCCAGATCATTACGCGGGCCGGGCGGAGCGACATGTGGCGCCAGATGGCGAACGAGTCGACGTGCCTGCCTTGCGCTCCGGTTTTCGCGTCAGCCACGCGCTGCTTGCACGCCGACCAGAAGGCTTCCTTGCGCTCGGCGGTCCACACGACCGGCCGCTGCCGCTTCTCCGGGGCCATGCGGACGCGCGCGGCCGGGTTGTACGCGATGAGGCCCTGGTCGACGGCGTCATTAAGAGCGGCGCGCAGGCACGCGCGGATCCGCTGCATCGAGGCAGGGCCGACGTTGCGCTGGTACTTGCGCACCGGGCGTCCGGCGGCTAGCTCGGCGTTCCATGCCTCGATCGTGGCAACCATCCCGGTCACATGAGCCGGGCGCAGGCCATCCAGGCCGACGTGGCCGAGGAGCGGCACAAGGTAGGTGCTGATGATGAGGGAGTAGTTCCGCCTGGTGGTGCCCTTCAGGTCTGGCCGCGCGGCCAGCCAGGCAGCGAGGTACTGGCCCACGGTGTGACGTACCGAAGGGTCCGCGCCGCGCCGCAGTTTCTCGCGTGCCTCATCCCGTGCAGCGCGGGCTTCCTCTTGTGTCGCGTATCCGCCGCGGCGGTGCGGCGTCCTGCGCTTGCCGCCGGGTCCCGGCGGCAACTCGAGACGGTAATACCAGGTGCCGTGACGCGGATTCCAGGAGCCGTCCGCACGGCGCAGCTTCGGGCAGTGCGACCCCAGCTCGCGGCCGTCAGGGGCCTGGCATTTGCAGCGCTTGTAGACCGGCTCTTTCACGACTCGCCACCAGGCGGAACCGGGCGCATGTCCTCGCGGTCCTGGTCGCCGCCAACAGCCGGGAACACGCCGCTGTCAGGCACTCCGGCCTGCAGCTCCCTGATCATGCCCTCGAAGTAGGCGAGCATGCGGCTGCGGTACTCGCGCTCGAAGGCGCGGAGGTCGTGGACCCGGCGCTCAAGTTCCTGGCGGGACTCGATAAGCGAGTGCATGGCCGCTCGGTGGCGTTCCTGAGCGTCACGCTCGAGGCTCTCGGCCCTGGCCCTCGCGTCGCTGGTGACCTGCTCGGCAGAGCGGCGCGCCCTGATGAACATGGCATCAACGGCCCGGCGCGCGTCCGTGAGCGCCTGGATCGCCACCGGATGGTCGGTGTTGAAGCTGCCGGCCAGCGCAATGAGCCGATCGCGATAGGCCGCCATTGGCGGGGTCTCCCGACCTCTGTACTCCGACGTAAGGAGCGGCAACAAGTCCTGCAATGTCCGCGGCTCTGAGCCACCGAAGTCGACGGTGTAGTCGGCAGCGACCCCCGCATCGGACGGAGGCAGCAGCATCGCAATAACGGGCAGCCCGAAGTGGTCTGCGATGCGCGCAAGTTCGTCGCAATCGAACTTGCGGACACGGCGGCCTTCCCAGCTCCGTTCGGCTGCGCTCACGCTAGCCGGGGACCATCCACCCATCGCGGCACCAAACTCAGCTTGAGTCTCGCCCAGCGCCCGGCGGTAGAAGCCCACGTTATACCCCACCAACATGTTGAACGTGACGCGCCGCTTCGGCAGGTCGTCACCACCACCAGCTCCGGTCGCATCGCTCACTCAGCGACAGTACCAGACAGACTCAACACAGCAACAGAGTTTTTGGCGCGTGCGGAACAGAGTTGATATTTTGGCTCCGGCTCGACACAATCGTCATGTTGAGTTGCGCCCGACACTGTTGGTGTGTTGTGTCGGACCCTGGCCGCAAGGAGTCCCCGTGATCAAGCAGATGACCGTGACCGAGCTAGAAGCGCTCCCGGTTGCCGTCGACATCGAGACGGCCGGGCGCTGTTTCGGCATTGGGCGCACCACGGCGCACGAATTGGCCCGAGCTGGCGAGTTCCCGTGCCGCGTGCTCCGGGTCGGGGTCAAGTACCGCGTGCCCCGAAGCGCGATCTTCGAGGCGCTCGGGATTGACCCGGCCGCCGCGTCCGCCGGCCAGTCCGGCGACGCTGCCTGACCCCGCGCACTCGTCCCCCAACCCGAGCACCACCGGCACGCCCGAGGAGGCGTCCTGTGTCACGCCGTCGCAAGCTCCCCCCGCTGCCACCCGGCCACGTCCGCCAGGTCGCCACCGTAGTTATCTGCACCAACGAGGACCAGCACCCGCGGATCCCGATCGCGACGGTTACCGGCGCGCCGCTGCCTGGCCAGGACCCGGCGGCCATCTGGCACCAGGAGGTCCGAGGCGCTGCGGTGGATGAGTGGATGGACGGCACGACCGGCTGGCGCACTTACAGGTTCGGACCCTGCGGGCAGTGCGGCAAGAGCCTCGAGCTTCGCGAGCCGAGACTCATGCGGGCAGTCGCGGCCCTCCCCGTGTCGGACCGCCCGACGCTAGATATCAGCCGATATGCTGACGCGAAGTAGCGCGCAATGCGCCGGCCACGCTGCTGGCCGCTCAGTGGCAGTAGTTCGCCTCCTCACCGGGTGGCGGGTCCCAATCCCGTGCCCGCTAAGGAGGCATCCCGTGGACCGAGCCACAGCTATCAGGGCTCGCATCGCCCGTGCCCGGCGCTTCGGCGAGTCCGACCAGACCATCGCGCAGCTCCGGCAGCAGTACTACGCCGCCCGCGCCCACGAGTACGTGCGGGACTGGCTCTCGTCTGATGCCGCACCGACCAGCGCCCAGCGCCGTGAGCTGGCCGACCTGATCCTGTCGGGCGGTGGTGCCTGATGCTCCCCGACATGACTCGGCGGCCACCAGGTCGCCCTGATGACCGCCTCGCCGCCGCAGAACCGCCCGCCACCCGCCAAGGCGCAGGCACGTCCGCTGTCAGTGTACGACCGAGTTCAGCGTCACGACAGCAACCTCCGCTCGAGCGGGTCCTGGCAGCACTCCGCGGCCACGGAAGCCGAATCGAGGAACGCGCCGGCGCCTGGATGGCGCAGTGCCCCGCTCACGATGACTCGCGAGCCAGTCTGTCCATCGCGGCCGGCGACTCTCAGCCGGTCGTCATGCTGTGCCAAGCATCCTGCCAGACGGTCGACGTCCTGGCTGCTGTCGGCTTGACCCTGGCAGACATCAGTGCTGCGCCCGACGAACATGTCGCAGCAGACGGAGAGTGGACGCCGTACGGACCCGCAGTTGCCGTGTACGACTACACCGACGAGGACGGCAACCTCCTGTTCCAGGTGTGCCGGACCGCTGATAAGACGTTCCCGCAGCGCGCACCAGACCCGTCACGCCGGAGCGGGTGGCGGTGGAAGCTCGGCGATACCAGGCGCGTGCCCTTCCATCTCCCGCAGCTGCTGGCCGCAGCGCGCGACCGCAAGACCATCTGGATCGCCGAGGGCGAGAAAGACGTACTGGCGCTGGAGCGACACGGGTGCGTTGCGACATGCAACCCCGGTGGAGCCGGGAAGTGGCAGGAGGAGTACGACCAGTATCTTGCCGGAGCAGCCGAAGTGCGCATCGTTCAGGACAAGGACGATGCCGGCAGGAAGCATGGTCTCCATGTAGCCGAAGGACTGCGCCGGGCTGGCCTGCGCGTTCAGATCCTGGAGGCGCTCGCCGGCAAGGACGCCGCCGATCACCTGTCCGCCGGTCACGGGCTCGACATGTTCAGCGTGGTCAGCTCGGAGCCTTCCGACCGCAGGCGCGAAGGCGGCAGCGAGCGGGAGTCACGAGGCCCGTCGCAGGCCACCATGATCCGCCAGCTCGCCCGCGAGCGGTTCCGGCTGATCATGGGCGATGATGGCAAGCCATACGCGGTCGCCGTTGGCGGCCCGAACATCGCGCGGCCACTGCGCGGCAAGGGCAGTCTGCGAAGCCTGCTCGCGCGGCTGTATGCGGACGCACACTCGGGCACCGTGCCGTCTCAGTCGGCGCTGACCGACGCGCTGACCGCACTGGAGGGCGACGCCGAAAGCGCGGAGATCGAGACCGTGCACCTGCGGGTGGCCAGGCATGGCGACTCGATCGTGCTGGATCTTGGCACGCCAGACGGGCGTTGCATAGTTGTCGAGCCTGGGTCAGGATGGCGGCGCGAGTCGCGCTCTCCCGTCCTGTTCCGGCGGACTCGGGTCGTAGGCCCGCTGCCCGATCCGGTCAACGGCCACGGGCTGGACAAGTTTCGCGAACTGTTCAACGTTGATGACTACCAGTGGCCGGTCATCGTCGGCTGGCTGACCGCCGCGCTGATGCCGAGCATCCCGCACCCGATCCTGGCGATCCTCGGCGAGCAGGGCACAGCTAAGTCCTCGGCGGCGCGGATGCTGATCACGCTGATCGACCCGTCCGGTGCGCCGTTGCGCTCGCAGCCGCGCGACGTCAAGAACTGGGCGACTCAGGCGTCGGCGTCGTGGACCATCTGCCTGGACAACCTCAGCGGCATCCCGCCGTGGCTCAGCGACGCCTTGTGCAAGGCGGTGACTGGCGACGGACTGGTTGACCGGGCGCTGTTCACAGACGATGACGTCAACGTCCTGACCTTCCGCCGGGTAATCGCGCTGACCGCGATCGACACCGAGGCGCTCCGCGGCGACCTCGCCGAGCGGCTGCTGCCGGTCAGCCTGGCTCGCATCGGCGACGATAGCCGCCGGGCCGAGGAAGATGTCGCGGCCGCATACAGCGACGAGCGACCAGAGGCACTGGGCGCGCTGCTGACGCTGCTGAGCCGCGTCCTGGCGGCGCTACCCGGCGTCAAGCTGGACCGGATGCCCCGCATGGCGGACTTCACCAGGGTCCTGGCCGCCCTTGACAAGGTGACCGGCTGGAAGTCCCGCGACGTTTATGAGGCCACAGCAGACGACGTCGCTGAATCAGTCATCGAGTCTGACCTCTTCGCCGAGGCTGTCCGCACCTTCATCGGTGAGTTGCCCGGTAAGGGCCAGGCCGAGTGGGAGGGCAATGTCGGTGACCTGGCAACGCTCATCAAGCCTGACAAGCCGCCGAGAGACTGGCCGACCAGCCCGCAGGCAGCGCGCACTGCCATGCGCAGGGTGGCGCCGGCGCTGCGGATGCGCGGTTACACGATCGAGCCTCTCAAGCGGACGAATAGCGGTCGGCCGTGGCTCTTGGCCCCCCCGGATGTCCGAGACGACAGCGGCGGCATGGCATCAGCGAAAGGCGCGCAGCCATCGTCACTATCGTCACCATCGTCACCGGACCGGTTTGACCTGCGCGAACGCCGTGACGATGCCGGTGACGATCGAGGGACTATGCAGCCATCGTCACCGGCATCGTCACCAGTTCACGTCGGCTCTGACCTGCGCGAACGCTCGCCGCGTGACGATGGTGACGATAGTGACGATGCGTCGCGCATTCCTCCTGTGCCGCTCTGTGATCGCTGCGGCGAGCCACACCATCGCTACGGCGAAAGCGGCCGACCGTGCCAGACCGCGGCCGTTGCCCGGCCGAAGGCCAACAGCACGCAGGAGCCCGCCGCATGACCGGCGACGCCATTCCCGGGCGTGACGCGCTGCTGGCCGCAGTCGACGAGCGCCAGGAGCGGATGCTGGCCCGGATCGAGATCACCCGCCGCGAAGTTGAGCGCCTGGTACGGGAGCGTGGCTGGCAGCGGCCCCCAGCCACGGTCCCGTCACTTCACGACTTGGCGTCCCGCCGGGACGTGACTGCGGAGGTAGCCCGGTGAGCGATTACCAGGTGATGCCGCCGCTGAGCGACGAGGAGCGCGCTGCACTACGGACAGACATCGCCGAGCGCGGCGTGCTGGTCCCGATAGTCACCGATCAGCACGGCAACATCCTGGACGGGCACCACCGCAAAGAGATCGCCGACGAGCTCGGCATGAGTTACCGCACCGATGTCGTGGAGGTTAGCGACGACGATGACGCCTGCAGCATCGCGCGCATGTACAACCTCGCCCGTCGCCACCTGACCCAGGAGCAGAAGCGGCAGCTGATCGCCCAAGAGATCCGGGCAAGGCCGAGCAGGTCCGACCGGGAGATAGCGCGCATGATGCGCTGCGATCACAAGACAGTCGGCTCAGTCCGCCGCGAACTGAGTGGGGAAATTCCCCAGCCGTGCCTGTCAGCAGCCCAGCGCCAGATGGCGCGCGTGATGTTCGCCGCAATGCGGGCGCGGGTGCTGCAGGCTCGCGCGGTGCTCGGCGCCGAGGGTCGGGGGATGTTCGACCTGCACGACCCCGGCATCTTCGATGGGGTCGACCCGGCAGTCATCGGCGCTGCTAGCCAGCACTTCGCCGAGTGGGCATGCAACGCCCCGGAGGTCCGCGGCTTCATGTGGGAGTTCGCGGATCCGGACGACCGGGATGCCGCCGACGCGGGCGTCGATGTCGATGCGATCCGCTCGGGCTGGCGCCACCTTCAGGTAGTGGCGGTGACAAGGTGACCGCCACGCCCTGCTACACCTGCCGCACGCGCCCGGCTGGGACGCCCGGCTGGTACGCGCTATCCGCCCTGTGCGCTGTCTGCCAGCTCGGTGCTCTTGACCTGACCCAGCAGTTGCCCTCGGGCACAAGGCGAGGGCACTTGCAGCGGTGCGCCGACGAGCTTGTCGCGCACATCCGAGCGCAAGGCTGGGCTCTGACCCTGGCTGGCAGCCTGCAGGCCCGTGTGCACTGTCCTAGCGCGACGGATGCCGGACCGACGCGGGACGGACGGGGCGCGGCATGACCACCACAACCGGCAAGGAGAACAGCACGATGACCGAAGAGATGACCCGCCGCGACCGCGACGACCTCCAGAAGGTCGCCCGCCTGCGCGCCAAGGTGGCAAAGGACGGCGTCGCCGCGCGAGAGACCGCTCTCCTCGCCGACGTCGAGGAGCAACTGTCCGCCGTCTACAAGTTCGATCACGACGCGTGGGCGGACATCACCAGCCACGCCGAGGAACTGGTGAAGCAGGCGGACAAGGAGATCGCCCAGCGATGCCGGGAGATGGGCATCCGTCCCCAGTTCCGGCCGCAGCTGGTGCTGCAGTGGTACGGGCGCGGTGAGAACGCGTCCCGTGACCGCCGCGCTGAGCTGCGCAAGGCCGCTCAGACCCGGATCGCGGCGCTGGGCAAGGAGGCTAAGACGGCGATCGACGCCAGGACCGCGGAGGTCCTGACCGAGCTGATCGCCGGCGGCCTGGAATCTGAGGCGGCGAGGGCGTTCCTGGCCACGATCCCCACCGCCGAGGACCTGATGCCACGGCTGACGCTGCCCGAACTGGAGACAGCCGACCGGGACAACAGGACCCGTGCGCTGCGCGCTGCGCGTGGCGACTGGTGAGCGCCCGCAACCTGAGAAGGGGAGACACCACGATGATGATCGTCCGCCCGCGGCGCCTTTGCCGCGACTGTGACGCCAACGTCCGCGAGGGCGCCGAGATCCAGCTCTACTCGTTCGGCTTCAATGACGGCCAGTGCGTGGACGTCAGTCACGGCTGCGAGCACTTCATCCGCGGCTGCTACCCGGATGGCTGGCCTCCCCGCGAGTGGCTCGCGCGGCAGGCGGCCGAGTCCGTCCAGATGATCGATGGCGTGCTGACCGACATGGTCGCGTACTGCGGCAGGCACTTCCACGTGCTGGCGGTGCAGGACTGGGGCGGCTCGCAGGAGCACTGGCGCGGCTGGGACGACCAGCGGACGCGCGGCCAGGCCGAGCAGTACGCCCTCGACATGATCGAGGCAGACACCGCCTACGTGGCCTACCACTGCGGCGATCCCGGCGACTGGGCTCGCGTTTACGACGCCGTGCGGGACAAGTTCGGCGAGCGGTTCTCCGACCTCGCGTCCGGCAACGTCAATCCCGGCTGGGATGCCATCTTCATCGAGCCCTGCGGGCCGCAGTGCGGATGGTCCGCAGACCGGGAGCCGGCGACTCGGCCATGGTGGACATCCGCTGAGTCCTCGCGTCGGCATCTGCGGCCAGCCGGAACCGCACCCGAGCCGGACGAGGACTACCTGCGTCAGCTCCGCGAGACCATGGCCGACCCCGCAGACGCGGTGTGGGTCATGACGCCGCACGGACGGAAGGCCGGCTACCGGGTCTGGCCCGACCGCAGCCCCGCAGCCC
>JAJYUU010000180.1 GCA_021792405.1 Actinomycetes bacterium
GCGGCTTCCTTGAGCGCCCGGCAGGCCTCGATGCCGCTGCTGCGGGGCATCCGGATATCCATCAGGACGACATCGGGCAGCGACTCCCCGGCCTTGCTCACCGCTTCCTCGCCATCGCTCGCCTGGCCCACCAGCTCAATATCCGGCTCGGATTCGAGAACCATCTCCAGCCCGCGCCGGAAAAGCGCGTGGTCATCGACGATCAGCGTGCGGATCGGGTCGGCCGCCGGCCGCCGGGCGCCGGCTGCCGCGGGCGGCGTACTCCCAGCCGCGGGCGGCGTACTCCCAGCCGCGGGCAGGTCAGACACCCCAGCGTCCGCCTGCTCGTCGGGTGCGGGGGTCACCCTGGCACTGCGGCCCATTGATCTCTCCTCCTCAGCGACCGGGCCAGCAAAACCGCCCAGCCCACCAGAAGCTACCCCCCGCATGCCCGTGCCTGAACTCTGTCCCAGTCGGGCGCCTGTTGCAACCCTGGGAACGCTGTTGCGACCCTGCGAACGCTGTTGCGACTCTGCGAACGCTAACCGCCGGTCGCGTCGGCGGGCTCCGAGGTGCGGCCTGCCGCACTCCCGCCTAGCTGGCCGTCCAGCCGCTGGCCGGCTACCTGGAGCCCGCCAGTATCCGGCACCCGCGTTTCCATCAGCCGGATCACCCCGTACTGGTAGCCGCGGCGCCGGTAGACCACGCTCGCGATGCCGGACGCACCATCCCTGAACAGGAAGAAGTCGTGGCCGACGAGCTCCATCTCGAAGAGCGCCTGCTCGATGCTCATCGGGGCCGCGGTGTGAAACTTCTCGCGCACCACGAGCGGCCCGTCACCCTGCACGTCGACGGGCACCAGGGCCTCGGAGTCGGTGCCACCCTCTGTGCCAGGCCGCGCCGCGCCGTCCGCCTGGTCCGCTGCGGCTGGCATCGCCCTCAGCGCAACCCAGTTCTGGTTGCCTGCCGGCGGTCCGCCGCCAGCAGCTCCGAACGGGATTTCCGAGCGCTCAGCCTCGGACGCCTGACCGACCGCCCTGAGGTCAGGCAGCCGCACGCCCGCATGCGCGCCGTGACGGTCCTTGCGCCGGTCACACGCGCGCCGGAGCCGGGATTCCAGCTTGCCGAGCGCGATATCCAGTGCGGCGAACCGGTCCTCGGCTGCGGCCTCCGCGCGGATGGCCGGCCCGCGCGAGACAACCGTCAGCTCGACCCGCTCCCTGGTTCCTGACTGCCGGGGGTTGTGCTCGGCCGAGACTTGCACGTCGATCCTGATCGCCTTGCTGTCCAGCTTCTCGATCTTCGCGAGCTTAGCCGTCGCATGCTGCCGGAACCTATCCTGCATCTCGGTGTGCAGGGCCTTGAAGACGACTTCCACGGAGGGAACTCCCTTCTCGTCCGGTGTGGAGCGGCACCCGTCCGGCCGACCTGGTCTTCTACCCCACATCCGCCTGCTGAGGGGTTCGCGGCTACTTGTGCCACTACTGCCCTTCTCCCTACCCAGGGGACATCGGATCCCCCGGCGGGGCAGGACTTACTTCTAAGCCGCACCGTGATCGGTCGACGACAAGTCGCCTTACGTGGGCCGTTTTGCCTGCGGCTGGCATCGGCTTGCCGGGCCGAGCGCCCTGATGGCAGGGCAACTGGCCCGACGCAACCACGGACCCGGACGGGTGCCATGACATGACGTTAGCCGCACGCCCGACGAATGTCAGGGGCGGATTCCCGGTCAGTCCGCCGGAAGAGCGGGATCTCGCGCGGCCGGACAGCGGCGATGCGGCGCGGCGGTTAGCCCGGATAGCTGGGAAGATAGCCGGGGAGTGACCCTGCCTGGGGCTTAAGCCAGGAAGATCCCAGGTTGTTGGAGACCCAGATCTGACCGCCGGCGGTGCCGACCGCGAGCGTGACGCCGTTGGTGGCCAGGGAATTCGCTCCGGCCGGCGCCGATCCGAACTGCTGGCCGCCACCGCCGGTCAGCGGCACCTCGGCGATGCCCGCCCGGTCCAGGACTACCAGGAAGTACGGGCTGTACCAGCTCATGGCCCTCGGGTCGCGCAGCCCGGTTCCCAGGTCCACCGCGGTTCCCAGGGACAGCCCGTTACCTTCCTGGCGTACGGCGGCAAGTACCAGATGGGCACCGCCACCGGTGTTGACAAGCAGCGCGGCCCGGACGGCGTCCGGGGCCATCCGCAGGGCGAGGATGGCGGGCCTGGCGCCGAGGTTTGGCGGGAGACCAGCGAGCCGGAACTTGCGGCCGAAGGCCGGCAGCACCCAGATACGGTGGCCGGCCGCAGCCCACAAGTTGCCGTTGCTATCCCAGCTCAGGGAGGTGCACTCACCCCCGGAGGCGGACACCCGGTAACTGCTGTAGGAGGGCGCCGACTGCCCCGAGCTAGGTCCCCCGGCCGGCAGGAAGGCCCGGTACACCTGGCAGCCGCGGCCGTCCTTCGCCGCGACCGCGACCTGGCAAGGGGACGTTTTGGACGCCGGGCAGGTGTCGTATTGCGGGTCTACGGCGACCGCGGTGATGTCTGCCGGGCCTAGTTCGGACGGCCCAAGGACCAGCCGGCCGGTCCCGGGCCCGTCAGCGACGGCGCCATCGGCGGTCACGAAGATGAGCTTCCCGGTGGGCACCTCATAGATGAGATTATGCGGATTGGTGAACTTAGGCTGGCCGTCTATCTCCAGCTGCACGACGCGGGCCAGGGCCGGCGAGTACGCGGTGCTGCTGAGCGTCGCCTGCAACTGTTCGGCCATCTCCTGCCACTGCAGCGCATCGGTGCGGGTGGCGGCGCCGCCCAGGTTGACGACGGCAGTCTGGCCGGTGATCGTGATCCCGAGAAGCTTCGTGCCGCGCGGGAACGATGTCTTCGTCTCGCTGCCCAGCCAGCCCTTCTGATCCTCGAACAGCCCCTTGACCAGCCCGCTCGCCAGGTTTATGGTCAGCGCGCTCTCCGAGCTTTGCACTGGTGCGTACACCGGGTCGGGCACCAGCTTGCCGTTGACCGGCGACGGCGACCGGGCGAAGAAGAACAGATTGCGCGCCTGGTACATGTGCTCGAAGTCCGACTGCATCAGCAGCAGGCTGTCCTGATCAGCCTGCGGGAGCTCGGAAATCAGCCATACACCGCGCACTAGCTGCAGGCTGAACTGATACAGCCGGGTGGCAGGCGAGTACTGATACTGCCCGGCTGCGCTGAGAGTAGCCAGCCGCTGCCCGGTCAGATCGACGTTCTCCGCCTCGACGTACGGGGTCGCATGCGGCGGCACCGGAACTCTCGTTGGCGGGGAGATCGAGCTGACAACGGTGACCGGGCCTGGATGCCAGCTCTTGCGCAGGGCCGGCACCAGGAACTGCCTGGCAGCCCCGGGGTCGACCGCGTAGCTCGCACTGGCGTGCAAGAAGCCGAGCACAACCTGCCTCGGCGCCAGCCGCGGCCTCGGGCCCGGCGGCGCCAGCGGCTGCGCGTACGCCTGCACTTGACTGCCACCGGTCGTCACTTGCTGCGGGGCCTCCCCGGAGGGCACCGTCGCGCAGCCGGCCAGTACAGCCGCAGCCGCAGCCGCAGCCGCAGCCACCGGCAGCCATCCGCGCAATCGGCCCGTGCTAGCCACTGGCAGCTACTTCACTGGCCGGAGCTGTCCGGTTCGGGCGGGCCGGCTGCTCGTCCGGGATAGGGCCGGAGACATCTGCCGCAGCGGACTCTGCCAGCACCGGCTCGCTGATGATGCCGTCCTGGCCCGTGCTCAGCTCCAGCGGGCTCAGCGACAACGGCGATCCTTGCAGTTCCCCGCCGATGGCGCGCGGCAGTGTCAGCCGGAACACCGAGCCCTGCCCCGGCTCGCCCCACGCTTCGAGCCAGCCGCCGTGCAGCCGGGCGTCTTCAAGGGCGATCGCCAGCCCGAGGCCGGTGCCGCCCGACGTCCGCGCCCTGGCCGGGTCGGCCCGCCAGAACCGGTCGAACACTAGCTGCTCTTCGCCCGGCCGCAGGCCAACGCCGAAGTCCCGGACCGACACCGCGACCGCGGCCGAGTCCGCCGCGACGCTCACCACCGTGTCCTTGTCCTCGCCATGCTCGACCGCGTTCAGCAGCAGGTTGCGCAGGACCCGCTCGACCCTGCGCCGGTCGACCTCGGCGATGCACGGCTCCGCCGGGACGCGGAACTCGATCTTCGTGCCGCGGCGCTCGGCCATCTGCTGCGCTACATCGGCAGACTGCAGCACGATCGTGCACACGTCGACGGGCTCGGCATCCAGCGTCGCGGCGTTGGCGTCGTACCTGCTGATCTCCAGCAGGTCGGTGAGCAGCGACTCGAACCGCTCGAGCTGGCTCTGCATCAGCTCGGCCGACCGCGCGGCCGCCTGGCCCATCTCGTCCCTGGACCCGTACAGCACGTCCGAGGCAATCCTGATCGTGGTCAGCGGCGTCCGGAGCTCATGCGAGACGTCCGACACGAACTGACGCTGCACCTGCGACAAGTCCTCGAGTTCGGCCAGCTTCTCCTGCAGGCTCGAGGCCATGTCGTTGAAGGAGGTGGCAAGCGCGGCGAGCTCATCCGAGCCGCGGACGTCCATCCGCTGGTTCAGCTCGCCGGCCGACAGCCGCCGTGCGCCCTGCGCGGCCAGCCGGACCGGGACCACTACCCACCGTGTCACCAGCCAGGCGATCGCGGCCAGCAGGAACACCACGGCGATCCCCGCGACCAGCAGGCTCTGCTGAATGCTCGCGATCGTCTGCTGCTCAGCCGCCAGCGGGAAGAAGTAGTACAGCACGAAGCCGCCGCCGAACGGGGCGGCCCACAACAGGCCGGGCACCGGGTGCGGCCCGGAGCGGGCCACGGCCATGCTGGTCCACTCACGTATCGGCCGTTCGGAGACAATTCCCCGGTTCTTCCACTCGGTCCCGATGGAGCTCGTCAGCCGTGCCGGGAAGAGCGGCTGGCCATAGAAGCCGACCTGCCACCCGCCGCTGTACACCGGCGCGCTCTGGAACTGCGGCAACGGCGCTACCGCGACTTCGTAGGGCGTGCCGCCCGGCGAGGCCAGGCTCTGCGCAAGCGACCACATGGCCTGGCTCGAGGATTGATTCGGCTGGTTGAACTGAGTCGACTTTTCCGCGGCGCCGAGGCCCGTGCTGGCAATGCTCTGCGAGGTCTCCTCCATGCCGGTGTAGATCCCGGTCACCAGGTGCTGCATCAGCAGGTAGCCGAGCACCGACACGACCACGGCAGAGAGGATCAGCGTCGCTGTGACCACGCGAAGCTGGAGCGAGCGCCGGTAGCGCTCCGGGACCCGGCGGAGCCTGCGCCGGAGGGCAGTGGCAGCCGCGAAACGCGGCCTCGCCAGCCAGGTGCGATAGCCGGCTCCGACGGTGGCGGCGGCTCCTCTCACTGCCCTTCCCCGTGCGATGGTCAGCCCGGCCCGGCGGCCGGGAACGCGGTCAGCGCTCAGCCCGGGCCCGCCTTATAGCCAACGCCGCGAACTGTCACCACGATTTCCGGCCGCTCCGGATCCTTCTCGATCTTGGCGCGAAGCCGCTGGACGTGCACGTTGACCAGCCGGGTATCCGCCGCGTGCCGGTACCCCCAGACCTGCTCGAGCAGGACTTCCCTGGTGAACACCTGGCGTGGCTTGCGAGCCAGCGCGACCAGCAGGTCGAACTCCAGCGGCGTCAGGTTCAGCGGCTCGCCGGCCCGCTGCACCGAGTGCCCTGCCACATCGATGGTGACATCACCGATCGTCAGGGTCTCCGGTGCCGGATCCTCCGTCCGGCGCAGCCGCGCCCGTACCCGCGCGATCAGCACCTTGGACTGGAATGGCTTGACGATGTAGTCGTCCGCCCCGGACTCCAGCCCGAGCACGACGTCCACCGTGTCGCTCTTGGCGGTGAGCATGACGATGGGGACGCCCGACTCGGCCCGGATCTGGCGGCACACGTCGATGCCGTCCATGCCAGGCAGCATCAGGTCCAGCAGCACCAGATCCGGCTTGGTATCCCGGAACGCGTCCAGCGCCTTGTCGCCATCAGCGACGAAAGTTGGCTCGAAGCCTTCGCCGCGCAGCACGATGCCGAGCATCTCAGCCAGAGCGGCGTCATCGTCGACGACCAGCACACGACCCTTCATAGTCCTCATCGTTCCACGTAGAGGGTGGCTTGGGGAGTCGCTACCGAGGCAGCACCTTCGCCTAGGACTCGCAGATTACCTGGCGTGACCGGCTGAATCACCCCGTGTTCGGTGACTAGCGCGGTGAGCAGGCCCGGCGGAGTGACGTCGAAGGCGGGGTTGTAGGCGGGTGTCCCGGCCGGCGCGACCGGCTGGCCGGCCAGCCTGGTGACCTCTTCGTCCGGACGGTGCTCGACCGTGATCGACGCTCCATCCGGCGTGCCGAAGTCAACCGTCGACGCCGGCGCTACCACTACGAACGGCACGCCGTGGTGCCGGGCAAGCACCGCCAGGCCGTAGGTTCCGACCTTGTTAGCCACGCTGCCGTCGGCCGCGATCCGGTCCGCTCCGGTCACCACGAGGTCAACCTGGCCCGCCGCGAAAAGCGAGCCGGCCGCGTTGTCGGCCAGCAACCGGTGCGGAATGCCAGCGCGCCGCGCCTCCCAGGCGGTGAGCCGGGCGCCCTGCAGCAGCGGCCGGGTCTCGTCCACCCACAGCAGCGCCAGCCGGCCCGCCCGGTGCGCCGCCACGATCACCGCGAACGCGGTGCCGGATCCCGCTGACACCAGGCTGCCGGTGTTGCAGTGGGTCAGGATCCTGGCGCCCGCTGGCACCAGTGCCAGCCCGCGGCTCGCCATCGCGGCGCTTGCCGCGGCGTCGTCCGCGGCGATCGCCCTGGCCTCGGCGAGCGCAGCCATCGCCGGACTGTCCTGGCCGGGAACGCGCGGTTGCCGGCCGGCCACCTGGTACGCCCGCAGTGCCCGCTGCACGCCCCACCCCAGGTTCACCGCTGTCGGCCTGGCCGCGGTCAGAGCCGCGGCAGCGGCTGCCACGTCGTCGCCGCGCCATGCAGCGAGGGCCACGCCGAATGCGCCGGCCACGCCGAGCAGTGGTGCGCCGCGGACCGCCAGCCGGCCGATGGCGTCCACAAGTTGAGGAACATCCGTGCAGGTCAGGAAGACTTCCTCGGCCGGCAGCCTGGTCTGGTCCAGCAGTTCCAGAGCGGGGCCTGCAGGCGGCTCGAGCCAGCGCAGAGCGGCCGGCACTTCCCCGGTGCCCTTGGTGTTCTCCATCTGCCGAGTGTGCGGCGCGGAACGGTTTTCGCCAACTCCGGCCGCCAGCGCGCGCTGGCACCTCAAGAGCCGATCCGCCAGGAGTCGAGATACTTCAGTTGCTCCGGGGTCAGCTCGTCGATGCGCGTGCCGAGCGCGGCCAGCGCGAGGCTGGCCACCTCGGCGTCGATCTCGGCGGGCACGTCCAGCACCAGCCCGCGCGGTTCCGGCCGCTGCGGCGTCCCGGCCAGCCAGGCCAGCGCCAGCGCCTGAACAGCGAACGAGGTATCCATGGCAGCCGCCGGATTTCCTTCGCCCGCGACCAGGTTCACCACCCTGCCCTCGGCGAGCAGGATCAGCCGGCGTCCGTCGGCGACGACGTACTCATCCGCATGCGGCCGGACGCCGCGACGGACGTCGATCGCCAGCCCGGTCAGCGCCGGCACGTCGATCTCCACGTCGAAGTGGCCGGCGTTGGCCAGCACCGCGCCGTCAGGAAGCGCTGCCAGTTCGGCTGCTCCGATGACGGCGCGGGAGCCGGTGGCCGTAATGACCAGCTCGGCACCCGCCACCGCGGCGCCTATCGGCATGACGCGGAAGCCTTGCATGATGGCACCGAGAGCGCGGACCGGGTCAACCTCGGTGACAACGACCTGCGCACCGAGGCCGCGGGCCCGCTCGGCGATCCCGGAGCCGCACGGCCCGAACCCGGCTACCACCACGGTCTTGCCCGCGATCAGCGTGTTCGTAGCGCGCAGGATCCCGTCCAGAACCGACTGACCGGTGCCGTACTTGTGGTCGATCAGCCGCCTGGTCGCCGAGGCGTCAGCGGCGACCACGGGGAAGCCAAGTGATCCCGCCGCGGCCATCCGCCGCAGCCTGGCCGCCCCGCTCGATGTTGCCTCGCACCCGCCGCGCACCCGGCTCATCAGCTCGCCACGCGCCTCGTGCAGCGTGTTGACCAAGTCGCAGCCGTCGTCCATGACGAGGTCCGGCGCGCTATCCAGGACCCGGTGGATGTGCTCGTAGTAGCCGCCGCGATCGACCCCGGACCTGGCCTGGACCGCCACGCCTGGCTCGGCCGCCAGTGCCGCGGCGATGTCGTCCTGCGTCGACAGCGGATTAGAAGCGGCCAGGTACACGCGCGCACCGCCCGCTGTCAGAGCGCGCACCAGGACCGCCGTCTCGGCGGTCACGTGCAGGCAGCAGGCGACGGTCAGCCCGGCGAACGGCTTCCGGTCCGCGAACGACGCGCGCAGCATGCCGAGCACCGGCATGGCCCGCTCGGCCCAGGCGATCCCGGGCTGACCGGTGAGCGCCAGCCCGGGATCGGCGATGTCGGACGACGGTGCTGGCCCGGGGGGACGACCCCCCGAAGTCCTCCGCGAGCCTTGCCCGGCGGGACGGCCGTCAGTACCGGTAGTGGTCGGCCTTGAACGGGCCATCGACCGGAACTCCGATGTAGGCGGCCTGCTCCTTGGTCAGCACGGTCAGTCGCACGCCAAGGGCGTCCAGGTGCAGCCGCGCGACCTTCTCGTCCAGGTACTTGGGCAGCACGTGGACGCCGAGCGGGTACTGGTCGGCCTTGGTGAACAGCTCCATCTGGGCGATGACCTGGTTGGTGAAGCTATTTGACATGACGAAGCTCGGGTGCCCGGTGGCATTGCCCAGGTTGAGCAGCCTGCCCTCGGACAGCAGGATCACCGAGTGCCCGTCAGCGAACGTCCACTCATCGACCTGCGGCTTGATGGTGGTCCGCCGGATACCTGGCAGCCGGGTGAGGCCGGCCATGTCGATCTCATTGTCGAAGTGCCCGATGTTGCCGACGATCGCCTGGTGTTTCATGTGGCTCATGTGCTCGGCGGTAATGATGTGGAAGTTGCCAGTCGCGGTGACGAA
>JAJYUU010000181.1 GCA_021792405.1 Actinomycetes bacterium
GCTGCGAGCCCGCCACCATGGGCATCGGACCGGTCCCTGCGGTGGCCCGGCTGTTTGCCCGGACCGGGCTCGACTTCGGCTCGATGGACCTGGTCGAGCTGAACGAGGCGTTTGCCGCTCAGGTGCTCGGCGTGCTGGCCGGCTGGGGCTGGAACGACCCGGACAAGCTGAACGTTAACGGCTCAGGCATCTCGCTTGGTCACCCGATCGGCGCGACCGGCGCGCGCATCCTCGCCACCGGGCTGCGCGAGCTGCGCCGCCGAGATGGCCGCTACCTGCTGGAGACCATGTGCGTCGGCGGCGGGCAGGGAGTTGCGGCCATCTTCGAGTCAGCGCGCTGACGCTGCCGGGATGCGGCTGAGGCCGGTCAGCCCGCAGCGAAGTAGCGGCCGTCATCGAGCGTCCCGCGGGCCGCGTCAGCCGAGCTTGACTAGTACGCCGAATGCGAAATCCCTTCTTGCCCGGAGCAGCGCTGGCTAGCCTGACCTCAGCGCTATCCCGCTTACCCACAGCCTCGCGCAGGAGGGCAGCCCATGCTCCACCCGCTGGTGCCTGGCCACGACGAAGGCAGCCGGCGAGCCAGGCCGCTGCTGCGGACGACGCTCGGCGAGGTGCTGCGGCGTACCCGCCAGGAGCAGGGCCGGACACTGGCCGACGTGGCGGGCACAGCTAATGTGTCGGTGCAGTACCTGTCCGAGGTCGAGCGCGGCCGCAAGGAAGCTTCCTCTGAGGTGCTGGCGGCGATTTGCGACGCACTCGAGCAGGAGCTGCCCGACGTGCTGGCCGAGGTGGGCCGCGAACTGGCCGGAGCCTCGCGTCAGAACGCAGTCGTGGTCAGGCTGGGCAGCGCCCCGGACCGGCTAGCTGTGTCCGGGCTGCCCGCATCTCGCCAGCCGGGCCCGCACGGCCACAGCGACGTGGTCGGCTTGCTGGCTGCCTGATCGGCGGCCGTGCGGCCCGCGCCGCGGCCGGCGAGCACGCCTAGCCGGCGCCAGCTCGGGCGGCAGGCCGTGCGATGCTCACCGGAACCGCCTTCCTGGTGGTGATCACCTCGTCGGCGAGGCCGTAGCCGACGGCCTCGCGAGCGCTGAACGTCTTGTTCCGGTCGGTATCGGCCCTGATCTTGGCGAGCGGGTGACCGGTATGCTGGCTGAGGATCTCGTCCACCTCGGCCCTGACTCTGGCGAGTTCCTCGGCCTGGACGGCCAGGTCCGGCAGGGTCCCCTGAGCCTGGCCCGACGGCTGGTGCAGGGCCACTTTCGCGTGTCGCAGCACCGCACGCTTGCCCGGCGTCCCAGCCGCGAGCAGCACGGCAGCCGCCGACGCCGCGTGCCCCACGCAGACCGTGGCGACGTCAGGGCGGATGTACTGCATCGTGTCGTAGATCGCGGTCAGCGCGCTGAACGAGCCGCCCGGCGAGTTGATGTACAGGCTGATTTCCAGGTCAGGGCTTGCCGCCTCGAGATGAAACAGCTGGGCCATGATGACGTTGGCTACGCCGTCGTCGATCTCGGTGCCCAGGAAGATGATCCGCTCGGCCAGCAACCGGGAGTAGACGTCGTAAGCCCGCTCGCCGAGCGGGGTGCGCTCGATGACGGTAGGGATCGTGTACTGGCTCATGGTCAATGCGCCCATCGTCACAGGCCCGCCATCCGGCCGACGACCGCAGGGCGGATGTCATCGACTCGTTCCAGGATGTGGTCGATCATCCCGTAGTCGAGCGCTTCGGCAGCGCTGAACCACCGGTCCCGGCCGCTGTCGGTCGCCACCCGCTCGGCCGGCTGGCCGGTGTGCTTCGCAGTCAGCTTGGTCATCAGGGCGCCGATCCGGTCCAGCTGCGCTGCGTAGATCTCGACGTCCGCGGCGGTGCCGCCGAAGCCGGCCGAGCCCTGGTGCATCAGCACCTGCGCGTGCGGCAGGCTGAACCGCTTGCCGTGCGTCCCCGCGCACAACAGGAACTGGGCCATGCTGCCGGCCAGGCCCATCGCCAGCGTGCTCACGTCATTGGGGATCAGCTGCATGGTGTCGTAGATCGCCAGCCCGGCGCTGACCGAGCCGCCCGGAGAGTTGATGTACAGGCTGATGTCACCGCGCGGATCCTCGGCCGACAGCAGCAGCAGCTGGGCGCACAGCCGGTTCGCCACCCGGTCGTCGACCTCGGTGCCGAGGACGATGATGCGCTGGTAGAGCAGCCGGGTGATGAGCTGGTCGTCGAGCGGCCCCGCCGCCTGTTCCGCCACTGCCGCTTGCATGATCAGCCCGCCTTCCGCTGGTGCCTGGTACCTGCCACGCCATCAACGATCGGCCAGGCAGCTGGCGCGAGCCAAGCCAATCTGCCGTTAGCAGAGCTGGCCAGCCACGGTGGCGGCTACTCCCTGATGTCGACGTAGATCCGGCCGGGCAGCTCGCCGGTGCGGATGCTCAGCTGGCCCGGCATGCGCGTGGCTCTTCGGGCCAGCCCGGCACTGCGCGTTCCCGCCGTGATGGGTGGCGACCGCTAGTCTTCGGGCATGCAGGACGCTGAGTTCGCCGACGTGCTCGATGCCGTCCGCCGCTTCGTGCGGACGAAGGTCGTACCGCGCGAGGACGAGATTGAGGAGACCGACGCGATCCCGGCCGACATTCGCCGGGCGGCGACGCAGATGGGCCTGTTCGGTTACACGCTGCCGGCTGAGTACGGCGGCCTCGGCGCGACCCTGTCGCAGGACGTGCGGCTGGCGTTCGAGTTCGGCTACACCACGCCGGCCTTCCGCTCGCTGTTCGGCACCAATAACGGGATCGCCGGCCAGGTGCTCGTCAGCTCCGGCACTGACGAGCAGAAGCAGCGCTGGCTGCCCCGACTCGCTGAGGGCGCGATCGCGTCGTTCGCGCTGACCGAGGCGGAGGCGGGGTCCGACCCCTCCGGGCTGACCACGAAGGCCATCAGGGATGGCGACGGCTACGTGCTGTCCGGGGTCAAGCGGTTCATCACCAATGCGCCGCTCGCCGACCTGTTCGTGGTGTTCGCGCGCACCGATCCGGCGGCGCGCGGGACGCGGGGGATCTCGGTCTTCCTGGTCGACGCAGGACTGCATGGGGTCCGGGTCGGGCCGCGGGACCGCAAGATGGGGCAAGCCGGGGCGTGGACCGCTGAGGTGCTCTTCGACCAGGTCAGGGTCCCGTCGACGGCACTGGTCGGCGGGCAGGAAGGAGCCGGCTTCGCGGCGGCGATGCGGTCACTGGTCCGCGGCCGGGTGCACATCGCGGCGATCTGCGTCGGGATGGCCGACCGGCTGCTGGCCGAGTCGGTTTCCTACGCGAAGTCGGCCTGCCAGGGCGGGCAGCCGATCGGTGAGTTCCAGCTCGTGCAGGCGATGCTCGCGGAGATCAAGACCGGAGCATATGCCGGCCGGGCGATGGTGGCGGAGGCGGCGCGCAACTACGACTCCGCCGCGGACCGGCGGATCGGCCCGTCGGCCGCCAAGCTGTTCTGCTCCGAGATGGTCGGCCGCGCCGCCGACCTGGCAGTGCAGGTCCACGGCGGGCTGGGCTACATGCGCGGCATCCCGGTCGAGCGGATGTACCGGGACGCCAGGCTGTTCCGCATCTACGAGGGCACCAGCGAGATCCAGAAGCTGATAATCGGCCGGGCGCTCGTCCGGGACGGCAACTGACCGGGAGGGTGCCCGATGTCCGAGCCGATCGCAGCTCACGATGCTATCGAAGCCGCCCTGCGCTGGCTGGCCGGATTCGCCACCGTGGCGGCCGAGCCGGGCCAGGCCGTGACCATCACGATCCCGTTGCCAGAGCGTGCCTTCCAGGTCTGGGCCGATGGCTGGACGACGGTGGCGGGGGAGTATCGCATCGAGGCCGCGCACAGCCTCGATGACGTCCGCGCCAGCACGACCGTCATGGTCGCCTGACCGGCAGGCGGCCGGGTAGCTGCCGGCGCCGCCCGCCGACCCGATTAGGCTGGCCAGGTCATGGAATCTGGCCTACTTGCCGACGACGGCACCGGAGCCTGGTACAGCCGCCGCACGTCGCGCTGGCAGGACTGGCCGGCCGGCCGGCTGCTGGCGGCCAAGCAGCAGCTCGGCGTCACGATCAGCGTCGTCATCCCGGCCAGGAACGAGCAGCGGACCGTCGCCGGCGTGGTAACAGCGATCGCCCGCTCGCTGGTCGACGAGATCCCCCTGGTGGACGAACTCGTGGTGATGGACTCCGACTCCACCGACGCCACCGCGGCGGTGGCCGCCCGCGCCGGAGCGGTGGTCTACCGGGCCAGCGAGGTAGCACCCGATGCGGGCAGCTTCCCCGGCAAGGGCGAGGCGCTGTGGAAGTCGCTCCTGGCTACCCGCGGCGACCTGCTGGTCTTCATCGATGCCGACCTGACCCAGTGGGGGCCGCACTTCGTTTCCGGCCTGCTCGGGCCGTTGCTCGCCGACGAGCAGGTCCGCCTGGTCAAGGGCTTCTACACCCGGGTGCGCACCGAGTCGGACGGATCTACCTCGACCGAGGGCGGCCGCGTCACAGAACTCGTCGCCAGGCCGCTGATCAGCCTGTGGTGGCCGCAGCTCGCCGCGGTAGTGCAGCCGCTTGCCGGGGAATGGGCGGCCCGGCGCAGCCTGATGGAGTCGCTGAGCATACCGGTCGGCTACGGAGTCGAGCTCGCCACGCTCATGGACACGGTCGCCGGGTTCGGCCTCGATGCGGTGGCCCAGGTCGATCTCGGCAGCCGCGCGCACCGGCACCAGGCCAACCACGACCTCGCGGTGATGGCAGCGGAACTGATGATGGTGGCGCAGCGGCGGCGACCGGGCGGTCTGGCGAACGGGCAGGCGGGCGAGCTTGCGCCCGCGGCGGTCCGCTTGCACCAGTTTGTTCGCGACGAGACCGGGCGAGCGCGGCAGGTCTCCCGGCCGGTCCCGGTGGCCGAGCGACCGCCGGCGGCCTCGGTCCGCGCCGGTGAGTGACAGCCCAGTGAGTGACACCCCGGTGAGTGACAGCACTGGCGCCCGCGAGCCGCGCGCGCAAGAGGTGCTGCGACTTGGCAATCGCGCGTTCCCGCCCGGACAGCCGCTGGTCATGGGGATCGTGAACAGGACCCCGGATTCGTTCTTCCGGCCGGCGGTGACCTGGGACGAGGCAGAGGCGATGGAGCGGGTCCACCGGGTCATCGCCGAAGGCGCGGACATCATCGACGTCGGCGGCATCCCGGCGGCGCCGGGTGCCGAGGTCGACGTCGCCGAGGAAATCCGGCGCACGGCGGGATTCATCAGCGCTATCCGGGCACGCTACCCGCAGATCGTGATCAGCGCCGACACCTGGCGGCACGAGACCGGCCGCGCCGTATGCGAGGCCGGCGCCGATCTCCTCAATGACAGCTGGGGCGGGTACGACCCCCGCCTCGCCGAGGTCGCCGCCGAGTTCGGGGCCGGCCTGGTGTGCGCGCACGCGGGCCGGCAGCAGCCCAGGACCCGGCCGTTCCGCGTCGCGTACGCCGACGTCATGGCGGATGTGCTGGATCAGGTGCAACGGCTGGCCGGCCGCGCGCTCGCGGCCGGCGTCCAGCGCGACCGCATCGTGATCGACGCGGCGCACGACTTCGGCAAGAACACCTGGCACTCACTGGAGGTCACCCGGCGGCTCGCCGAGATGACGCAGACCGGATTTCCGGTCCTGGTATCGGTGTCCAACAAGGACTTCGTTGGCGAGACCCTGGGCCTGCCGCCCGAGCAGCGCCTGCCCGGCACGCTCGCGGCGACCGCCATCTGCGCCTGGCACGGAGCGCGCATCTTCCGCGTGCACCAGGTTGCGGAGTCGCGGCAAGTCATCGACATGGTCAGCGCTATCCGCGGCGACCGGCCGCCGGCCCGCGCGGTGCGAGGACTGGCTTAGCCATGCTGACCGCAGCCGCCCTGTGCCCGGCACCGCCGCTGCTCGCCCGCGAACTGACCGGCGCCGATCCGGTGGTTCCTGAGCTGCGCCAGGCCTGCCTGGACGCCGCCGCCGAGCTGGTGCGGTCCGCTCCGGACGTGGTCGCCGTTGTCGGAACCGCCGACCAGACCCGAGGATTCAGCGCGCGCGGCGCGCTTGACCTGGCGGCGTACGCGCCCGCCCTTGGCCGCGGCGGCCGCGAGGGCGCTGCTGCGCCCCGGAGCGCCGACCCGCTGCCCTTCCCGCTCGGCCTCGGCTGCCGGCTGCTCGACCAGGCGGGTTATGCCGGCCAGCTCGTGCTGCAGGCAGTCAGCGAGCAGGCCAGCGCGGCAGAGTGCGCCGCGCTCGGCGCTCGCCTGGCCGCCGCCGCGAGCCGGGTAGCACTGCTGGTGATGGCTGACGGCAGCGCGCGCCGCAGCCTGAAGGCGCCCGGTTACCTGGACGAGCGGAGCTTCGCGTTCGACGCCCAGGTCACCGACGCCATCCGGGACGGGGACATGGCGGCGCTGCTGGCGCTAGATGCCGGCCTTGCCAGGGAGCTGATGGCCACCGGGCGGCCGGGCTGGCAGGTGCTGGCCGGCGCGCTGGCCGGGCGGCGAGCGGCCGGGCTGATCAGCTACTGCGATGACCCGTTCGGCGTGGCGTATCTCGTCGCGACGATCTCGCCGGCGCCTGGGCCGGGGACAACATCAGGGAGGGAACGTGGTTGAGACTGGACTCGCTGGCCGTGACGTGCTCGTCTTCGGCGCGACCGGCGCACTTGGCGCCGCGGTGGCGGCGACCTTCGCCGATCTCGGAGCGGTCGTCCGGGGAGCGGACCAGCAGCTTCCCGGCGCCGATCGCCGGCTGGCCGGCGTGCAGTACGAAAGCGTCGACGCGCTCGACGATGACGCACTGCGCGCGTTCTTCGATGCCCGCCGGGCACCGTGGGCCGTGATCAACACGGTCGGCGGATACGCGCCGCAGCGACCGCTGGCCGAGCTGGATCCCGCCGAGCTGACCCGCCAGTTCGAGCTCAACCTGGTGTCGGCGGCGCTGATCACCAAGCACGCGCTGCGGGTCATGCAGATGGCCGGCGAGGGCCGGATCGTGCACACCGCCAGCCGTGCCGCGACGGTGACCGCGGGCAACGGGTTCGCCTACTCGGTCAGCAAGCTCGGCGTGCTGCACCTGGTGCGGATGGCCGCCGATGAAACTCGCGGCACCGGCATCACGGTCAACTGCGTGGTGCCCAGCATCATCGACACTCCGGCGAACCGGGCAGCCATGCCAACAGCCGATCATGACTCCTGGCCGAAGCCGCGCGACATCGTCGTCAGCTACGTCTATCTGACGAGCCCGTACGCTCACCTGGTGAACGGCGCGGCGATCCCGGTGTAGCCGTGACCGCCAAGGTGGCGCTCACAGCTGGCTAGCCCGCACTGGACAGATGCGACCGGAGAGAGCCAGCGCATGGTGACCGAGGCAGCGCTAGGGATGATTTGTCCCATTCGACTGTGTTCACCGCAGGTGAATGTTGGTTTTCTGTTGCTATAGCAACAGAAAACCAACATTCATTCGCTAGCCGGGCCGGCCGGATCCTCATCAGGCCTGCTGCGCCGGAGCGGTAGGCGGCGACCGCCGTCGTAGGCTGGGAGGGAGCGAGGAGATGCCGATGAGCTACGAGCACATACTGGTCGAGCGGTCCGGCGAGTTCATCACGATCACGATGAACCGGCCGCAGCGGCGCAACGCCCTGTCCCGTGCCCACATGCAGGAGCTGATCAGCGCGTTCGGACAGGCGGGCGAGAGCGATGCGCTCGGCATCGTGCTAGCCGGCAACGGCCCGGTGTTCAGTGCCGGGCACGATTTCGCCGACGTCGCGGACGCCAGCCTGCCGGAGGTCCGTTCGCTGCTGCGGACCTGCACCGACCTGATGACCCTCATGCAGCAGGTGCCCCAGCCCGTGGTGGCGAAGGTGCACGGCCTGGCGACGGCGGCCGGCTGCCAGCTAGTTGCGACCGCGGACCTCGCGGTGGCCAGTGAGAACGCCGGCTTCGCCGCGCCGGGCGGGAACGGCGGGTGGTTCTGCCACACCCCCATGGTCGCGATCGCGCGGAACATCGGCCGCAAGCGGGCGGCGGAGATGGCGATGTCCGGCGACGTCATCGATGCCCGGACCGCGCTGGACTGGGGCCTGGTCAACCGGGTGGTGCCGATCCCGCAACTCGACAGTGCGACGACGGACCTGCTCGAGCGGGTGACGCGCGGTTCGTCAGACAGCAAGGGCATCGGTAAGCAGGCACTGTACGCGCAAATCGACCTTGACCAGCCGAAAGCATATGACTATGCGGTCGAGGTGATGGCCGCGACAAGCCAGCTTCCGGACGCCCGTGAGGGCATGCGCGCGTTCCTGGAGAAGCGCAAGCCGCAGTGGCTGCGCGGCCGCACCAGCTAGCTGGCGATAAGCCAGGCTGCGCGGCGATCCTGCCGGGTCTGGCTCAGCGTGCCGAGATGGTGATCCTCGGGTTGTCGCGCGGCCGTAGCCAGTGCAGCACTCTCAGCAGCTCGGATCGCGGTAGCGAGACGCAGCCAGCGGTCGCGGTGCCGGTCCCGACATGCAGGAAGATCGCGCTGCCGAGGCCCGGCGTGCGGCGGGTGTTGTAGGCGATCACCGCGGCGTAGTCGTACGCCGGGACCTGGTCCATGGGTTCGGGCGCCGCACCGGGATTGTGCCTTCGCGCATTCACCCACTCGTTGTACCGGGGACTCGCCGGGTCGTCGTCCCAGAAGTCGTAACGGTAGGCATGCCGGAAGGGGAACGAGAATCCTGGGTCCGGCCGGACGCCGAAGAAGAAACTGAAGCCGAAGGTCCCCGACGGCGTGCGGCCGTCGCCTTCGCGCTTCCTGTGCGGCGGGGCGATGCCGTTGTATCCGACCCGCGCTCTCCAGGGCCCGAAGACCCGGACCCTGCGGCCGCCGGACAGCCGGTACGCCACGAGCCTGGCGTACGTGGTCGACCGCGAGGCCGCCGTCACGATGATGATCTGCCGTACGTCGCGACGGTAGCTGGCGTGCACCTGGTCCGCGGCGA
>JAJYUU010000182.1 GCA_021792405.1 Actinomycetes bacterium
GTGCTGGCCGCCGCTGACGCCATCGGCTACCCGGTCGTCATCAAGCCGCCGTCGGGGGCAGACAGCAAGCTCACGTTCGTCGCCCGCGATCGCGCGGATGCCGCCGCCGCCTGCGAGCAATTGCTTGGCGGCCTGAGCGTGCTGCCGCCGGCGTGGCGCCCGCAGTTCTCCCGCGGGGTGTTAGTAGAGGGGCACTTAGACGGCCCGCTTGTCTCGGCCGAGATAGGGATGCGAGACGGGCGCGACTACGTGTTCTGCATCAGCGGGCGGACCCGCGCTCGCGATGACGAGGTGATCGAGATCGGCCCGCATATCCCGGCTGAGCTGCCCCCGGACCAGTCGCGAGCGTGCGGGGCCTACGCCGCGGCGGTCTGTCGCGCCATCGGGCTCGACCCGGGCGTGTTTCACCTGGAAATGATCGTGACTCCGCGCGGGCCTGTCCTGGTCGAGGCGAACCCCAGGATCATGGGCGGCATCATGCCGACGGTCTACCAGCATGCGACTGGCGGCAGTATCTACACCCAGTTCTTGCGGCTGATCTCAGGCGCTCCCGTGGACGCCCCGCCACTGTTTGACGGCTGCGTGACCGGACGGCGGCTGTTCGCGGCGGTGGACGGCACGCTGCCGGAGAGCTGGGACGCCGGCTGGCTCGCCGGGTACTCCGGGCAACTGATCCGGTTCGACTCGCCCGTTTCACTCGGGCTCGGCCCGCTGCACGCGGTACGCCGGGGCGACGTCATCGCGCGCGTCATTCTCCGCGGGAACAGCTATGCGGACACCACCAGGACCTGCGGCGAGATCGCCGGGCGCGTCGAGCAGTCGCTGGGCGTCAAGCTGATGCAAGGGGAGTACGATCATGCGATATAAGAGGTATGTCTTGCTGCCCTGCCGTGCGGGAGGGCAGCGATGACCTCACCGGCGGCGCAGGCAACGACCTGCGACGATGCGGCAGGCCAGCCGCTCGTAGTGGTGACGGCCACCGCGCCCACCCCGAACGGGCCGCTGCATGTCGGGCACCTGGCCGGGCCGTTCATCGCCGCGGATGTGGCGGCGCGGGCGGCGCGGGCCCGTGGAATGCGGACGCTGACCGTCAGCGGCCTGGATCCGCACCAGAATTACGTCCGCACCAAGGCGGCCAGCCAGGGCCGCGAGGTCACTGAGGTGCTGGACGAATACGAGGGCCTGGTCCGGCAGGCGCTGGGCGCCGCCCGGATCAGCTACGACATCTTCAACGACCCCAGGGCAGACCGGGATTACCGGGACCGCGTCGGCCTGGTGCTTGACGAACTCGTCGCCCGCGGGAGGGTCGTCACGGAGCGAACGACGCTGACCCGCTGTGGCAGTTGCGGCACGACTCTGCATCACGCGTATGTCTCGGGTGACTGCACCAGGTGCGGTCTGGCGTCGAGCGGCGGCACCTGCGAGGCGTGCGGTGCGTTCACCTCGGCGGAGAACCTCGGCTCGGCCCGGTGCGCGCGATGTGGCGGCAGCCCTGAGCCGTTCAGCGCGGACATCCCGCTGCTACGGCTGGAGTCATGGCGCGCCGTCCTGGCCGAGTGCTGGTCTGGCGCGGTGTTGCCGGCCCGGGTGCGCTCCCTCATCGGGCACTACCTGGCCTGCGGGCTTCCGGACGTGCCGCTCGCCTACCCGACCGACTGGGGCATCCCCGCTGGCGGCGAGCTGAACCGGGTCGATGTATGGGTTGAGATGGGCCTCGGCCTGATCACCGGGATCGGCCGGCGGCTTGACCCGGCCGCCGGGGGACTCGATCAGTGCGCGGCCGCGTGGCAGCAGGTCGGTGAGTGGTGGCACTTCCTCGGTATTGACAACGCCTTCTACTTCGCCATCCTGTTTCCCGGCCTGTTCGCCGCCGCAGGGATCGACCCGAGTCGGCTGGGCGGCCTGGTGGTCAACGAGTTCTACCAGCTCGACGGGCTCAAGTTCTCGACCAGCCGCGGGCACGCGGTCTGGGCGCACGAGTTCCTGGCGCAAGAGGATCCCGCGACCGTGCGCATGTACGTGTGCTGGGACCGGCCCGACCGGTTCGAGAGCGGGTTTACCCAGGCTGTTTACGCCGAGTTCCGAAACTGGATCGGAGCCGCGCTGGCCGGCGGCGGGACGCTGCCGCCTGGCCTCGCGGCCGCTGAGGCGCGCCGGGCCGGGCATGCACTCGAATTCGGCACGTTTGACCCGGGCCTGGCTCTGCGCTGCCTGCTGGCCGCGGGCCCAGGCCGGGTCCCGGCCGTCCTCGCCGCGCTCACCGGCGATGACACCGCGCCATGATCCGCGCCGGGGGCCCTTGCGCTTGTCACGCTAGCCATGACCAGACGGCACCCGGTGTCCGGTAATTTCTCGCCGGTCCGGATCGCGCAGTCCGGCGCGCGGTTCTACCGCGGCATTCCCGGCCCGATCCGAGTTCTGTCAGTCGGCGTGCTCATCAACCGGGCAGGCGGTTTCGTCTCGGCCTTACTTGCTTTGATCCTCGCCGTCCGGGGCGTCTCCGCCCCGGACATCGGGGTAGCTCTCGCGGTCAGCGCGGGCTTCACGATCGCGGGGGCGTGGCTCGGCGGCACCCTGACGTCACGTCTTGGCAGCAGGCGGGTCATAGTGGCGGCGATGATCGGGTCCGCGCTGGTCACCCCCGCACTCATCCCGGCAAGTCCGTTCCCGCTCACCGTCGCCATCGTCTGCCTGATAGCGCTGCTTAACCGTGCCTATGTCCCGGCCGCGTCGACGATGGTCGGCAGCCTGTCGACGCCGACGCAGCGGGTGCAGATGTTCTCGGTTTTTCAGCTCGCCTTCAACATCGGCGCCGCGGGCGGATTCGCTCTCGCCGGGTACTTGCTCACCCATTCGCTGACCGCACTTCTGCTGGCCGACGCTGGCACATCGGCCTGTTTCGCGATAGCGGCGTTGCGCCTGCCCGCCGGCGCTCCCGCCCCGCTACCGGGACGGCGGGTCACCGTCCCTCCCGCTAGTGACCGTCAGACCCGCAGCAAGATCCGGCACGACGTCCGGTACCTCGTGTTCCTTGCCGGCGTGGCACTCGTCGCACTTGCCTACACCCAGTACAACGGCCCGGTGCCGGTCGCGTTCCGGGACCACCACTACAACCTCGAGCTTCTCGGCTACCTGTTCAGCGCGAACGCGATCGCTGTGATCGTCTTCCAGCTGCCGCTGTCCTACCTCACCCGGAGGCTCCCGGTGCGGGTGCCACTCGCCCTCGGCGGGTTGCTGATCGGCGGCGCCTATCTTCCGTTGCTGGCCGGCTTCACCGTGCCGCTCCTGGCCGTCAGCGTGGCGCTGTGGACGGCAGGCGAGATTGTCTACGCGCCGACCGCACCCACGGTGGCAGCGCAGATGTCGAACGCCCGCAGCCACGGCAGCTATCAGGGAGCGCTCGACGTCGCTCGTACTGCCGGGCGGGCCTTCGGCCCGTCGCTCGGCGTCTTCGCCTACTCCGCCGGGACGTCAGTCCCGTGGTGGGGCTGCGGTGCGGCAGGGCTTGCCGCGACGTGCCTTTTCGTCACGGCCGTGCGGCCCGGCCGCAGCCAGCGGGCCGGAGACGAGAGCGCCAGGCGCCTCGTGGACGGCGTCCGGCCGGGTGCCGAGGGTACCTAGCGTGTCAGGGCTAGCCGGAAATCCCGGAACGGCGTCTCTCATCGCCGGGCCGCAGAGCGGCGCTCACCCCTGCGCCGGAGCTTCCGCGGCGGCAAGCTTCAATGGCTCGTGCCACTCCGCGTGGTCGATCCGGATGCCGTGCTTCGCGATCTCTGCCACCCACCGGTGCACAGATTCGCCGTCGACAAGTTCCAGCCCTGGACCGTCATCCCGCTCGCCTGCCGGGATGAACGCCGACCACAGCGGACGCAAGACGGCGCCGCGGTATCCCTTGGCCTGCCACGAGCCCACGCCCAGGTGCAACCGCGTCACGCCGTGCCGGGCGGCATACTCAAGCCTCTCGTAGATCGCCGTGGTGAAGTACTCATGCCCACCGCGCAGCCTGTCGTAGTCGAAGCCGACCAGCCGTCCGTACAGCGTGGTGCGCCATCGGTAACAGACCGAGATCCCTGCGGTCCCGTCGTCGTCCTCGCAGCTGAACACGACGCTTCGGTCGCTCAGTTCGCGGGCCTGGCCCGCCAGCGTGCGCTCATATTCGGTCAAGGTCCGCTCATTGTGACCATACTTCGCCTGCAAGCGGTACAGCAGGCGCGCGGCGTCTGGCCAGCAGTCATCCAGCCTGCGTTCACGGATGGTCCATCCCGCCTCGGCAAACCGCGCCCGATCCGACCTGATCCTCTTGCGGACCCGCTTGGTCATCCGCTCCGCATAGGCGTCCAGGCCATGGACGCAGTCGGAGATCTCGGCCTCCGGCAATTCGAATGCGGCCCGCACCCGCGCCACTCCAGCGACCTCGGCCAGTGCACCCGTGGTGAGGAACGGCAGCACGATCCCATCGCGCCCGTCCGCCTGCGCCGCAGACAGCGCTGCCTGCAGCAACGCGGCCAGGGTGCGGCGACGGTCATCGGCCGCATCGGCACCGCCATCGCCCGGCGGCCTGAGCAGGAGCGTGGAGCGGTAGCCCTGGCTTCCGCCGGCCAGCAGTGTCCTGCCGTGGATGCCGAGCAGATCCGCGAATCGCTCGGGGCGGTACCGCACTGTGAACGGGTCGTCCGCCCAGTTCAGCACCAGTGCCCCGGTCAGCCGTCCCCCTTTTTGCGCCAGCAGGTACCGCGACCGCTCGTTCGGCTCGGTCTCGACGTACCGCAGCCAGTCATACGAGAGGTAGAAGCCGTCGTCGCCGACCAGGGCGTCCCAGTCCGGCCCCGATACGTCAGCGAGCTGGTCAGCCGACCGGACTTCAACCATGGTCCTCACGGCCACGACTGCGGCGGCGAAGCTCGGGCATTACGCCTTCACCAAACCAGTAGGCTTCTTCCAGGTGCGGGTAGCCCGAGAAGATGAATTCCTCCACGCCGCGGTCCGCATAGTCCTCGATCAAGTCGGCGACCTCGGCGTGGCTACCGACCATCGCGGTTCCTGCACCGCCGCGCAACAGGCCTATCCCTCCCCACAGCCCGGGATACACCAGTAGGTCGTGCGGATCGCGACTGCGCCGGTAGGTCGCGAGCAGTTCCTGCTGCCTCCGCTGCCCTACCGACTCGCTCACCGCCAGGGTGTGCTCGGCGCTGGCGAACTCTTCCGGGTCCGCCAGCTCAAGCAGCCGTTCCGCCGCCGCCCACGCGTCCTCGGACCGATCCCTGGTGATCACGTGGACTCGCATCCCGAACCGGAGTGTCCGATTCTGCGCGGCTGCTGAGCAGCGCACGCGCTCGATCTTCTCGGCGATCTGCGGCGGTGGTTCGCCGAAGCTCAGGTAAACGTCCGCCCGGCGCGCTGCGACCTCGACCGCGGGCGCGGAGGACCCGCCAAAGTAGATGTCGGGCACCGGGTCGGGCGGCGCGAACACCGTCGCGCCGCTCACGTTGTAGTACTTGCCGGTGAAGTCGTACGGCTTCTCGCCCCAGGCACCGCGGACGACGTCGAGGAACTCATCGCAGCGCGCGTACCGCTCGTCGTGTGGCATGTGGTCGCCGAACCTGCGCAGCTCGTCGGAATGGCCGCCGGATACCACGTTGAGCAGCACCCGCCCGCCCGATAGCCGTTGCAGCGTGCTGGCCTGCTGCGCGGCGAGCACCGGCGAGGTAAGTCCGGGCCGGAACGCCACGATGAACTTCAGCCGCTGGGTCTCGCGGGTGAGCGCGGCGGTCACCAGCCAGGCGTCCTCGCACCAGACGCCGGTCGGGGTCAGCACCGCCTCAAAGCCGAGCTGTTCCGCTGAGCGGGCGATCTGCGCCATGTACTCGATGTCCGGGGTCCGCGCCACTGCGGCGGCGGTGCCTGTCAGCGGCGAGTGGCCCACCGACGCCTTGGCGTCGAGCTCGGGAAATGCCCGGTCCGAGATGGTCCGCCCATCGCCCGACGTCGGCAGGTACCAGTGCAGCCTGATCGTCATGACGCCGCCCGCTGGTAGCCGTAGAGGCGCAGCAGATCTCCCAGCCGGTCTTCGGCCAGGCGCTCGAGCTCGGGCGTGAACGCCTCCCGCCAGCCTCCGATCTGGCCGCGGTAGAACGAGAAGACATCGGGATTGAACAACCCTCCGGACACGTCGTCCGGGCCGGTGCCTGTGACGCCGAGGAACTCGAATACGCGGTTCAGTGCTCCGGCCTGCGCCTTGGCCGTTCCGCCGCCGCGCGGGCCGACCAGCTCCTCGAAGGAGGTCTTGCAGACGTCCGGGTGGTTCAGCAGCCAGATCATGTGCGCCAGGTCGCGCTGCGCGGGGAACGAGGGATCGGTCAGGGCGTACGCCAGTTGCTCCTCGAGCGAAGCCTTGGATTTCAGGATGCGGCTGAACACCAGGAAGTCGTTGTAGTTGCTGAAACCCTTGCCGGTTCTGTCGCTCAGGAAATTCACCATCGACAGCAGCACGTCGCGAGGGTCGCGGTAGTTGAAGATGATCTTCGGCTCCCCGGTCTGCGACCACTCGCGCAGGAAATGCCCATCGAGCTGACGGATGTCGAACTGGTTCACCACCCAGCACACCCCAGCGGGGGTGTCGGCGAAGTCAGAGCCCACGGTCCGGCGGTGAACCTGCTCGATAAACCCGGAGTCGACCATCTCACGCGAGTACCAGGTGACCAGGGGCTGCGCCAGCCGGATGTGCCACGACCAGCCGAGCGCATCCCAGGCACGGTCGGTCGCCTCGGCGAACTCCTCCGGACCGGCCGTTTCCAGCTCACCGAGGGCATGCTTGTCGTAGGCCAGGCGAGCGATGCGCCAGCGCGTCGCCTCATCCAGGACCGGCAGGATCTCAGGCCGGAGCCTAACCCCCGCGCCGTACATCTTGTAGCCGAGCGCGACCATCAGCTCCTGCAGAAGGTGCGTGCCCGACTTCATCAGCGAGACGATCACGACTCGTTGCGCCTGTCCCGGCTGCCTCGCGGGTGGCATCAGTGTCACCAGCCTTTCGGTTCCCTTGCAGGTTCGTCGCTAGCGGGTGGTTCGTCTCCCGTGTCAGCTGTTATCGCGGCGGCGATCTCGCCGGCGCGGATGGCAGTTGTGGACAGCAGCGTGGAAGATATGCCGTGCGTGGCCTCAGTGCAGCCCTGGAGGTAGATCCCGCAGCGCATTCGCCTGGTCGTGACCACCCGATGACACCGGTCGACCCGCAACGAGCCGGATGGCCCGGTCTTGCAGTAGCTGCCAAGCTCACCGAGCACGCTCAGCGGGCTGCGCGGCCGGTATCCAGTGGCGTAGATCAGCCAGTCGGTACGCACCGTTGTGATCCTGCCGTCGGGCAGGAACAGCAACTCGACGTCCAGGCCTGACTCGACCTGGTGCACCGCGGCCACTCGTGTCAGGTTGCGCATGATCAGGCGCGGTCGGCCTTCGACGAGTTCCTCGTAGGCTCGCTGGCCAAGCTCGGTGATGATGTCGATATCGACGGCGGAGTAGTTCGTGTTCGCGTGATAGTCGAAAAACAGCTGTTTGACCTCGTCTGGCGACTGGAAGAACAGGTCCACGGTGTCTGGGTCGAAGATCCCGTTAACGAAGGGGCTGTCGTCCGATGGGCTGTAGCCGTACCGGGTGAACACCGAGTACACCCGAGCGCGGGTGAACCGCCGGTGCACGTATTCCACTACCTCGGCCGCGCTCTGCCCCGCGCCTACCACCACGAAGGTTTGCTGTGGGTCGTCGGGGACGTCGGCCAGGCGGTCGAGGAACTCGGCACTGTGCCAGATACGCGGCGACGCGGGCGTGTCGGCCGGCAGGTGCGGCTCCAGCCCGGTCGCCACGACGACGTTCCTGGTGCGGTACGTCACCAGGCTCCCGTCCGCGGTTCGCCTGGCCACGACGTCGACGTGCTGCACGTCGTCGCCTCGCAGTACCGGCTTCGCGTCGATAACCTCCATGCCGTAGGTCACCTGATGCCGCAAGCGGTCGGCCGCCCAGGAAAGGTAGGCGTGGAACTCTACCCGGCTGGGATACAGGTTCTTCTGGTTGATGAAGGCAGCCAGCCGGCCCGCCTGGTGCAGATAGCACAGGAAGCTGAAATCGCTGGTCGGGTCACGCATGGTGACCAGGTCCTTCAGGAACGAGACCTGGAGGTTCGTGCCGCCGATGAGCATTCCCCGGTGCCAGCCGAATCTCTCCTGGCGTTCGACAAATGCGGCGCGCACCGGCCGGGCTGGCGCTATGCACCGTGCCTGCTCCTCCAGCACGATGGCGAGCGCCAGGTTCGACGGACCGAATCCGATTCCTAATACGTCGAGGACGTCACCTGTCGAGTCGGCCGTGGCTCGGAGCGAGCGGCTGCCGGATAAGTCGGTCATTGACGGCAGCTAGCAGCGAGCGGCTGTTGGCGCGGGGTCAGCGCGCATCGCCGTCTGCTCTCTCCTCGGGCATCCAATAAAGGCTCAACGCCACGAGCGGCTGGTCTTCTGACCGGTTGATCAGGATATGGGGCTCCTGCGCGTCCATCAGGACGGCCGTGCCCGCCGGAGCCGGCCTGGCCGAGCCGCCGGGAACCTGCACCTCGCCGCTGCCCTGGATGACAATGAACAGCTCTCGGTCGGGATGCTGGTCGATGTTGCTGTGACTGCCGGGCGGCACCACGCACCACATGGCACCGAATGGCAGGTCACCTGTTGTCGTGTACTGAGTCCACCTTCCGACAGTGATGCCGAACTCTTGCGAAAGCTCTGCCGAATCGCTGGCTAAGACCTGCACCGTCACATCCCATAAGGTACGACTATCTGGTTACTGGACATTCAAAGTCACTCTACAGTGAAATGCTAGAAACAGTCGGTATCGTGACGGTAATAATTATGGCTCCACGGCGCCACATCGGCGGATCTATGAGGGCCGGCCCGGCGCTGAGCCGACCGGGACAAGTGCCCGGCGCCC
>JAJYUU010000026.1 GCA_021792405.1 Actinomycetes bacterium
AGCCGTCGAGCGCCTGCAGAATGTGGTCGAGCGCAGCGGCTTTCTGGCCTTGGCGGAGTTCGACCCGGGCGATGTCGGCCAGCGTCAGAGACGCATCCTCGGCATCGAGCATCGCCGACCACTCCGATTCGGCCTGGCGGTAGGCAGCCAGAGCCTGCGTCGGCTGTTTAGCTTGAGCCAGCAGATCGCCTTCAGACTCGAGCAGCAGCGCATGGGTCGCTGCTTCTTTGCTGGTTGCGGCCAGGGCAATGGCTTGCTTAAGCTCCGCCAGCGCGGCCGCGCCGCCGGCCAGGCCACCGCGCAGCACGTCACGGCGCGTGACGCGGCGGCTGGTCAGGCCACGCCAGCTCGGCAGGCCGACGTCCGCGGGCCGCGCGATCCGGGCGGTTATCCGCCTGGCTGGCGGTCGAGCCATAGGGCGGTCCTCCTCGGCGCAGCGGCACCAGACCCTCGCTGAACCCACTGATCCTCGCAGAAACCGGATCAGACATGCCGGCCTTTGCCGCTAAAGCGAGCCGGCGTCTGCCAGCCGGCATCACGCGCCGATGTTGCTCATCACGTGCTTGATCCTGGTGTAGTCATCGAACCCGTAGCCGGACAGGTCCTTGCCGTAGCCAGAGTGCTTGAAGCCGCCGTGCGGCATCTCCGAGACGAACGGGATGTGGGTGTTGATCCACACTGCGCCGAAGTCCAGTTGCCGCGCCACCCGCAGGGCGCGGCCGTGGTCCCGCGTCCAGACGCTGGCAGCCAGGCCGTACTTGACGCCGTTGGCCCAGCGCACCGCCTCGTCCTCGGACCCGAACCGCTGCACGGTGACGACCGGCCCGAACACCTCGTCCTGGATCATCTCGTCATCCTGGTGCAGGCCGGTCACGACGGTCGGCGCGAAGCAGAATCCGCGCGAGCCGACCCGGTGCCCGCCGGTGGCGATAGCGGCATGGGCAGGCGCTCGCTCCAGGAAGCCCTGCACCCTGGCCAGCTGCGAGGGGTTGTTCAGCGGCCCGTAGTAGGCATCGGGCACCTCGCGCCCGCCAGTCCTGACCGTCGCTGCCTTCGCGATCAGCGCGTCGCTCAGCTCGGCGGCAATGCCGGGGCCGGCCAGCACCCGGGTAGCGGCCGTGCAGTCCTGGCCCGCGTTGTAGTACCCGGCATCCACGATGCCCTGCACTGCCTGCTGCACGTCCGCATCGTCGAACACGATGACCGGCGCCTTGCCGCCGAGTTCCAGGTGCACCCGCTTCAGGCCGGCCGCAGCAGCCTGCGCGACCTCGATGCCTGCCCGGACCGAGCCGGTAATCGAGACCATCTGCGGGATCTCGTGGGACACCAGGGCCCGGCCGGTGTCACGGTCGCCGCAGATGACGTTGAGCACGCCCGGCGGGAAGAATTCGGCCGCGATCTCAGCCAGCAGCAGCGTCGAGACCGGAGTCGTATCGGACGGCTTCAGCACGACGGTGTTCCCGGCCGCGATCGCCGGGGCGAATTTCCATACCGCCATCATCATGGGGTAGTTCCACGGCGCTACCTGCGCGCATACCCCGACCGGCTCGCGCCGGATCATCGAGGTATGCCCGCGCAGGTACTCGCCCGCGGACTTGCCGTCAAGTATCCGGGCGGCGCCGGCGAAGAACCGCAGTTCGTCGGCGAGCGGCGGGACCTCGTCGGAGCGCGTCAGCGCCACCGGCTTGCCGGTGTTCCGGGACTCCGCTTCGACCAGGTCCTCGGCCCTGGCCTCGATCGCGTTGGCGAACCGCAGCAGCGCGAGGCTCCGCTCGGCCGGCGTGGTGTCGCGCCAGATCTCGAAGGCCGCTGCCGCCGCCTGCAGCGCCGCGGCCACGTCGGCCGGCCCGGAGACCGGCGCCTGCAGGTATGTCTCGCCAGTGCTCGGGTCGACGACGTCGCTGGTCCTGCCATCCTGCGACGGCCGGTAGTCGCCTGCGATGAAGTTGGCTAGCACCTGCTGGCGGCCGGGCTGTGCCGCTTCCGCCTCGGCTACTTCCACGACGATCCTCCTGGTAAAGCGATCCTTGAGCCGGGTACGAACACTGACAGAGAACAAGTTAGCGCACAAGCGAATCAGTGACAGATAGCCCTGGAGTCGACGGAATCAGTTGATTTACTACCGATAGCATGGCACGATGGATTGCAAAGGAGGCCGCGGATGGCGCACACGCCAGTGACGCCGATCGCCTCGGGCGCACGAAACCGGGGCGCGGCAAGCGGCCGCGAACCAGACAGCAAGATCGTGCTTGACGACCTGTCGAAGCGAATCATCGAGCAGCTGCAGCAGGACGGCAGGCGCTCGTACGCGGCGATCGGCAAGGCGGTCGGGCTGTCCGAAGCTGCCGTCCGGCAGCGGGTTCAGCGGCTGATCGATGTCGGTGCCATGCAGATCGTGGCGGTCACCGACCCGCTGACGCTCGGCTTCCCGCGCCAGACGATGGTCGGCATCCGCTGCGGCGGCGACCTCGGGCGGGTTGCCGATCACCTGGCGGGCATGCAGGAGATCGACTACGTCGTCATCACCGCGGGCTCGTTCGACCTGCTCATCGAGGTCGTGTGCGAGGACGACGACCAGCTGCTGGAAATCCTTGGCCGGGTTCGCTCGATTCCGAGCGTGACGGCGACCGAGACCTTCGTGTACCTGAAACTCTGCAAGCAGACCTACAGCTGGGGGACCAGATGAGTACGGCGTACAGCAACGACGAGATCGCGGCGCTGCAGGAGAAGGCGAAGCGCCACCTGTGGCTGCACTTCACCAGGATGTCGTCGTACGCCGAGAGCGATGTCCCCGTCATCGTCCGTGGCGAGGGGCAGTACGTCTTCGACCAGCACGGCAAGCGGTACCTGGACGGCCTGGCCGGGTTGTTCGTCAGCCAGATCGGGCACGGCCGCACCGAGGTCGCCGAGGCAGGCGCCCGGCAGGCCGCCGAGCTTGCCTACTTCCCGCTCTGGTCCTACGCGCATCCCCAGGCGATTGAACTCGCCGACAGGTTGTCTGCCATGGCGCCGGGTGACCTCAACCGGGTCTTTTTCACCAGCAGCGGATCCGAGGCCGTCGAGTCGGCCTGGAAACTCGCCAAGCAGTACTTCAAGGCGATCGGCCAGCCAGCACGGTACAAGGTGCTGAGCCGGTCCATCGCCTACCACGGCACCTCGATGGGAGCCCTCGCGATCACCGGCCTGCCGGACATCAAGGAGCCGTTCGAGCCGCTGCCGGCGGGAGGCGTCCGGGTGCCGAATACCAACTTCTACCGTGCGCCGCAGTTCGTCGCGGACGACCTGACCGCGTTCGGGCTGTGGGCGGCCGACGAGATCGAGCGGGCCATCCAGCGCGAAGGCGAGGACTCCGTCGCCGCCGTGTTCCTGGAGCCGTTGCAGAACTCCGGTGGCTGCTTCCCGCCGCCGCCCGGCTACTTCCAGCGGGTGCGGGAGATCTGCGACCGGTACGGGGTGCTGCTGGTTTCCGACGAGGTGATCTGCGCCTTCGGCAGGCTGGGCTACTACTTCGGATCCGAGCGGTACGGCTACCAGCCAGACATCATCACCTTTGCCAAGGGAATCACCTCCGGGTACGCCCCGTTGGGCGGAATGCTCGTCCGGGACGCGCTGATGGAGCCGTTCAGCCAGGGCCAGTCGACATTCCTGCACGGCGTGACTTTCGCGGGACACCCCGTTTCCTGCGCAGTTGCCATGGCCAACCTCGACGTGTTCGAGAAAGAGGACTTGCTCGGCAACGTGCGAGCGCACGAGGGCGCGTTCCGGTCCACCCTGGAGAAGCTGAACGACCTGCCGATCGTCGGTAACGTCCGGGGGGACGGCTACTTCTACGGTATCGAACTGGTCAAGGACAAGGCCACCAGGGAGACCTTCGACAACGACGAGTCCGAGCGACTGCTTCGCGGCTTCTTGTCGCACGCGCTCTTCGATGCCGGGCTGATCTGCCGTGCCGACGACCGCGGGGACCCGGTGATCCAGTTGGCCCCGCCGCTGACCTGCACGCAGGAGCACTTCGACGAGATGGAGCAGATCCTGCGGTCAGTCCTCACCGAGGCGTGGACGAAGATCTGACCGCCGCCCGGCACCGCACGGGCACCGTCGCCCGCCCCGCCCCGCCCGCCCCTGGCGAAGTTATGCAGTTGTAACCGCCGTGGAGCTAACCAAACTGCCCCGTAGTCGTGTCTAACAGATGAGGGCCAGGCGGTGCAGCAGGGGCGATCGTCAGGCCCGGGCAGCCGGGAGGAACCATGTCGGGCAGTGACGGTCGGTGGGCCGAACTCTCCAGCAAGAACGAGCGAGTCATACAGCAGCACGACCCGGCTGCAGCCTCGGCCGGCGGCCCATCCGGAACTGGCCTTACCCGGTGGGCCGCACTGGCCAGCCAGCGCGAACGGCTGGCCGACATCAGCGATCCGGATTTCCGGCCCGGCAGGTCGAGCCAGGCCACGGCACCTCAGGCCACTGCGGCACAGGCCACGGCGCCTCCTGCCACTGCGAGCCCGGGTACGCGGCTGGTCGTCGGCGCTGCCTAGCCGCGCGCTGCCCCGGCCCGCCGCGCCTGTGCCAGCAGCGCCTGGACGTGCTTGACGGCCTGGTCAGCCGGCACTCGCTCGCGCTCCCCGGTGCTGCGGCTAACCACCTCGACCAGGCCGTCAGCCAGGTCCCGGCTGCCGACGCTGATCCGGAACGGTGACCCGATCAGCTCGGCGTCCTTGAACTTGACGCCGGGCCGCTCATCGCGGTCGTCTAGGAGCACATCTGCGCCGGCCGCCAGCAGCTCAGCGTAGATCGACTCGGCAGCCAGCCGGACCGCCTCGTCCCTGACCGACACCATCGTCACAGTGACCTCGGCCGGTGCTACCTGGACCGGCCACTTCAGGCCGGCCTCGTCGTGGTGCACCTGCGCGATGACGGCCATCGCGCGCTCGACGCCGATGCCGTAGCTGCCCATTATCGGGACGATCGGCGTGCCGTCCGGGCCGAGTACCGAGACTCCAAGCGCCGTCGTGAACCTGCGGCCGAGCTTGAAGATATGACCGACCTCGATGGCCCGGATGAGCTGCAGCGCCACTGCGCATCGCGGGCACGGCTCGCCGGCCGCTACCTCGCGCAGGTCGGCCCAGGTACCCACCCGGATATCACGGTCGACGTCGACGCCCGTCAGGTGCACGTCGTCGGTGTTCGCGCCAGTGGCCATGTTGCGACGGCCGCGCAGGGCCACGTCAGCGATGACCGGCAGGTCGGTGACACCGACTGCACCCAGGCTGCCGGGCAGCGCGCCGAGGGCGGCCAGGATCTCGTCCGGCTGCGCCGGGCGGATGTCGCCCACCCCGGTAGCGTCGATCAGCTTCTGGTCCTGCAGCTGATGGTCACCGCGCAGGAGGACGAGCGTGAGCTGACCGTTCATCACCTGCACGAGGGTCTTGAGCTGCCGGTCGGCGGCCACGCCGTACTTGACCGCGAGGTCCTCGATAGTGCGCACGCCAGGCGTGTCAAGCCGCGCCGGCGCGGCCGGGCCCGGCTCGTCGTCGACGGGCGGCAGTGCGGACGTCGCTCGCTCGAGGTTGGCGGCGTAGTCGCAGTTCGGGCAGATCGCGACGAGGTCCTCGCCCGCCGGCGACGGGCACATGAACTCCAGCGAGTCCTTTCCGCCCATCGTCCCGTTCGACGCCTCGGCGGCGATAGCCGGGATGCCGAGACGGGCGAAGATCCGCTCGTAGGCGCCCCGGTGCGCGTCGAATGACTTGTCCAGCCCGGCATCGTCCACGTCGAAGCTGTAGGAGTCCTTCATGGTGAACTCGCGCACCCGCAGCAGGCCGCTCTTCGGCCGCGCCTCGTCCCGGAACTTGGTCTGGAACTGGTACCAGAATTGCGGCAGCTCACGGTAGGAAGCCAGCTCGGCCGCCACGGTCGTGAAGATCTCCTCGTGGGTGAAGCCGAGCACCAGGTCCGTGCCCTTGCGGTCCTTCAGCCGGAACATGACGTCAACCGTCCCCAGCCGGCCGGTCCGCTCCCAGATCTCGGCCGGGTGCATGCACGGCAGCAGGAACTCCTGCGCGCCGATCGCGTTCATCTCCTCGCGGATGACCTCGATGATCTTGGCGCGCACCCGAATGCCGAGCGGCAGCATCGAGTAGTGACCTGCCATCAGCTGGCGGATGAAGCCGGCCCGCAGCAGCAGCCGGTGACTGGCCGCATCGGCGTCCGCCGGATCCTCTCGCAGGGTCGGGATGTGCAACTGTGACCAGCGCATGGGTACAGGCCTTCTCGTCGTATCGGCGGGTTGCGGGCACTAAGGCCAGCGCCAGGGATAGTCGCGGAGGAGCGCAAGTCTAGAGCCCCGGCCCGGCCTGAGCCATCTAGATTGTGCTTGCGCGCCCGTGGGCGCCTCCCTTGACTCTACTTCGGCTGGCGCCTGGCCAAGACCGCCAGACCCGGGATCGCCAGCGGCCTATAAAATGGTGCGCATGCGGACATGCGCCGCCGAATGGCCCAGACTGCCTGTTTTGCCACCGGCGAGCGTTTGACCGGTTCCTGACCGGGCACCAAAACTGACATGCCGACGGACAGGTCCGCTCGCCGGGTGCTTTCCATCGCGATGGGCATCGCGGCGATTTTCGACCTGACGGGCATGACCGTGTACAGCACGATGCGTCCAGTCCTTCCGCCCAGTCCGCCGCGCGCCGACGATCAGGATCCGTTCGGCTCGGCGATGAGCACGATCATGTCCGCCCATCGCGAGGCGGCCGGTCGTGCGCGTGATGAGAGCGGTGAGACGTTAGTCGCATGACCGACATCAACCGCGCGCCGACGTCCGCTGTGGCCGGTCCGCAGTACCAGGCCAGCCCGGCCGCGCAGGCGCAATCCCCCAGTCAGCAAATCCCCAGCCAGCCGTCCGTCGCGCAGCCCGGCGCCAGCGAGATCGCCGACGCCGTGCTCGACCGGATCGGCGACAAGGTCGCCGACAGCCGCGGACCTGCCGGGCAGCCAGCCCGGCAGCCCAGCATCAGCTCGGTCGACCAGGCGATCGCGCTCCGCGAGCAAGCGCCGGAGATGTACGACCTGTGGCTCACGATCGCCAAAGACAAGGCCGCGACCGAGAACTACGTCGAGCGGGCACCCTATGAGGTACCAGAACGGCTGGCGCAGTCGGGCCGGCCGCGCGCACTCGGCGCACTGGTCATCGTCCTGTCGTTCTGCGGCTACCTGGCCTGGCTCGGCGGCCCTGGCCCGTACATCGGCGGCCTGATCGCCATCCTCGACCTGGTCGTGATGTTCGGAATGTTCTTCGGGTTGCGGCCGGAGCGGCTGCCTGACCCGCAGGAGACCGAGCGTCGGCCACCCCGGCGCCGGTTACCTTCAGCACGGGCTAACCCCCCGCGGCTAACCCGGACCGCGGTCCAGCACCCGCCGCCGGCTCCCGGCTCCGCTGTGCGATCCTTGGCGGGGCCGGGCGGCCACGCCCGGCCGCAGGCCGGGTCTGGCCGGAGGTGCCCTGGTGCTTGAGGATCGGTTGCTGGTAGATGCCCACGTGCACGTGGCGAGGCTGCCAACGCTGTCAGCGGACTGGCAAGCGTGGGTGAAGACCTTCGGGGGCGGCATCCCCATCAGCGAGCTGTACGACGCCGACGGCGTGCCGCTGCCCGCAGCGATCGATGAGCACTTTGCCGCCGAGGGGGCCGATCACGTCCTGCTCTTCTCCGAGTACAGCCCGAAGTCGACGGGGATCCAGCCCATCGAGGACGTGCTGCCCGTGGTCGAGCACAATCCTGACCGCTTCCGCCCGGTCGCCAACATCAACCCGCATGTGCACTACCCGGTGAAAGCCGAACTGGCCCGGCAGGTCAGCCTCGGCGCGGTGGCCTGCAAGATCCACCCGGTGCACGGCGGATTCGAGCCCGCTGACCGGATGCTGTACCCGGCCTACGCGTTCTGCGAGGAACGCGGCATTCCGGTGATAGTGCATTGCGGCACGTCGACGTTCTCAGGGTCGGCCAGCGCCTTCGGCGAGCCGGCCCTGCTCGACCCGGTCTTCCGCGACTTCCCGGACCTGACCGTGGTGCTCGCGCACGGCGGCCGCGGCTGGTGGTATGACCAGGCCGCGTTCCTGGCGCTCATGCGGCCCAATGTCTGGCTCGAGGTGTCCGGGCTGCCGCCGACCCGGCTGCCCGACTATTACGGCACGTCACTGTCCCGGCTGGCAGCCAAGATGGTGTTCGGCACCGACTGGCCGGGCGTGCCCGGAGTGCGGCGCAACGCAAGCGCGCTCGAGCAGGTGCTGCTGGCTGCGGGAGCTACCGCCGGCCAGGTGGCGCTGGCCCTCGGGGGCAACGCCAGGCAGATCTTCCGGCTGGCCGAGTGGTGAGCGGACGCTAGCCTGCCACCCGCTTGCGGTCCTAGTGTTACGACAAAGGTCGTTTCAGGAGAACTCTTCGGGAGTGTGTGCATGAAGACCAGGGCAGCGATCATGCGTGCGACAGGCAAGGACTGGGAGGTCACCGAGCTCGAGCTTGATCCCCCGAAGGTCGGCGAGGTCCTGATCAGGTACGTGGCATCCGGCCTGTGCCACTCCGACGAGCACATCCGCACCGGCGACCTCACCCCCCGGTTCCCGATCGTGGGCGGCCACGAAGGCGCCGGCGTTGTCGAGGAGGTCGGGCCCGGCGTCACCAGGCTGAAGGTCGGCGACCACATCGTCTGCTCGTTCCTGCCCGTCTGCGGCCACTGCCGCTGGTGCTCGACCGGACACTCCAACCTGTGCGACCTGGGCGCGACCATCCTGGACGGCTGCCTGCCCGATGGCACTTACCGGTTCCACACCGCCGACGGCGAGGACGTGGGCGGGATGTGCATGCTGGGCACATTCTCGGAGTACGCGACCGTGTCCGAGCTGTCCTGCGTGAAGGTAGACGACGACGTGCCGCTCGACAAGGTAGCGCTGATCGGCTGCGGCGTCCCGACCGGCTGGGGCTCGGCCGTGCACGCCGCCGCGGTCGAGCCCGGCGACACGATCGCGATCTACGGCATCGGCGGCATCGGCATCAACTCGGTACAGGGCGCCGCGCTGGCCGGGGCCAGGAACGTGATCGCGATCGACCCGGTCGCCAAGAAGCGCGAGGTGGCGGAGCAGCTCGGCGCCACGCACAGCTGCGCGACCGCCGGCGAAGCGGCGCTGCTGATCCATGAGCTGACCCGCGGCGTAATGGCCGACAAGGCAATCGTGACGGTCGGCGTGGTGACCACCGAGGTCGTCACGGATGCGTTCAACACCATCCGCAAGGGCGGCACCGTGGTCGTGACCGGCCTCGGCGACCTGGTGTCGAACAACATCCAGATCAACAGCTCGATGCTGACGCTGATGGAGAAGCGGCTCCAGGGCAGCCTGTTCGGCTCCGGCGACCCGTTCCACGATATCCCGCTGATGATCCAGCTCTACCGGTCCGGCGACCTGAAGCTGGACGAGCTGATCACCACCACCTACCGCCTCGATGAGATCAACCAGGGCTACCAGGACATGCTGGACGGCAAGAACATCAGAGGCCTCATCCTGCATGGCAGCTGAGTCCGTTCCCGGCGCAGTGCAGGTGAGTGGCGGCACGCCGGTCATCGGTCTGCGCCGGGAACGCGAGGTCCTCACCGTCGCGCTGCAGGCAGCCAGGCACGTCGTGCTGGAAGGCCCGCCAGGGACTGGCAAGTCGACACTCCTCCGGTCGATCGCCCGCGACCTCGGTCAGGCGGTGGTCTTCGTGGAGGGGAACGCCGAGCTGACGCCAGCCCGGCTGATCGGCCAGTACGACCCCGCGCAGGTGCTCACCGACGGGTACCTGCCGTCGAGCTTTGCCGACGGGCCCCTGCTGCAGGCGATGCGCACCGGCGCGCTGCTGTACCTGGAGGAGTTCAACCGGGTGCCGGAAGAGACGCTGAACGTGCTGATCACCGTGCTCACCGAGGGCGAGATTGCGGTGCCACGGTTCGGTGCCGTGCGGGCGGACCCGCAGTTCCGGCTGATCGCGGCGATGAACCCGTTCGACGCGATCGGCACCGCGCGGGTCAGCCAGGCCATCGCCGACCGGATCTGCCGGGTCGTGCTCGGCTACCAGGATGCCGGCGCCGAGCGGTCCATCGTCGGGGCCATCACCGGCCACGACGGGACGGTCGTGCCGTTCGCGGTCGAGTTCACTCGTGCCACGCGCTCGCATCGGGACGTGCGGATGGGCGCATCGGTTCGCGGCGCAATCGACCTGGTGCTGCTGATCGACGGGCTGACCCGGCTGCGCGGCGAGGCCGCGATGACGCGGCTGACTGCGCGCGATGCCGCCTACGCTGCCCTGTCCGGCCGGATCAGGATTGCCGACGGCTGCGAGCGCAGCCCCGAGTCGGTCCTTGACGAGATCCTCGGCGAACTCTGGCCGCAGGATGCGGCCGGACCGCGCGCTCCCGCAGATGAGCCCGAGCCGATCGCTGACGGCTCGCCGGGCGGCCAGGGAAAAGCTGACGGCCCGCGGCCGGACGCGGGCCTTACCCAGCCGGGCGCTGGCCATTCGGCCGCCGGACTGCAGCAAGTATCGCGGTCGAGCCTGCGCCGCGAGCGGACGCAAGGCCCCGCCCGCCGGACGGTCGGCCGGGCCGAGCTCGCCAGCAGGCATCAGGCCTTCACCGGCATCTCTCCCGGACCCGGAGAGCTCGACGCCGATGCTCTGGCCGCGCTGCTCGCTGCTGACCCGGACGCCGCCGCCGCGCTGCTGGCCGATCTGAGCCAGGCAACCGACGAACCGCTTCGCGCGATCGCCCGGCAGCTCGCCGCCAGGGTTTTCATCCAGCTGAGCGCGGCCGGGCGGCAACCGCGCCGCGGCAGCCCGCGCCGGATCTCCTCGGTGCTGCGCGGAGACGGAGACATCGACCTGGACCGGACGCTGGACCGGCTGAGCGGCGGCTGGCCGCCGTCGGCCGACGACCTCGTGACCAGGTCGTGGAAGGCGCACCGCCGGTCGGTGTGCCTGCTGGTGGACTCCAGCGGCTCGATGTCCGGCCTCGCGCTCGCGATGGCCGCGGTCGCCACCGCCAGCGTGCTGCTGGCGGCAGACGGGCGGGTGGACACCGGGGCTGCCGCTTTCGCCGGCACGGTCACGGTGCTGCAAGCGCCCAGCGCACGTCAGCCGCCGGAAGAGATCGTCGGCCGTCTGCTCGGCTTGCGCGGACACGGCGTGACCGATATCGCGGCGGCGTTGCGGGCCGCAGCGGTCCTGCTGTCCGGCGCGGGCCCGGTCTCCGGTACTGGCCTTCGGCCGGGCGGGGCCGCCGGCGGGCCGGCCGAGCGGTGCGTCATCCTCTTGTCGGACTGCCAGCGCACGGCCGGCGGCGATCCGGCGGCCGCGCTGGCTGGGATCGACCGTCTCGACGTGCTCTGCCCGCGGGCGGCCGGCACCGAAGCGGACCCGGATTCGGTCGCTGCCGCTGAGCGCCTGGCCCGGCTAGGCGGCGGAGTAGCCCAGCCAGTCCGCACGCTCAGCGACATCCCGGCCGCGCTGACCCGGCTGCTGTCCGGCCGCTAGGACGGCCGAAGATGCTGACACCAAGGGGTATCGTGTGGGCGGTGCCGCGACGGGAGCGTCATGACGGCTGATCTGTCAGCATGGAGTGCCAGTGCGGGCGTCGAGCCCTTTCCGGCCGACTGTCGTCCCCGGCGGGTACGGTAATGCCGTGGATAACAGCGAGGAGTTCGACAGTCGCCTGACCGCTGTCGAGGCCCGCGTGGCTGCCGCGGAAGCAGACGCAGCCGCCGCGCGCACAGACGCCACTGCGACCCGCACCGACTCCGCCGCCGCGCGAACGCTCGCCTCGGGTGCCCACGCCGACGTCGCGGCGGTCAAGGCCGCGCTGAACGCTCACTTTCGCGTGCTCAATGCGCTTCGTGAAACCCAAGTGGACCACGGCCGGCGGCTCGATCGCCTCGAAGCCAGGTTTGACGGCCTCGAGGTTAAAGTCGACCAGGGCTTCGCCCGGATCGATCAGAACTTCGCCCAGGTAGATAAAAGCTTCGCTCAGATCGACCAGAACTTCGCTCAGATCGACCAGAACTTCACTCAAGTCAACCAGAACTTCGCGCAAGTCGAACGACAGTTCTCCGTCGTCAACGTCGGCATCGCGCAGATCACCGCCATGCTCACCAACCTCACCGACCCTGGCAGCCCTGGGGCAGCCAGATAAGGACCACACCCCCGTACCCGCAGGCCCCTATCGAGTTCCGCGGGAAGGCCAGACCTGCCGGCTCAACGGGTTCGAAGCGGCGGCCGGTTCGGCTCGGCTGCGACGGGCCCCGAGTGGTCCCCCGATGGGGGAAGGATCTACTTCGACACCGAACCTGGGCGTCGATACCGCAAAATTGGCCGCGTCGCTGGCGCGAGTGGCGGTGTTCGGCGGGCAGGGCACGATCAACGTGAACAGCTGGAGTCTCGACTCCGGCCCGTCTCTTATCCGTCGAGGTGAGCAGTGTCGTTGAAGCCGCGGACGATCCAGCGGTCTGTGGTGATCACGATGCGGGAGATCGACGCGTTCTCCGCGCCAAGAAACGCGAACGGCCGGGATCCGCTTGCCAGCGCCAGCGCCTGGCCGATCACCCCGCCGTGCGTGAAGGCAGCAATCCGCTGACCCGGATGAGCCGCCGCCAGCCGCTCGATCGCCCGCCGGACCCGGCTTGCCAGCCCAGCCGCGGACTCGGCGCCGGGAATCACGTCCCACCGTTCCTCGGCAGCCATCCGAAGGCTGATGGGATGGCCTTCCGCGACCATCTTCCGGAAGATCCCGCCCTCCCATTCGCCGAGGTAGACCTCGCGAAGGTCCGCTTCCACCCGCGGTTGCAGGCCGAGAAGCCCGCCCAGTGGCGCTGCCGTCTGCGCAGTCCGGCGCAGGTTAGTGACGTAGACAGCGGCCACCCCGGCTGCAGCGAGCCGGCCGCAGACCCGCTTCGCCTGGTCCTTGCCCTCCGCTGACAGCGGTGGATCGCCATGTCCGTCCACCAGCGGGAACAGCGTCCCGTCCAGGTATGCCTCGGAAGCACCGTGCCGCACCAGCAGCAGGTCCGTTGCTCCTGGCGGCACTGCATACCGCTGCTGCCGGAATGCGGTGGGTTCCTGCTCACTCGCTGGGCTCGTCACAAGCTGAGTGGCCGGGAGAAATCGGCTCTCGCAGAACCCGGCGTGAGGGTCTCCCCTCACCGGACTCTCACAGGCCGACCTTGCGTGCGCGCGATGAGGTGCCAGTGGACGGAGAGTCTGGGCTGGCGCTGGCGGACAGCCTCCAGCCAGGATTCACACACGTTCATCTTCTCCTCGCTCACCTGACCCGGTCTTGCCGGGCCCTTTCCCGGAACGCTCACCACGACCGCTCTTGACGACGTGGCCACCGGTCGGCGGCGATGGCGAACGCCTCCTGCGCGGCTTCCTCGGCGAGGTCAAAGTCGCCGAGGAAGCCGATCAGGGTGGCCAGGACGCGGCCCCACTCCTCCCGGAAGACCTGGTCGAGCGTCGTTACCAATTACACCTCCGACGGGCGGATCTCGACGGCGCCACCATAACGTGCCGCCGGCACCCGGGCGGCTACCTCGATGGCCGCGTCGAGGTCGTCCGCCTCGAGGATGAACAAGCCGCCGACGGCTTCCTTCATCCCGACGAACGGGCCGTCGGTCGTCAGGGTCTTGCCGCCCTCGACCCGCACGGTGGTCGCGTTCTCCGGCAGGCCCATCGGCAGCCCAGGGGTGACGCCCGGCGTCTGATTGATCCCTTGGTAGTCGGCGTAGACCTGCTTCTGCTCCTCCTCGGGCAGCGCAGCCTGTCGCTCAAGCGCGGGGCCCCTGATTCCGGGGGGCCAAGCTATCGCTGCCTGGCCGCACGTGCCGGACAGGATAAGTTCCCTGCCGTTCTCGGTGGCGCGACGGCGGCGGGACCGATCCGACGACTCAGGCCTGGTAATACTCCATGCCCGGGTGAGTGATCTGCTCCTCGCCCATCAGCCAGCGAAGCGTGTTCTTCAGCATAAAGAGCACCAGGTCAAGCACCAGCGGCGCAGCCGCGGTCGGCGCCGACCAGGTCGCGGCAAGCTCGCGGGACGGCAATGGACTGCCGCCGCCTGTCCCGGAGGAGTAGCGTATGCGATGTTGCTCCGGACCTCGGTGATCGCAAGTCCGCGTTGTGGCGCGGTTGTGCGGCAAGGTTCGGAGTTTCCTTGTGCAAGGGCCGCCACTGGCCCAGCACGATCGGGACATGGGCGACGGTGGCACGCGGCCAGGGTGACCCCAAGGCGGCCGGGTGGCCCCGTATTCCGGCCAGGAATCTCGAGGTGGCTGGATCGCGGTCGGCGGTCATGGGAGGTGTCCATGTTCAACGTGGAGCTGAGCGTCAGCGGTCACGGCGGTTACGCCGTGCTCGCCTTGTGCGGCGAGCTTGACCTAGCCGACGCACCGGTTGTCGCATCACGCCTGATCGCGGCCGTAGCGGCGTTCGGGCCGTCGATCATCGTGGACCTTGCGGGCCTAGAGTTCATCGACTGCTGTGCCCTGGGAGTACTCGTGCGCGTGCTGAAGTGGACCCGGGAAAGCGGTGGGGACATGTACCTCGTCGGCCCGCAGCTGCGGGTCCGCAGGGTCGTGGAGGTGACCGGCATGATCGGCGCGAGGCTGGCGCGGCCACTGTCGGCCGCGGCGTCGTGACGGCGGCGTTTGGCCGGGGCCGCGCGGCGCCAATCCTGTCCCCGCAATAGAGATTCCGCCGCTGACTCCGCCCGCCGTGGCCGTGGGAGGGAGTCGGCAGGTGCCCATCCACCGGGCATGCGCGGCGGCACGGAACCCGCCATTCGGCGGGTCCCGTGCGTGGCCGGGCAGGACCGGCTGTCAGGCTGCGGCGCTGTCTGCGCCCGCCCAGGTGAGCCTTCGGCTGTTTGTCAGCGGTGCGCAAACCGGCCGGACCGCCGGGAACCGCCGGACTGCCCGCTGATCAGGTGGTAGGCCAGCAGGAGGACCGCCGCGCCGGCGATCGCGGTGAGCCAGGTGGACAAGTTGAAGAACCCCTGCAGGCTGTGGATGTGGAAGAGCTTAGTGGCTGCCCAGCCGCCGCCTAGCGCGCCGGCGATGCCGATCAGGCAGGTGAGGATCAGGCCCTGTGATCTCTTTCCGGGGATAATCATGTTGGCGAGCAGCCCTGCGCCCAGGCCGAGAACGATCCATGCGATGACGCCCATCACCGACTCCTTAGTCAGCTGACCAGGTCACGTACGCGGCAGGTCAGTCATGCTGGGTAGATCGCGGTGGGAGAGAATTGCCCGCACCGTTTCCGTGTACGAGGAAACAAAAAATCCGGGCCCGCCTGCGGGTCCGGAGCTTCAATCTTCAGACTACACTGCCCTGACCCCGGGGGGATAGCGCGCCGCTGGAAAGGCCGAGCCGGAACACGCCGGTTGCAGGCTGTACGCCGGTCGGCGCGCGATCCCGGCGGCGGTCGCCGTTCCCGGTGCCGTCCGCTGCCGAGGCTCGCCGCGACGTCTCGCAGTCGCGCGCCGGGGTCGGGGTGATGCACACCAGCACCCCGGCGTGGCTGGTCAGGAACTTCAAGCACTCCGCGCCCAGCGACTGTTCCGTAATTCTAGAAATGAATCGCGCGTTTCATGTTTCATGCATAAACTAAAAGCAGACCCGGACAGTCAGCAGCCGACGGCTGCAACGAGATCGGGTCACTCAACGGATGCCCGGCCAGACTTCAGCGGCCCGCCTCCGCTGGCGAAGGAAGCACCGCCATGACCGAGCAACCATCACCCGAGAGCGCTACCACGACGATGCCGCCGCAGTCCGCCAACGGCACATCCCCCCAGCTGCCACCCGCTGCCCCGGCGCGTAAGTCCGGGCGGACGCGCACCCGGATCAGCGGCATGCGGACCAGCCTCATCGCCGGCTTCGCCGTCCTGATCGTGGTGATGATCTTCATCATCCAGAACGCGCATGCCGTGAACATCAGCTTCCTGGGTGCGCACCTGCGCCTGTCGCTGGCCGTAGCGCTGCTCCTCGCCGCCATCGCCGGCGCGCTGATCATGGCGGCCGCGGGCACCGCCCGCATCACCCAGCTGCGAAAGATCATGCGCCGCGACCGGCGCAACCCCGAGCCCAGCTGACACACCGACCGCCGGTGCCTCTTTGCGCGCGAAGGGAAAGGCGCGTAATCGCGCCGTGTTGCTCCGGGCCTCGGTAGCCGCATCCGCGTCGTTCGGCCCGGGCGCGCGAAGGCGCGGTGTCACGCTACGCGGATCATCACCCTCGCGCCGGGCGGTCAGCGCCGCGCCGGTTTCTAGCGGGGCCATCGGCGAGCATGTCCGCAGTGCCGCTGATGACATCGGCGGCAAGCTGGGTGAGCGGGTAGTTGTGGTTGCGCGAGTAGGCCCGCAGCACGATAAATGCCTGATCGGGGGTCACCCGCATCCGCTCGGCGAGGACGCCCTTGGCCTGCTCGATGATCACCCGGCTGTTCAGGGCCACCTGCAGCTGCCCGGCTACCAGTTCCTGCTCGCGAGTGGCGCGTTCCTGCAGGATGCCGATGGTCGCCACGTCGACCAGCGCCCTGGCCGCCCGCGCCACTGCCGGATCCAGGCCATCCGGCACGGCGCCGAACAGGTTGAGCGTGCCGATGACCTGCTCACGCAGCCGCATCGGGATGGCGTGCACCGCGGCGAAGCCCATCTCGCTGGCGGCCGCCGCGAACCGCGGCCACCGGGCCGCTGCGCCCGCGGCGATGTCGGCGACGATGACCGGCTGCCCGGTGCGATAGCTGTCCAGGCACGGGCCCTCGTCGTTCTGGATCTGGAACAGCTCCAGGACCCGTGCCTGCTCGGTCGAGGCGGCCACCAGCTGCAACGTCCCGCGGGCATCGGCCAGCAGCAGTCCCGCCGCGTCCACTTCCAGCAGCTCCACGCACCGCTCGGTCAGCATGTGCAGGAACTCCATCAGGTCAAAGCCGCCGACCAGCGTGTCCGCCAGCTCAACGAACGTGTGCGCGAGGCGCTGGTCCACTATCGCCGCCATGATGCCAGGGTAGCCTTCTGCGCCACTCGCTGATACCGCAGCAACACAGCCGTTACCGTAACGCGGGAAGGAGTCAGGCATCCGTGCTGGCGCCGGGATCGAAGCGCAGCCGGCGGCTCACCACATCGCCCGCGACGTCGCCAACAGGGGCGCTGGCCGCGAAGGCGTACGCCCGCAGCCGCGCAAGGGCTTCCGCCAGGCTCACGTCCAGCTGCACCGAGATCATCCCGGTCGCCTGGTACACCACCGCCCGGCGGTCCGACAGCCCGTCCAGCGGCCGGTAACCCGGCGACCCGCTGATGCCCGAGGAGGCATCCATCATCAACTGCAGGGCGACGTCAGCGAACACCAGCACATCGGCGAGTTCCCCGGCCGACAGCGGTCCCGGCAGCGCCCGGTACAGAGACAGCACGCCGACCCGGATAGCCCCAGTCTGCAGCGGCAGCGCGAACATCGCGTGCGCACCGGCCGCCAGCGCCTCCGGCACGAACCCGGGCCACCGCGCCGCAGCCGACTCCAGGTCCGCGACCAGCACCGGCGAACCCAGCGTGAACTCATCCGCGCCCGGACCCTCCCCAGCAGCGAACTGCAACTCCTCCAGCCGGGCACTCAGCTCGTCAGAGGCGAACAGCGGCTCGCTGACCAGCAGGCTGCTCATCGCCGTCACGCTCGCGCCATCCACTCCGAGATGGCGCACCGCCGCAGTGCACACCGCAGCCACCGACACCGGCCCATCGCCCTCGTGCGCCGCCGCGATCCACGCCCAGACCTTGACCGTCCGATCGCTCACCACCACTCCCCCATCCTGGACCAGCCAGAAGCGCAGCGAGTACCGGCTCCTTTTCAAGAGCCGCGGGTTCGGGCCTGCCGAGTGCCGCAGTGCAGGCCCCCGCGCCTCTGGACATTGCAAGGCACGAAGTGGCTCGCGAGCCGCTGGCTGGCAGCTGCGCGCCGCGCGTTCAGCGCGACTGGGGCAGCTTGACCGGGCCCTTCCGGCCAGCGGCCGCGGACGGCGGCGGCACGACCGGCCCGATGTCGCCGTCCGGAGCCTCGTCCAGGTCGACGATCACCGGTGCGTGGTCACTCGGGCCGGCGCCCTTCCTTGCCTGCCGGTCGACCCAGGCCGCCCGGACCCGGCTGGCCACGCTGCTGGTGCCCAGCACCAGGTCGATCCGCATGCCGAGATCCTGGTGGAACATCCCGGCCCGGTAGTCCCAGTAGGTGAACACCCGCTGGCTGGGCCATCGCTCGCGGACCACGTCACGCAGGCCGGCCGACAGCAGGCTGGCCAGTGCTGCCCGCTCCGGCTCGGTAACGTGAGTCTGCCCAACATAGGCCGCCGGGTCGAAGACGTCGCTGTCGGCCGGGGCGATATTCATGTCCCCGGCCACGATGGCGGCATCCGGGCCTGCCCGGACCGCCTGCTCGAGCGCGGCGAGCCAGGCCAGCTTGTACCGGTAATGATCTGAGTCGGGGACCCGGCCGTTCGGCACATATACCGAGTGCACCCGGATCCCGCCGCAGGTAGCCGCGATCGCGCGGGCCTCAGGATCGGGGAAGCCGGGAGCGCCGGCCAGCCCGCGCTCTACCTCGGCCAGCCCGACTCTGGACAGGATCGCCACGCCGTTCCAGCGCGGCTCACCGTAGACGGCCGCCTGATAGCCGCGTTCATCGAGATCGGTGCCGAGCAACTCGGAGAACGCGTCGTCGGCGAGCTTGGTCTCCTGCAGGCAGACGACGTCCGGCTGGCGCTCGTCCAGCCACGGCAGCAACCGTGGTACCCGTTGCCTGACCGAATTCACGTTCCAGGTAGCGACCCGCACCGCGCCTACATTAGCCGCCGTGGCGGCACGCCTGAAGCGCAACCGCCAGCAGTTCGCCCGCAGGCCGCGCGGGTGCCAGGCGCCGGGTGTCCATGAAGCCCGCTCCGGTACGTCGTGGTCAAGGAGACAGTCACCGATCTAGCCGGGGAGCTATCGATGAAGTACCTGCTACTGGTCTGCATGGAGCAGCCGCCCGACCCGCCGCGTGAGACCGAGGAAAACGCCGCCCGCGGCGAAGCCGACGAAACCGGCGACAACGTGGATGGCCGGCTTCGACGTGATCGAGTGCGCCAGCATGGCTGACGCCATCGAAGTTGCCGCCCTGCACCCGGCGGCCGCGTTCGGCATGATCGAGGTCCGCCCGTTTCTGGCAGTGCCGATGGCAGCAGGTTCAGCTGTGAAGCGCGAGCGAGACCCCGAGTAGGCGCGACAGGTCCGCAGCGCGGCCAAGTTCGGCGGGGCTGAACGGCTCGTCATCGCGGCTGAAGTGCAGCGCGCCCGCCGCGCCCCTGCTGCCCTGGGCCGCCTGTCCGCTGGCCGCCGCGAGCCCGCTGGCTGCCACCAGGCGCAGCCGCGCCCCGTTCGGCCAGCTCAGCTCGGCCACCGAACGGGCTCCCGGGCCAGGCTGGCAAACCACCTCGCCCTCCAGCGCCGACTCGAACAGCCGGGTCGCGGCGGCGAGGTCATCCACGTAGTGCTCGACCAGGGTGAATGCCGAGGGCTGGCCGACCGGGCCGAGTTCGGCCGGGGCGGGCAGCCGGGGCGGCGGGCCAGACTGCTCGGCGACCTGGATCACGATGCCGAAGGCGTCCGCAGGGCGCAGGAACGCCTCTTTCCAGGCCGGATCATCGAGCCTGACCTGGACCGGCTCGATGCCGAGCGCCGCGACCCGGCGCAGGGTCCGCGTGATGTCGCTGACGATGAAGTTCAGGTGATGCGGGCCCGGACCTCTGGTCGCGAGGAACCGCTCCAGGAAAGCCGAGTCCGGCCCCGGAGTCGGCGTGATCAGCTCGATCTTGGGGCCAGCACGGAAGCGCAGCTGGCCCCACCAGAAGCCCGGTGAGTTCCCGCCGTAGACCCACGTGCCGCCGAGCAGGCCGCCGAACAGTTTCCAGCCGTCGCCAACCGCACCGGTCCCGATGGAGACGTGATCAAGGACGGTTATCGTCACCGGCACCCGCAATTGCGCACGACGCAGATGCTAGCGGGCGCGACGGACGCGCCCTTCCGCCGCTGCCCAGGACTGACCCTTCCTACTCCGATTGCGGTACTAAAAAGCCGCGCAACTGGCAGAGCCAAAGCTCAACCGAACGTACGGTGTATTCAGCGTGGTTGCTCCATAACCTCTCGACTTATCCGCACCCTTAGGAGTCGCCACGCCCCCTGACGCACGCTCGGCTGCACCCCGTCCCGGAAGGCGAGAATGAACCCGCTCGCACGTACCCTCGCCCTACCTGCCGCGCTGCTGCTGGCGGGCGGACTGCTGGCGGGCGGACTGCTGGCCGTGGGACTGCCTGCAATCACCTCGGCGGCAGTCGGCACCACGAGGCTGTGCCACTCGCAGACCGCTCCGGTCGACGGCGGCGCGTACACGGTGGAGAACAACGAGTGGGGCTCGAGTGCGCGCGAATGCATCACCACCAACGGCAACGCCGATTTCAGGGTGGCGAACTCCTCGATCGTGAGCTCGCAGCACAGCGGGCCGGGCGGCTATCCGGCCATCTATAAGGGCTGTCACTGGGGCGCGTGCACGCCTGGCAGCGGACTTCCGATTCAGGTAGCGAACATCAGGGCCGGCACGGTGACGACCAGCTGGAGCACCGCGGAGCCCGGCGGCAGCAGTGTCTACAACGTGGCGTATGACATCTGGTTCAACCGGACGCCGACCACCGGTGGCCAGCCTGACGGCGCCGAGCTGATGATCTGGCTGAACCACCACGGCCATGTGCGGCCTTACGGGTCGCAAGTCGCCGGCAACGTCGTCATCGGCGGCCGCAGCTACAACGTGTGGTTCGGCAACCAGGGCTGGAACACCGTCTCCTACACGCTCACCACCCCCGCCACCTCGGTCAGCAACCTGGACCTGCGGGCGCTGGTCGCCGACGCGGTGCGCCGCGGCTACCTCAGCCGTTCGTGGTACCTGATCGACGTGGAGGCGGGCTTCGAGCTGTGGAACGGTGGCGCGAGCCTGGCGACCAGGTCGTTTTCCGTGAGCGTCGCGGGCCGCCTGGCGTCCCATGCCGTCACGAGCCCGCCTCACCCGGCCGACCACTCGACGACCGATGTGCTGGTGCGCACCGCGAGCCGGGCCATTAGGGTGACGACGATCGCGTACTTCAGGACCGGGAACCCGCCGCCGGACAGTTCGCGCGAGCGCGCGCGGCCTGGCCAGCATTCCCTACGGCGTGCGTAACGCGCCAGCCGGAGTCCACGTCTGGGTCGGCGTCGCCGTTAGCCGCGGTAGCCGGTCGGGCACCTGCTCGACCTGGTTCACGCCGCGGATAGCCCGTCGGCCGGCCGGTCAGTCGAGCAGTTCCTCGACCGGCTTCACCCCGGCGGTACCGCGACGCAAGCGCCAGAACAGCGCGGCCACATACCACAGCAGCGCCAGGCCTGCTCCGTAGGCCACGACCTTGTCAGCAGCGTGGAACGGTCCGGGTACCGACAGGACGAAGATGATCAGCGCGCTGTACAGCAGCACGAAGATGATCACCGGCCAGGCCCAGCGGCCCAGCGAGAACGCGCCGGGGATCGAGTCCAGCGTCCGCCGCTTGTACGCATAGCCGGCCGTGATGAGGAAGTAGATGATGTACGGGATGATCGCGGTCGCCCCGACCAGCGTCGCGAACGCGCTCGCCTGCAGGTAGCCGTACCAGGTCACGCCGATGTCGACGACGGCGAAGACCAGCAGGGCGACGATCGGCGTCTGGGTGCTGGCGTTCACCTTCCGAAGCTGCGTGCTGAACGGCAGCATGTTGTCGCGCGACATCGAGTACGCCAGCCGCGCCTGCGCGCCGGCGCCGACCACGAGAATCGCGAACATCGAGAAGATGACGAACGCGATGAACACCTTGACCAGCCAGCCCGGCAGCCAGTACCCGGCGATCGCCAGCAGCGGCAGCGGCGCGGCCTCGACGGTCTTCAGGCTCGGGATCGCGACCGTGAAGCCGATGAGCGCGATCATGCCGAGCACGGCGGACCCCGCCACCGCGACGATGACGCCGCGCGGCACGCTTTTGCGCGGGTTGACCGCGTCTTCGGACATGTCGGCGGCGAGCTCAAACCCGACCAGCGTGAAGGCGCCCAAGAGGCCAGCCAGCGCGAAGGCGTAGATGGTCGGGTTGTGGTAGACCGAGGTGGTGCTGGTCAGGATGCCAGCACCGTACGGTGTCGGCTTGGTCTTCGCCGCCCACAGGATGAACAGCAGCACGCCGAACACCACGGTTCCGATGATCTCGGTGAACACGGCAAGGTTGTTCACTCGCGCGGCTACCTGGATGCTGATGATGTTGATGATCACCGGCAGCACCATCAGGATGATCGCTACCCCGAACACCAGCCGCGCGCTCGGAGCATTGACGCCGAATTCGCTGAGCAGCAGTGGCGAGGCGACGCCGAGCATGATCGCGCCGCCGCCGACACTCATGTAGAGCAAGCCGGCAAACCCCACGAACCATCCGTAGGTCGAGTTCACCAGGCGCGCGCTCCACTGGTAGGCGTATCCGGCCAGCGGGATCCGGGTGCCGAGTTCGGCGACGACGAGCGCGATCATCAAGTTGCCTACCCCGACGATCGGCCAGGTCCAGATCGCCGCCGGCCCCCAGTAGGAAAGTCCGAAGCCGTAGTTGAGGAAGATCCCGGTGGTGATCGAGATGATCGAGAACGCGATGGCGAACATCGAGAAGAAGCGCAGCGACCTGCGCAGCTCAGGCTTGTAACCCGCCTTTGCCAGGATGGCCTCCGCGCCGTTGCCGGTCGCCACGGCCGCTCCGGCCGGCCTGGCCGATTCGTCAGTGCTCATGTGGTTCCGCCTTCGTGTTGTGGTGCCCGGCCTTCGTGTTGTCGTAGCTGCACGGCGGCAAAAGCCTCGTCGGTCGCGGCGAGGACCTTGGCCAGATCTGCGTCGGTCATCGCCGCAGAGATAAACCAGTTGTGGCGCGGATGCAGGTATGCGCCGGACCGGATCGCCGCCGCCGCGAACGTGCCGGCCAGTTCGTGACCGCGGTCTCCCGCGAAGGTCAGGTACGGCATGGCGGCAGGCCCGGTGTAGTTGATCTCGATGCCCCGCGCCGCGGCCTGCTGCAGGATCCCGGCGCGCAGCGCGCTTCCGCTCCGGTCCATGGCCTCGATGGCACCCTCGGCGCGCAGCGCGCCGATAGTGGCGATCGCCGCGGCCATCGCGGCGGCCGAAAACCAGAAGGAGCCGGTCGCGAAGATGCTGGCGGCCGCGTCGGCGTAGTCGCCGCAGCCCAGCACGGCGGCAAGCGGATGACCGTTCGCGATGGCCTTGCTCCATGCCGACAGGTCAGGCAGCACGCCGATGGGCTCCCAGCTCGACCCGAGGTGCAGCCGGAAGCCGCAGCGCACATCGTCCAGGATCAGCGCCGCGCCGGTCCGCGTGCACAGCTCGCGCAAGCCGGCGGCGAACGCCGGGTCAACGAGTTCCTGGTCGAAGCCCGCATCGTGCTTGAACGGGCTGACCACGATGCCCGCCAGGTCCTGGCCGGCCGCCGCGGCTGCCGCCGTGACCGAGTCCAGGTCGTTGAACGTGTAATAGCCGAGGTTGGCGCGATCCGCCGCGGTAACGCCGGCCAGCCGCGGCGTGCACCATGGCGCGGCCCCGTGGTAGGCGCCGGTGGCCACCAGAATCCGTGACCGGCCGGTGTGCGCCCGGGCGATCGTGACGCACATCGTGGTCGCGTCGGTGCCGTTCTTGGCGAACATCGCCCAGTCCGCGTGCCGCACGGTGCCGACCAGCAGCTCGGCGAGCTCCACCATCACCGGTCCCGGCCCGTTCTGGCAGTCGGCGAGTTCGGCCTGCGCGGCCGCGGCGGCCTCGACGGCAGGATGCCGGTGCCCGAGCACGACCGGGCCGTAGCTGCACATCAGGTCGACGTACTCGTTGCCATCGACGTCCCAGACGCGCGCGCCGCGTCCCGCCCGCATGAACTGGGGATATTCCGGCGGCAGCGGGCCCGCCGACTGATGCCCGTACATCCCGCCGGGAATCACCGCCCTGGCCCTGCGGCGCAGTTGCTGATCCGCGTTCCGCGGCCTGAAGTCCCGGTTGTCCGCTCGGGCTAGCTGATCCGTCATGCCGTCCGCTCCGCTGTGCTGATTGCCGTTGTGCTTGCGCCGAGGAAGTCGAGTACCTGACGCAGGCTCTGCAGGCCGGCGTCAGAGCCGAGACCTGTCGCCACCAGCGCACCGCAGGCGACGCCCAGCCGGGCAGCGTCGATGGGGTCGCAGCCGAGCAGCAGGCCGGTCAGCATGCCCGCGTCGAACCCGTCGCCGCAGCCGGTGGTATCGACCACGGGCACCGCGGGTGCCGGGAGGTGGATCAGGTTTGAGGCGCTGCGGGCGCCACCACGCCTGGCGGTAACCAGGCAGCCGTCCGCGCCAAGCGTCACCGCCACGCCGCCGGTGCCAAGTGCGAGCACATCAGCGACCGCTAGCTCCAGGTCTGCACGGCCGGTCAGGGCGAGAAGCTGATCGGCGTTCGGCCAGAACCAGTCCGCGCCGCCGAGCGCCGCGGTGATCCGGGCGAAGTCCTGCAAGCTGCCCGGATGCAGAACGTCGACCGCGACCAGCGCGCCGCCGTCCTTTGCTGCCGTCACGACGGCCGCCAGATCCGGACCGGACAGGCCGGACAGCGCGTCGGGACCGCCGAGCAGTACCGCATCGAATCCGGCCAGTGCGGCCAGGTCGATGTCGCCGATCCTGAGCAGCCTGGTGGCGCCGGGCACGTGCAGGGCAGGACGCTCGCCATTCGGCCTGATCGGCAGGATGGTCGCGGACGTCTGGGCCGCGGTTGTCCTGACGATGCCGCCGGTGTCGACGCCATGAGCGGCCAGCGCGGCGATGAGGATGTCGGCCAGCAGGTCGGTTCCGACCGCTCCGATCGAGAACACGCTGTTGCCGAGCTTGGCCAGGTCGACGGCCGTGCCGCCAGCGGTTCCGGCCGCGGTGGCCCGGATCTCGGTGAGCCTGGCGCTGCCCTGCCCGGCGGGTATCGACTCAACCGGGCGGCCGAGCACGTCCAGGATGTGCGGCCCGATGACCGCTACCCTGCGTGCCGCTGCGCTGCGGGGCGCGGCCGCGCCGTGCTCCGGGCCGGCGGTCATCGCTGCCGCCGTTGCCCGTAGCGGCGCCGTCGCGCTTCGGCGGCGACCTCGTCCAGCTCGGCCTGGGACAAGATCCTCGGCACGCCGTGAGCGCGGGCAAGCCGGTAGACCCTGGCCAGCCACTCCAGCAGCACCGCCCGGTCGTAGGCCTCCGGCAGCGTCGCGCCGTAGCAGACTGCCCCGTGGTTCTGCAGGATCACGGCGCTGCGCCCGGCCAGCGCGGCCACCGCAGCCTCGGCCAGCCCGGCCGAACCGAACCTGGCGTAGGCTGCCACCCGGACCGGGCCGCCGAGCCCGGTGATCGCGTAGTGCACGGCCGGCAGCTCAGCCGAGGTGGCGGACACCGCGATCACCTCGGCTGAATGCGTGTGCACCACTGCCGCCGCGCCGGTGGCCGCGTAGACAGCCAGGTGCATAGGCAGCTCGCTGGACGGGGTTTCCGGCGCGTCGACTTCCTCGCCAGTCAGCGTCGTCACGCAGATGTCGGCCGGGACCAGGTCGGCATAGCTCACCCCGGACGGGGTGATCGCCACCATGTCGCCCGCCCGCACGCTCAGGTTCCCCGCCGCGCCGACGGCCAGCCCGTCCGCGACCATCCGCCCGCAGTAGCTCACTAGCTGCTCGCGGGCGGTTTGCAGGTCAGCGTTGCCAGGCATTAGAAAGGATGTTAGACGGACGTCCGACAAAAAAACAGACGGTAATGTGCTGGCGGACGGAGCCGGACCTTCGAGCGGAAGTGCGATGCCCAAGATCGTTGACTGGGATGAGCGGCGGGACGAGATCCTCCTGGCCACCTGGCGGGTGATCGCCCGCGACGGGATCGCTGGCGCGACCATTCGCGCGATTGCCAGGGAAGCGAACTGCTCGCGCGGGATTCTCGGCCATTACTTCGACGACAAGGCCGATATTCTCAGCTCAGCCCTCGTGCACTCGCACCGGCGGGTAGGCGCCCGGATGGCGGCGGCGGCCAAGGGGCTGGCCGGGCTGGCCGCGCTGCGGGCCGTCATGCTGGAAGCACTGCCGCTGGATGACCGCCGTGACCTCGAAGCGCAGATCGAGATCAGCTTCTGGGGCCGGGCACTCGGCAACCAGGCGATGCGCGACTTGCAGCACAGCGAGTTCGACCGGCTCTGCGACCGGCTGCGCGGCCACCTTGAGGAGGCCGCGGCCCTCGGTGACCTGGCTGACGGCTACGACCCGGAGTTGGCGACCCACCAGCTGGTCGTGCTCATCGATGGACTCAGCGCCGAGCGCGTCCTCTACCCGGACCGGGTAACGTCGCAGCGCCAGGTCGAGATGCTCGACCTGCTCCTGAGCAGCTTCCGGGACGGCGCCATGACCGCGGACAGTCGCCGGCTCGCGGACAGCACTCACCCGAGCGATCCGTGATCGGTGCCCTGGAGCGGAGCGAGGTCAGTTCTCCAGCGGGAGCATCTGCTCGGCGAATTCGCCGATGAACCGGCCGGCGCCCGATCCGGCCGCGGCAGGCCTGACCACGAACTTGCTCAGCCCCGCCCCGACGTACTCCTCGATCATGCGGCGCGCCTGTGCCCAGTCCGCCGGAATCAGCGTCACCGGGTCGGTACCGGGCCGCCTGCGCTCGATCACCCTGGCGACGTCCGGCGTGACTTCGCCAACCGCAAGGCTGACGCCGAAATGGTCCGGGTCGATCTCGCGCCCGGCTGCCGCGGCCGCCCGGAGAATCTGCTCGCGCGCCGCCCGCGCCTCTGCCGGGGTCAGGTAACTACCGAGCCAGCCATCGCCGTACCTGCCAACCCGGCGGAGTCCTTCCGGCGCGCTGCCGCCGAGCCAGATGTCGAGCGGCCTGGCCGGCAGCGGCCCGACGCTTGCGTCCGTCACAGCGAAGAACGTGCCGGAGAAGGACACGTTCTGCTGGGTCAGCAGCAGCTTCAGCAACTCCAGGGATTCGTCGAACACGGCAGCGCGGCTGCCCTGAACCGCGAATGCCGCGGTCTCCGGCAGCCGCGCCGGACGCAGGCCGAACACGGGCAGCACGCGACGCGGTGCGAGCGCCGCGAGCGAGGCCAGTTCCTTTGCCACCAGCACCGGGTGCCGGCCGGGCAGCACCGCGACGCCAGTGCCAACCTTGAGCCGGCTCGTCCTGGCCAGCGTGTACGCCATCCCGGTCAGCGGATTGACCAGGTCTCCGTAGATAACCTCGCTGAGCCACAGCGAGTCGATGCCAGCAGCCTCGATCGGGCCGATCGCGGCTGCCAGCCCCTCGGGCGTCGCGTACGGGCCGAGGCTGATGCCGATGCGAACCTTCATGACTCCATCCGATCACGGCAGGCCGAGCGGGGCCGGGAACAGCACCGGTGGCGGCCGCCGTCAGAGCCTGGCCAGTGCCTCGCGCAGCGGATCCAGGCCCAGCGCTCCCAGCGCCAGCGCCTGGCTGTGGAAGTCCTTCAGGCTGAACTCCGCGCCCTTGCGCTGCCGGGCCTCATCCCTGGCCTGCAGCCAGATCCGCTCGCCGAGCTTGTACGCGGGGGCCTGCCCCGGCCAGCCCAGGTACCGGTTCAGCTCGAACCGCAGCATCTCCTCGTCCATGTGCACCCGGTTGCGCAGGAACTCCCAGGCCAGCTCGGCAGTCCAGGTCTCGCCGGGGTGCCAGCGGCTGTCCGCCGGGATCGGCAGCTCCAGGTGCACGCCGAGGTCGACGACCACCCGGGCCGCGCGCAGCAGCTGGGCGTCCAGCATGCCGAGCATGGCCCCCGGATCAGCCAGGTAACCGAGTTCGGCCATCAGCCGCTCGGCGTACAGCGCCCAGCCCTCGCCATGCCCGGACACCCAGCACAGCAGCCGCTGCCAGCGGTTCAGCGACTGCTTCTCGAAGACCTGCTGGCTGACCTGCAGGTGGTGGCCGGGCACGCCCTCGTGATAGATCGTGGTGATCTCTTTCCAGGTGGAGAACTGCTCGACTCCGTCCGGCACGGTCCACCACATCCGCCCTGGCCTGGTCCAGTCCTCGCTCGGGCCGGTGTAATAGATCCCGCCATCGCTCGTCGGGGCGATCATCGCCTCGATCCGCCTGGCGGGCTCCGGGATGTCGAAGTGCGTCCCGTGCAGCGCGGCAATGGTGCTGTCAGCGAAATCCTGCATCCAGGACCTGAGGTTCTGTGCGCCGTTGAGCTGCCGGGCAGGATCGCCGTCCAGGTGCGCGGTCGCCTCTTCGACGCTGCCGCCCGGCACGATGAGGCCGGCGACTCGCGCCATCTCAGCCTCGAGCCGGATTACCTCGCCCCAGCCCCAGGCGTACGCCTCGTCCAGATCGATCACGGCACCGAGAAAGCTGCGTGACGCGAGCGCGTACCTGTCCCGGCCGACGGCATCACGCTCCGGCGCGAGCGGCAGCAGCTCAGTCTCCAGGAACTTGCCGAGTTCAGCAGTCGCGGCACTGGCAGCGTCGGCGGCCACCCTCAGGTCCGCCAGCAGCGCTCCGGCGGCGCCGGTGCGATCAACCAGACCGTGGTAGAAGCCAGCGCCCGGCGCCGACCACTGCGCGCATTGCCGGGCGCACTCGATGACCTGACGGCGCGCGGCCACCCGGCCGCGACCCGCCGCCTCGGCATAGGTCTGCCGCAGGTCGGCGTAGGCGGCAGGAACCGCGGCCATCCGGGCTGCGATGTTGCGCTGCGCCTCCTCCCCCTCGGTCGGCATCAGGTCGAAGACCTGACGCACTCCCTGGACCCAGCTCGCGATCACGTTGAGTTCACTCGCGGTCTCGCCGGCATCGTAGAGCTCGACGGCCAGGCCGAGCCGTTCCAGCATCGCCGCCCGCGCGACCCGCTCCCGCTCGGTCTCGGTCTTTGCCGCGGTCAGCGCGGCGACAGTCGTCCGGTCCAGCTCGGCCCTGGCGGCAAATCCGGCAGGGCTCAGGTCAGTCAGCTGATGATCGTGGCCGGCAATCCCGACGCCGGTGGCGAGAACCGGGTCGAGTTCGGTCATCCGGACCACATACTGCTCTGCGATGTCGTTAATTACGCCCATAACCGACACATCCTATCGGTCCTAACCGCCTGACTGCCCGGCGGGCGCAAGCCGGGCTACCGAACGCGGCTGGCGGCGAGCCGGCCCGTTCCCGTAGGATATATCTCGATGTCGAGATACCTATCGAGGTGCGCAGTCGTGATTCACCATGTGCAACTGGCCTGTCCGGCCGGATCCGAGGACTCCTCGCGCGCGTTCTACTCCGGTGTGCTCGGGCTGACTGAGATCGCCAAGCCGCCGGCGCTTGCGGCCAGGGGCGGGTGCTGGTTCCGTGGCCACGGTGTCGAGTTGCACCTTGGCGTGGAAGCCGATTTCCGGCCGGCCCGTAAAGCGCACCCGGCGCTGCTGGTATCCGGGATCGACGAGTGGGCGGCGCGGCTGACGGCGGCGGGCTACCCCGCCAGCTTCGACGACGGCTTCCCGGGCATGCGCCGCTTTTACACCAGCGACCCGCACGGCAACAGGCTCGAATTCCTCGAACCCGCCGATGCCGCGTAGCCGGTGTGGGCGCGACGGCTGCGCGATCTGGCGCAACTGACGCGGCTAGTGTCAAAGGGGCCGTCAGACCGGCCAGGTTTCCCGCCGGTAGCCCATCTCCCAGAACATCCACTCGTAACGACTGGTCGCGCGGAAGCGGCGCTGAATGCGCTCGCGCTCCGCAACTGCGACCTGCTGGCCGAGCCGGTCGGTGACGGCGATAACCTCGCGCACCTCAGCGCCGAACTCTTCGGCCGCGTAGGTGTCGATCCAGCGCTGGTACGCAGGATCGGGCGAGCCCCGCTGAAGCAGGTGCTTGCCTACCTCCCAGTAGATCCAGTAGCACGGCAGCACGGCGCCGACGCCGTCGCCGTACGACTCGCCAGCGGCGGCCAGCAGGTAACTGGTGTAAGCCGAAGTGGTGGGAGCTTCATCCGCGGCGGCGGCCACACCGGGATCGATGTCAAGGTCGGCCAGCAGCGACTCGTGCAGGCTCATCTCGACGGCGACCACGCCTGCGGCATGACGCGCGAACATCTCCGTCTCCGCGGGAACGGCGGCCCGGCTGGCCACCGCTGCCAGCGCTCGCGCGTACTTCCGCAGGTACAGCGCGTCCTGGATGACGTAAAACTCGAACGACTCACGCGGCAGGCTGCCATCGCTCAGGCCGGTGACAAACGGGTGGTCCAGGATCGCGGCGTAGATGCCGGCGATCCCGCCCCACAACTTTGCGCTGAAGCTGTCAGCCATGGCGGACTCCCGATCCCGGCGGCGCGGCTGTTCCTGCTACCGCTGCCACCTGATGGCCCGCAGCCGGTCGGCTGACACGTAGCCGTTCTCGGCGAACCATTGCGCCGAGTCCTCGATTGCCAGCCGCGCTGGCCGCGACTTATGCCCGATCTCGGCACGAGCCCGGTCATCGTTAAAGATCATCTTCGTCGTCGACATGCGCGCCGCCTCGAGCGGTACGTGCGGCTCGCGGCGCAGCAGCCTGCCCTCGACGAGATCGGAGGCCAGCCCGGCAGCGGCGACGACCCGTCGCGGCACCGCCCAGCGGGGCGTGGGCAGGCCGGTGCCGTCGGCGAGCGTCTGCAGGATCTCGCGCATCGTCATGTTCTCGCCGCCGAGGATGTAGCTGCGGCCCTGGCGCCCGTGCTCGAGCGCGGCAACGTGACCGAGCGCGAGATCATCCACATGGCACACGTTCAGGGCAGTGTCCACGAACCCGGGCATCCGGCCATTGAGGAAGTCGGCCACTACCTTGCCGGTCGGGGTCGGCGCCCGGTCACCAGGGCCGAGCGGGAACGTCGGCAGCACCACCGTGACGTTCAGGCCCTCGCCGGCCGCGCGCAGCACCTCGTGCTCCGCCGCGAACTTCGTGCGCTTGTAGTGGCCGAACAGGTGGCCGACATCGGCATAGCAGGTCTCGTCCGCTGGCTGACCATGCCGGGTACGGTCGAGGCCGAGCACGCCAACCGTGGAGGTGTACACCAGGCGCTCAGCGCCGGCCGCCCGCACGGCGTCGATGACGTTCAGCGTGCCGCCGACGTTAACCTCGTGAAAGATCCGCGGATCGCGAGCCCAGAACCGGTAGACGGCCGCCAGGTGGAAGACATACCGCGCGCCGGCGACCGCCGACCGGACCGCCGCGGCATCGCGGATATCGACGACTGCGCGTTCCACCTCAAGGCCGTCGAGGTTGGCGTCCTGGCCGCCCGGCTCGGTAACGGCAACCACCTGCGCGCCCTTGGCCAGCACCGCGCGGGTCACGGCCGACCCGATGAATCCGCTTGCGCCGGTGATGACTACCCGGTCGCCGGGCTCGATCGGCGCCACAGCCGGGCTGTATCCGGCATCGGCGCTGACGCCATCGGCCCGGTCTGCCCGCTGCCGCGCTTCCCCGGCCGGGCGAGTCCCGGCCACCGGGCGTTCCCGTACTGTCGCTGCGGCGGCCGGACCCGCGCCCGCCGCCGCCCGATCCGCGCCTGCCTGCGGTGACGTGCTGGTCGCGGCCCCGTCATGGCGGGGAACGCCCGCAGCGGGGCCGGCCACCGGATGAGGGCTGGCGATGCTGCGCGGCGACTTGCGGCGGATGAGGCCGCGGGCCATGGTGCGGCCGAACTCGAAGCTGAGCCCGGGGCCGCGCTGTGCGTCCGTGAGGACGTCGTCCAGCGCTGCGACGAAGTAATCGACTTCTTGCGGCCCGGAGATCAGCGGCGGCAGCAGCTTGACGATGTTGACGTTGTCCGCCGCCACTTGCGTGATGATCTTGTGCCGGTGGAACAGCGGGACGACGACCATCTGCGAGAACATGCCGGTCCGCAGCCGCTCCATGGCGCGGAACCGGCGAGCGGCAGACCCCGGCCGCGGTTCGCCGAACTCGATCCCGATCATCAGCCCGAGGCCGCGGATGTCGTGGATCACATCGTGCTTGGCGGCCAGCCCGCGCAGCTTGCCCTGCAGGTCGGCACCGGTGCGCTCGGCGCGCCCGACGATGTCCTCGTCGTCGAACGCCGCGAGCGTGGCGAGCCCCGCGACCATGGCCAGCTGATTGCGCCCGAAGGTCGTGGAGTGCTTGAGCGCGTCCTGCATCGAGTGATGCACGCTCGCGAAGATCTTGTCGGTGGTCAGCATCGCGCCGACCGGAACGTAGCCGCCGGACAGCGCCTTCGAGACCGTGATGATGTCGGGCTCCAGGCCCCAGTGCTCGTGGCAGAAGAACTTGCCGCTGCGGCCGAGCCCGGTCTGCACCTCGTCGGTGACCAGCAGGGTGCCATGCCGGCGGCAGAGTTCCTGGGCTGCCCGCCAGTACTCGCCGGGCGCGCAGTAGACGCCCTTGCCCTGGATCGGCTCGACGATGAACGCGGCGACGTCGCCCGCGCGCAGTTGCTGCTCCAGCGCGGCCAGGTCGCCGAACGGGACGGCAGCGCTCTCCAGCAGCGTGCCGAAGCCCTTGCGGAACTCCTTGCCGCCGTTCAGCGCGAGGGCGCCGGTGGTCAGGCCGTGGAAGGAGTGGTCAGCGTGCAGGATCCTGGACCGCTGCGTGAAGTGCCGGGCGAACTTGATCGCGGCCTCGATCGATTCGGCCCCGGAGTTGCAGAAGAACACGCGGTTGATGGCCGGGTGGGTGCGGGCGACGAGTTGCTCGGCCAGCAGACCGGGCAGCAGCGCGCAGTCCATCTGCACCATGTTGGGCAGGTCCAGGTCGAGTGCCTGGTGAAGCGCCGCCTTGACGGCCGGATGGCTGCGGCCCAGAGCATAAACCCCGAAACCAGACAGGAAGTCAAGATACCGCTGGCCGGCATCGTCGTACAGGTAACTGCCCTCACCGCGAACGTAGTTGCGATCGAACCCGAGGGTCCTCAGCGTCCGCGCAAGCTGGCTGTTCATGAACCGCTCGTGCAGGGCGAAGTTCTCTCCGGAACGCTCGGCGAACGTGCGGGCAACATCGAAGGGCATGCTTATCCTCGCGCTGGATCGCTTGTTATCGCTTGTTATCGGTTGCCCTTGGCTGTGAACCAGGGACTAACCACATCCCGTAGTCGACCATCTTCGCGCACCGACATACAAATTGACTCGCTATCGCGGCGAAGTCGCCGACCGAAGCCACAGGTAGGAGCCCTGCCGGGTGCGCTAGCGGAAGTCGCGGCTGCGCGCGGCCGCGACGACGCGGAGCCGCTCGAGCCTGGTGGCTAGCAGGCTGACAGCACCGTCCAGCCGCTCGACCCGGCCGTGAATGAGCAGCGCGCTGGCGGCTACCCCGATCTTGCGGAACCGCTGCCATACATCCGGCGGGCAGATGATGTTCGCCATCCCGGTCTCGTCCTCCAGGCTGAGGAAGACCACGCCACGCGCGGTGCCTGGCTGCTGTCGGTGCGTGATCAGCCCGCCGACAAGCACGCTCCGGCCGTTCCCCGCACCCGCCAGGTGAGCGGCAGGCAGCGCCCCCCGCTCATCGAGCATGGCCCTGATGTGCTCGATCGGGTGCGTTCCGTAGGTCCCGGTCGCCCACAGGTCGGCAAAAGTCTCCTGCGCTGCCGTCATCGCCGGCAGCGGCGGAGCGGTCATGCCCAGCGTCGTGCCGGGCAGTTGATCCGCCCGCACGGTGGCCGCCGCGCCAGCCGCCCATAGCGCCTCACGCCTGCTCACGCCGAAGCAGCCGAACGCGCCGCCCATGGCCAGCGCCTCCAGCGCGGCGACCGGCACCGTGGTACGCCGGGCAAAATCCTCCAGGTCCGCATACGGCTGGCCGGCCACGATCTCCCCCGCTGCCCCGGTGCCCAAGTTGCGGACTTCAGCCAGGCCAAGCCTGATCGCCGGCTGGCCCCCGGCAGGCAGCCCGCCGCTTGGGACATCGGCCGGCCAGCGGCCGTTCCCGGATTCTTCGTTCTTTTCCAAGGTCGCCAGCACGCCACTGGCGTTCACGTCCACGCCGCGGACAGTGATGCCGTGCCGGCGGACGTCGCTGATGAGGCTGGCAGGCGCGTAGAAACCCATCGGCTGGGCGCGCAGCAGCGCAGCGGTGAACGCGGCCGGGTAATAGCACTTCAGCCAGGCGCTGGCGTAGACCAGGTAGGCGAAGCTGATCGCGTGTGACTCCGGGAATCCGTAGCTGGAGAACGCCAGGATCTTGCCGTAGATGTCCTCCGCGACCTCGAGCGAGATACCGCGCTCGGCCATCCCGGCCAGTAGCCGCTCGCGCAGTTCCTCGATCCGTTCGGGCGCGCGCTTGGAGCTCATCGCCTGGCGCAGCCGGTCGGCCTCGGTCGGGCTGAACCCGGCGCAGTCGATGGCGATCTGCATCATCTGCTCCTGGAACAGCGGAACGCCGAGCGTCTTGCCGAGCGCATGCTCCATCAGCGGATGGGGCAGGTCCGGCTGCTCGTCGCCGTGCCGGCGGCGCATGTAGGGATGCACCGAGCCGCCCTGGATCGGGCCCGGCCGGATCAGCGCCACCTCCACGACCAGGTCGTAGAACTTCTCCGGCCGCAGCCGCGGCAGCGTCGCCATCTGAGCCCGCGACTCGACCTGGAATACCCCGACGGTGTCAGCCTTCTGCAGCATCGCGTAGACGCCCGGATCCTCCTGCGGGATCGAGGCCAGCGTCCAGCGCACCCCGTGCGCCTGCTCCACGAGTTCGAAGCAGTCCCGCAGCGCGGTCAGCATGCCGAGGCCCAGCAGGTCGAACTTGACCAGGCCCGCGTACGCGCAGTCGTCCTTGTCCCACTGCAGCACGCTGCGGCTGCGCATCCGCGCCCACTCCACCGGGCACACCTCTCCCACTGGCCGGTCGCAGATCACCATCCCGCCGGAGTGAATCCCGAGGTGCCGCGGCAGCCGCTGCATCCGGCCCGCCAGCTCCACAACCGAGTCGGGAACGCCCGCGTCCGGGGGAACTGGCTGCCCGGGCCCGTATTGCCGGGGGCCGACCTGCCGGGACCACTCGTTCTGCTGCTCCGGCTCGTAGCCGAGCGCGCGCCCTGCGTCCCTGATGGCCATCCGCGGCCGGTAGCTGATCACGTTTGCCACCTGGGCGGCATTCTGGCGGCCGTACCTGGAGTAGACGTGCTGGATGACTTCCTCGCGGCGCCGGTGCTCGATGTCCAGGTCGATGTCCGGCGGCCCGTCCCGGCCCGCGGACAGGAACCGCTCGAACAGCAGCCCGTGCCGCACCGGATCGACGCTGGTGATGCCGAGCGCGTAGCAGACCGCCGAGTTCGCCGCCGAGCCGCGGCCCTGGCACAAGATGCCGCTGTCCTCGCAGAACTCCACGATCTCGTGCACGATCAGGAAGTAGCCGGGGAAGCCCAGCTGCTCGATGACGCCCAGCTCGCGACTGATCTGCGCGTAAGCGCCCGCGACGCGCTCCGCCTCCGGGGTGCCGTAGCGGGCGGGCGCCTTCCTGGTGACCAGTTCACGCAGCCAGCTAGCCTCGCTGTGACCGTCAGGGACGTCGAAGTCCGGCAGCTTCGGCGCGATGACGTGGAAGTCGAATGCGCAGTCGGCGGCTAGCTCTGCCGTCCGCTCCGCGACGCCGGGGTAGCGGTCCAGCCGGGCGGCCATCTCCGCGGCCGAGCGCAGGTAACTGCCGCCGGACGCGGCCAGCCAGCCGTCCATCTCGTCCAGGCTGAACCGGGCCCTGATGGCGGCAAGCGCTTGCGCCAGCCTCGCGTCCTGGGGGGCGGCGTAGTGCACGTTCCCGGTGGCAATGGTGTCCAGGCCAGCCGCTGCCGCCAGTGCTGTCAGCGCGTCGTTGCACTCGTCGTCGGCTGGGTGGTTGCCGACCGTGAGCTCGACCTTGACGTTCTCCCGGCCGAACGCGCCGGTCAGCCTGGCCAGTTCGCGGGCAGCCGCATCGGGGCCGTGCGCCGCCAGCGCCGCCCGGACCGCGCCCTTGCGGCAGCCGGTAAGGACCACCCAGTGCCCGTCGTGCGCGTCGGCGAGGGCCGGCTCGTCGTAGACCGGCAGGCCCTTCTCTCCCCCGGCCAGTTGCGCGGCACTGATGACCCGGCAGAGCCGCCGGTACCCCTCCGGGTCGCGAGCGAGGACGAGCAGGTGCCGGCCTGCCGGGTCGGGAACGCCCGCCCTGGGCGTCCCGGCAGGCCGGGGCGTCCCGGCAGGCCCGACGGCGGGGCGGCGGGCTCCGGGGCGGTTACCGGCCAGCACTGTCCGGTTGGCCAGGTCCAGGCTGAGCTCGGCGCCGAACACGGTGCCGAGGCTGATGCCGCCGTCCCGCAGCCGCGCCGCAGCCTGGGCGAACTGCGGTACCCCGTACATGCCGTCGTGATCGGTGATCGCCAGCGCCGACAGGCCGCGTGCCGCTGCCTCGCATACCAGGTCAGCCGGGCTCGAAGCGCCGTCAAGGAAGCTATAGGAGGAGTGGCAGTGCAACTCCGCTCCGGCAACCTCCCGGCTGGCCTCCCTGGCAGCCCCGGACTGCTTGTCTCCCGCCGGCGCACCGTCCCCCGCCGGCGCACCGTCTCCCGCCGGCGCACCGTCCCCCGCCGGCGCCTGGCCAGTGTCCTTGCCCCAGGACAGGCGGCGCTCGAACTCCCGCCACGGCACCGGCGGATTGTCCCAGCCCATGCCTCTGCCCTCCGTACTCCGGGCTAGCCAAACGCTCTCGACCGCTCCAACCTACTCGATTATCGTAACGAGGTGCACTGACATTCCGGCCTGATGACCGAACTTAAATTCGATGTCGCACGGGTTAGGCCGGCGGCTCACTGCGCTAGCGCGAAGATGGCGTTCGCCTCTTCGTTCGTGAGCTCCACCGATGCCGCCGCGACATTGTCGGCGATGTGCTCGGGCGACCCCGAGCCAGGGATCGGCAGTATCTGCGGCGACCTGCCCAGCAGCCACGCGAGCGCGACCTGGCGGGTACTCACGCCGAGCCGCCGGGCCGCGGTCACGACCGGGATCAGTTCGTCGGCCTGCTGGATTGGCGCCCAAGGCAGGAACACGATGCCCTCGGCGTCGCACAGGTCCACCATCGCCTCCGACGACCGGTCGGTCAGGTTGTAGCGGTTCTGCACCGACACCACCGCGGTCAGCTTCTGCGCCTCCCGGAGCTGCTCCTCCGAAACGTTGGAGACGCCGATGTGGCGGATCTTGCCTTCCTTCTTGAGTTCCGCCAGCACCCCGACAGACTCGGCAATCGGCACCTTCGGGTCAGGGCGGTGGAACTGGTACAGCGGGATCTGGTCGAGCTTCAGCCTCCGCAGGCTGCCCTCGCATGCCTCCCGCAGGTGCTCTGGCCGGCCGTCTGGCTCCCACCGCCCCGGACCCGGCCTGAGCATGCCGCCCTTGGTTGCTATCACCAGGTCGTCAGGATATGGATGCAGCGTCTGCGCGATCAGTTCCTCGCTGACGGCCGGGCCGTAGGAGTCGGCGGTGTCGATGAAGTTCACTCCTAGCTCGACCGCCCGCCGAAGAGCCGCCTTCGCCTTATCCCGGTCCAGCGGCGGCCCCCAGATCCCCTCGCCGGTGATCCGCATGGCGCCGAACCCCATCCGGTTGACTGTCAGGTCGCCGCCGATGTCGATCGTGCCTGCTGCTGCTGCGTTTGTGCTCATGGAACCCTCTCCGCGTGAAGACTGAGGATTGAAGCCAGGCTCGGTCGCCGGCTTTTGGTGCACTTCCAGGGTGATGCGCTGACGCGGCGGTCCCCGCGGCCGACCGCCCCGGGCGCGCCTGGCGGCAGAGCCGTCGGCCAGGACCTGAGCACCTCGCGAGTACCTAGCACCAACCCTAGATGACCGGCCAGCAACCGCCGCCGTGACCACGTCCCACGGCTAGTCGCCACGCCCAAGCACACTGACAAGCAGGGCCTGCGCGATGTCCCGATAGCGCGCCGGATACAAGTGCGCCATGCACAGCGACCAGACGGCGGCCTCGAGTTCGCGCGCGCCACGGCAGGTCTCCTCGAGATCGATCCATAGCCAGCCACGGCTGGCTATGGCCAGCAGGTTGCGCGTTCCCTTAAAGGCGGGAACGGGGCATTTAGGCAGGCGGAACTACCGTCACCCCCGGCCACCTGTCCGCGACGCGCTGCCTCGCCAGCCGCGCTCGCGAGGCCTCGGGCGTCACCCGGGCCGGATTGACCCGCCACACTCCGCCGAGCAGGTCCGCCAGCCCGTGCGGCGCGCATACCTCAACACCCGCCCCGCCGCGCCGGACCGCGACACAGGTAGCCGTCTCAGGCCAGGTCGCGACGGCGTCATGCACGCAACTGAAGGCGTCCACCGGGCAGCCACCGAAGTACTGGTGATACCAGGTGTGGACGGCCGCCTGATTGGTCGCCTCCCAGGGCAGGTCCGCCAGCCCCGCGAGGGCGTGCTGCGCTGCCTGATCGCGCTTGGCGCTGAGGTCAGCCGGATCGAAGTAGGCGACGTCGACGTCCCGGACCGAGTCGGCGCGGAACCCGCCGTGCAGGTGACCCCATACCACATCGCGGATGGCCCCGGCGCCAATCCAGGCATCCGGCAGGCCGCTCGCGGCGACTGCGTCAAGTGCCCGCACGAGCCAGGGTTCGCCGAGCAGCACGGCCGTCAGCCGCGCGGCCTCACCGGGCCGGGGCCCCGGACAGCGGTGTACCTCCTGCGACATCCACAGCCTCCGATATAGAGATGAACAGGCCGGCCCGCACGGGTTACGGTCGGACCATGCAGACCATGCTGACGGTGGGCGCCGACAAAATCTGGGTCGAGGACTCAGGCGGCTCGCAGCCTCCGTTGTTCCTGCTGCACGAGGGTGTCGGAGATGCCCGGATGTGGGACCCGCTATGGGATGACCTGACGGTTAGCTTCCGCGCGATCCGGCACGAGGTGCGCGGTTTCGGCCGGTCGCCAGCGCCGACCGAGAAGTTCACCCTGCTCGCGGATGCCCAGTCGGTCCTCGACCAGTTCGGCGTCGGCAGCTGCCATGTCGTCGGCTGCAGCATGGGCGGCCTCACCGCACTTGAGCTCGCGCTCGCCCAGCCTGACCGGGTGCGCACCCTGGTTCTGCTGTGCCCGGGCATCGGCGGCTACCCCTATCCGGAACATCCCGAGCTCGAAGCCCAGTACGAGGCACTTGCGGCGGCTGGCGACCAGGACGGCCTGCTCGGCCTGTGCCTGCAGCAGTGGGGCGCGGCAGGCCCCGATCCGCTGGTGACGGACATGATGCGGTCCGCTCTGCGGGCCTGGGCCGCCGAGGAAGAGTTCGAGGAGGCCGGCGAGCCGACCTACGACCGGCTCGGCGAACTACGCGTGCCCACGGTGCTGCTGGTCGGAGATAAGGACGAGCCCGGTCTCATCGCCAGCAACGAGGCGGCAGCGGCCCGGATCCCCGGTTGCGAGCTGATCCGGATGCCCGGCGTCGATCATTACCCGACGGTTCGGGAGCCGAAGCTAGTGCTCGACACAATCGTGCGGCACTGCACCGGCTAGTACATTGCCTGGCGCGAGGGGCGTCACCGGCTGAGCACTGCCGTCACCGCCCCGGTGCCGGCGGCGCCGCGAAGACATGACAAGCCAGCTGCCGATCCTCTGCCGGGGGCCCGCAACAATGGCGATGGCACCGTGTTATCGTCTGCTTACTCAGTGCGATCAGAGGGACGCACGGGCGCTTGCCCGGGGATTCACAGCCGCTGCGGTCGCCGTCCTCGATCAGGTCCAGACCAGCACCGGGACCAGCGTCAACACGATCAGGATCCGTCCGTACCCAGCCACCTGTCGAAGGGCAGCAGAAATGTCGGTGATGCCGAGCAGCCAGCCGACGACCGGCCTCCCGGTGACACCGCGCACCTACCGTAAGGGCTCGGTCCTGGCGGACTGGCTGTCCTCGACTGACCATAAGATCATTGGTCATCTGTACCTGATCACGTCGTTCGGGTTTTTCATGGTCGGCGGCCTGATGGCGATGATCATGCGGGCGCAGCTGATGGGCCCGGACAAT
>JAJYUU010000027.1 GCA_021792405.1 Actinomycetes bacterium
CAGGTGGCAGCGCGCCGGATCCGCGGTCTTCATGCAGGCGGTGCGGGTGCTCGGTGTCCCCGCACGCCGCGCGCAGTGCCTGCAGCACGGCCGCGCCGTCGGCGGCCGGCAACCGGACGGTCATCGCCAGCGACCCGTCATCGTCGACCCGGAACGAGCACCGGCGCGCGGTGGCGGCGTGCTGGTCATCGGCGCGGGGGACCCGGCGGTGCGCGGCGGCGAACCGCTCCAGCTGCCCGGCGGTCATCGGCCCGGCCAGCTCGGCCAGGCCCGCCTCGGTCTGCGCGGTGGCGATCCGGGTCAGCGCCCGCACCTTCGCATACGACATCCGCCCGGCGGCGAACTCACCGATGATCACCGGCAGGTCCCGCAACGCCCGGGCGACCCGGACATGCTCGCGCGCGGTGCCCGGCGCGACCTGGCACTTCCACGACAGCCACGCCGAGCACGACGGCAGGTCCCAGCTCGCCCAGCCCTGCCGCGCGTCAAAATCGCCGACCAGCAGCAGGAACCGGCACGTCGCCGCGGCCAGATGCCCGGCCAGCTCACAGATCTCCGCTTCCAGCCGCTCCAGCGGCACCGCTGACACAGTCCCGTCGCCGCCCGCCGCACCCCCGCCCGCCGCACCCCCGGCCACCGAGGTACCAGGCGCGACCTCACCAGCGTGCTCTGCTAATTCGCTCATGTGTTTGATAGTAGACGCAGGCTCTGACAATCGGCCGGCCGGCAACAGCGCGTTCCCGCGGAAACGCGGCACGACCAGGTGAGCCGAGGAGCGGCGCCCGGCCCGCGGCTGGTCGCCGCCGCGTTTCCGCGGGAATGCGGCGCGACGGACGATCGTGCGCGGACGCGCGATCCGATTTCGCGTTCAGTTGTCACGAGTCAGCGAAAATGGGCCGGAGTCGAGACCAGCTGCTCTCGGTACACCACATAGGTATGCGGTCGAGCGGAGCCTCAACCTCGACCCGTATGGCGCCGTGCGACGGCTGGCCGGTCCAGACGTCGATCCACTGCCCCTGCGGCAGCCTAGCCAAAGCGGCCGCATGAGTGGCAGCCCCGCGCCGCCGCCGAACCGCAGGCCGGCCGGCCCGCCAGGGCGCGCTCATCAACATTCTGATCAGACTTGCCTGAGGGCGGGAACAAGGGATCCGGGGTCGCGCAGCATGATGGATGCCATGGTTTGCCACTCGTCCGCAGATGCCGCTCCGGCGGCGACCGGCGGCCCGGTTCCCAGGCCGCTAGCTGCCGGTTCGATGAACGGCTGGTAGGCCTTGAGGAACTCTTCGCGGGGGTGGTTGCGCAGCTCAATCGCTGAATCGACCATGTCAGACAGGCCGAACCTGGCCTGACTGAGGGTTTCCTCAAAGGCGCCGCGCAAGACGGTGGCGGTGTCGAGCAGCAAGTCCTGGAGTTGCGGCGTGTTGCCGGAGGGACGCAGGGCATCGATCGCGGCCTCGGTTACGTCTGTTAGTTCCCCTAGTTCCCGCAAGTTCATAGCTGTCACGCTGGCGGCGCCTGGTATGCGAACCCGCTCTGCCGAGTCGGCCAGGTTGCGCAAGCGGGCAGCCAGTGCAGGGCTGCCCCGCGGCACCAGTCTTGGCACCTGCGAGAGCGCGGAGGCCAGTCCGAGCACGGATGTCCATTGCTGCTGCTGCTGGATGTGGCCTTCCTCTTGATACTGGCGCAGTGCACGCAAAAATCCCGCAGCGCAATCGAGGCCATCCAGCCGGAACAGCGCGTCCGGCAGGTCGGCTCCAAGGTTGAAGGCCCAGCGCATGCCGAGCGTATATAGCAGCATTCGGGCACGCAACGACCCAGGCGCATCTGGCTCTGCTAGGCGCTGCAGCGACACGGCCGCGTTGAACAGCCGGGCCGGAACCTGGTGCACTGCCGACTCGGCCGCCAGTGCGGTTACAGCGGACGAGGACTCGATCCGGGCCATGTCGGCGGCATCTTCGGTCCAGGGGCCGGCCAGCGTCCCGAGCTCATCCAGGACCGTGAGGGCTGCACGAGGCTTACTGTGCTCCAGCCCAAGTGCCGACAGGAGTTCGGCCGCCCGGTTCTCCTGGACCGGCAGGTCCCTGACGGTCGCCGCCAGGATAGTCCGCAGCGTCCTGACGACGTCCGCGCCGCCAGCGCCCAGTACACGATCGGGAAGAATGACCCACAAATTGTTCCCAGCATTCCCCGCCGCGACAGACAGCACCTGGCGCGCTGCGTTGTCGAACGGCACGGTGGGTTCCTGAAGCAGGTGCCACACACCCATCAGCGCGTAGTGGTAGATGAAGATCCGCATCAGTCGGCTCTGCCGGTCATCTAGGCCAGTCATAAGTTGCGCCACCAGCCCGACCGTCTGGTAGATGCCGATTCTGCGGGGTCGCCTATCGGCATCGAGATATCCAAGCAGCGGCGGGATAAGTGGAACAACTCGCTGGTTTCCGCGCAGCGGCTCGAGACCCTGCACTACGATGTCTGTGATCCGCTCCCTGGTCACTTCCTCCGTGCGGCCGATATCTTGCTGCAGTCGCTCGACGGTGGATGCCAGAGTGCCACTGATGAACAGCGGTGCCGTCTCAGCCGTCAGCTGTTCGGCGGCCGCGCTGACGAGAAGCTGAACAGTGCGGGCATCGCCCGGCAGGCCAGCATCCGCCTGACTGATCGGGTCGGCAAGGGCAGCGCCGATCAACGAAATGTTACTGCTGACCGTCGCCATGACTAGATCCCAGGCGCCGGAATCCCCGCTGTCGGGCCCAGGCGGCTCGTTGCCGGCGCTCACCCACATCTCCCGTACACGGCCGGCGTATTGCTCTGCCTGGGTCGGCCGGTATATCGGGAGCGCGAACTGCGAGATAATGCTGGCCTGCTCTGGCTCCTTCCGGACGCGCGCGTCCTCGTCTGGATGGATGCCACCGTCTGGACCGCTCACGCCGTTCCTCCGCCGGCTCCATAAGCTAGGGAAGCGGCGTCGTAGGCAGCCAGAACAATCGTTGCTACCTGCTGCGGTGACAACGACACATGCCGCTCCTCCGCAAGGGAATTAGCCATGCTCAAGTTCTCATGGAGGATTCCAAGGAGGGCGCGAATGGGCGGCCTGACCAGTTTGTCCTTCATCGTGAGCCAGTTGCCAAGGCCCTGCTGAACAGCGTCACCGACCGTGCTCAGATTCGCCTGCGCGGGCTGGTCCGTCGCCGGTGCAGGCGAGAGAAGCGCGCAGGCCAGACGCGCAAGAGAAGGAAAGTGGGTCGTGACCATTGCGGCCAGATCCTTTGGACCCGGCGGGCGAACGATGATTCCCGCAGGGCTTAGGTACTTCTCCTCGAAGAGCCGCTGGAGCCTTTCGCGGCGCGGCCACGGCGCAGCCGCGAACACCCCAAAGCGCAGCGCCATTGCCAGCGCATCGGCGCCGACAGGCGGTTTTCCCAGAAATCCGTCCAGATGCGCGAGCGGTTGGTCCTCGCGATTGCGGCGAGAAAAGACATTGGCGGCCGACTTCTGCGCACCCTCCGGTGCAGACAACTGATGTTCGCCGCTGTCGTCTGAAGATGATGACGACAGGTTTCTCCGCTCTACGCTGAACTTGCTGCGCAGATCGTCCCAGAACTCAAGGACCGTCTCAGCACTGCCGGTGTCAACGTCGCCGGCCACCTGACGTCCGAAGCGGTCGTCGTACAGGACAGCGTCCATGGAGGATGCTAGATCGGGCAAGACTGTTTGCATAGGATTAAATACCTTATAGCGTACTTGTGCATGAACGTACGGAATGATGACGGTTACATTAGAGATTGCAACTGAACGCCTGGCCAGCGTCAGGGCGGCCTGGGTGACCGCAGGGGCCGCGCGGTCGAGCTCATCAAGCACTACCACTGTGCCGCCGCGAGCCGCCTTACTGTGGGCGATGATCCGTTCGAGGTGACGCTGCCACTGGATACTTGGAATGTCGAACCGCAACTCAAAGTTGGCCCTGCTGTTTCTCGGTCCCAGAGCAAGGCTCGACCGCGCCTCCCTCAAGGCGGTAACCCAGCGCTCAAGAAGAAAGATTGCTGGCACCCGTAGCCAGTTGAGGTGCGCCATGTAGGCGGGGTGGCTGAGCAGCGACTCGAAAATGGCAGCCTGCAGGTCGGCTTCCTTTTGCTGCTGCCAGACGTCCACCACCACCACAGCGGGCGCAGCGGGGTCAAGGTCCCATTCCTGTTTGAGCTGCTGGACGAGAAAGGACTTGCCCTCTCCCTGGCGGCCCTGGATGGGCAGCACGCGGTCGTAGTTGGCGTCCCTGATCAAGCGACGAAGTTTGTCGACGTCGTCTTGCTGGCACGGCAGAAGCCGGTAAGGCGGCTGCGCAGCTCGACCGCGCGCATGCGCCCAAGTCGCGTGTCGGTGCAGCAAGAGGATCTTCGCGAAGACCATGGCGAGGATGAGCGCGGCCGGTATGCGAGCCCAAAGGTCGACAGTAGCCGTTTTGCTATGGTTCAAGGCATCTGGCAAGTCGACAACAAGCATGATCGAGGCGGCAGCCGCCAGTACTGGGACGAGCCATGCGAGCCAAGGCAGCCATAAGTAAGCTGAGTAGGCGACGATTACAATCAGGACTAGCGCCGCCAGTGGGTAGACGCCGGGCAAGGCGCCGGGGGGTGTCATCGACAGGATCCCCGAAGGTAAGTGGTCGGCCAGCCAAGGCGGCCACCCGGACGCGCAAAGGCGGTCAGCGGTCAGCATAAGAAGGGCCAGCGCAAGTGCGGCGACGACGAGCAGCTGCCTAAGCCGCCAGGCCAATCCTTGCACTGCCCGAACCCCACGGCTGGCTGCTGTCATTGACGCCCCACCGCCTCCCTTTCGAATCTTCAGGCATAAAGGAGACGCTTACCAAATAGCCTCGGGTTACTAGAAAAATCAAGAGAATTGACGGTCTCGATCGACATCCTTGGCGCTGATCGCCGGGACGGTTTCGTACGTGCACATGCATCTGGTGGTGCAGTTGCATGGGCAGCCTGGGTGGGTCGGACACGATTTGGCGGTTGTCAGTTGCCGGCGGTCGCGGGACAGACGACCATCATGCTCGACCCGGTGGCGATGGTCGGTTCGGAGCGAGAACGGAACAAGGGCATCTGGCCACAGTCACTCAGGCAGCCGCCCCGGCCGCCCGAGCTGGTCAAGACCTGGTCGGCGGTCATCCTCAGCACGTCACACCGCGGCCGGGCCACGCTCGCCGGTTCGCACCCGCAACGCGTCCTCGACCGGACTAATCCACAGTTTCCCGTCACCGATGGTGCCGGTATTGCTGACCTTGGCGATGGCCTCGGCGACTGGCCAGGCCAGCTCGTCCGCGGTGAGGATGTCTATCCTGAGCTTTGCCAAGACCAGTGCTGCCGCATCTTCGGGCCGGTTCGGGCTGAGGTGCCCGAACTGACGGCCGAAGCCGCGCACCTGCGTGGCGGTAAGGCCGCGCGCCCCGGCGGCGCATACCGCTTGGGTCACGTCATCGAGCTTGTCCGGCCTGACTATCGCGGTAACGAGCTTCATCTCATGACCCCCCTTCCCCGGAATGCTGCGACGCGCACTCGCCGTGCGGGCAGGGCCGAAGGTCCGTTCACAGCCTGGCGGACGGCACTCAACCCCCCGGCACATGCGTGTCAGGAGTCGTCGGAGCTGATGGCTTCGTAAGTGTGCAGCTGGATGCGCAGACCGGACGGGTCGGTGACGTTCAGTGCCCAGCCCAGGTGAGCCTGCCGTGGACCGGAATGGCTGACGCCGAGCTCGGTCAGCCGCGCGGCCCAGGCCGCCAGATCTTCCTGGCTGGCGACCCGGAAGCTGAGCACTGCCACGCCGTCGGCCGGCTGCACCGCCAGCGCGAGATCGGCTGGCCGGCACAGCTGCAGCAGCATCCCTTCCGGATGCTCGAGCACGATCCTGGTCACGAAGTCCTCGGCTTCCTCGATAAGGATGCGCTCGAAGCCGAACACGCGCTCGTACCAGTCGCTGGCACGATCCAGGTCCGTCGCCGCCAGGCTAACGTGGTGGAACCCGCAGATGCGTAGCACAGCCCGACTTTAACCGGGCACCCCGCGGTCGCCCTGGCCGACTTAGCGCTACCGCAGCTCCGTCGTCTGCGGGCGCAGGCAGAGTAGCCAGAAGTCTGACGACAGGGGCATCCTCGTGCGACAGCATGGTCGCGTGGCAGGTCACCAGCAGTCCCGGCGGGCTGAACTCAGCCGGCCGCCAGGCTCCCGGCCGCTGCCTGGGGCCGCTGCCCAGACGCTGCCCGAGGCGGGCGCCAAGACGGTGCTCTTCCTCGTCGCCGACACGGGGGGCGGGCACCGGCGCGCAGCCGAGGCGGTCACCGAGGCGCTGATGGCGCGCTACCCGGGGCAGTTCCGGCCGGTGCTCTGTGATCCGCTGGCTGGCCCGGCAGCAGCCCGGCCGCTTCGCTGGCTGGCCCGCCGTTACGGGCCGGTAGTCCGTTCTGCACCCTGGGCCTGGGGCGCCGCCTACTACCTCACCAGCTCCAGGCCGGTCATGGCGGTGCTCTGGCGCACAGTGTTCGCACTCGCGGACCGACCGGTAAAACGGGCCGTCGCCGCGTCCAGGCCGGCCGTCGTGGTGTCCTGCCACCCGCTGACCGGCCGGGCAGCCGGCCGTGCCGCGCAGCGGATACCCGTGGTCACGCTGGTCACCGACCTGGTCAGCGTCCACCCGTCGTGGCGGTACCAGGGCTCATCGCAGGTCGCGGTGCCGACCGCGCAGGCAGGCACCAGGCTGGCCGCCGCCCCCGGCTCCGTCGGGTGCACTGTCACTGGCCTGCCGACCGCAGTTGGCTCGCTGCCCGGTCCGCTGCAGGCCGGCGAGCGCGCCAGGTTGCGCCGCAGGCTCGGCGTCGCCGAGGGTGACTTCCTCGTGCTGCTCACCGGCGGGGCCGAGGGGTGCGGTCGCCTGGGGCGGCGGGCCAGAGCGATCTTGCGGGCCAGAGACGAGGTCCACGTCGTGGTCATCTGCGGCCGGAATGAGCGGTTGCGCCGCCGGCTGAGCGCCGTCCGCTCCGGCCAGGGCCGGCTGACGGTCCTGGGGTTCGTCACGAACGTCGGCGACTGGCTTCGCTGCGCCGACGTGGTGGTTACCAAGGCCGGTCCCGGCATCATCGCCGAGGCAGCCTGCTGCGCCACGCCGATGCTGCTGACCTCGCATCTGCCGGGCCAGGAGCGCGGCAATGCCGAGTGGGTGACCCAGGCCGGAGCCGGCCGCTCCGCGCGCGGCATCCGGAGCATGCTGCGCGCGCTCGGCGAACTGGCCACCGACCCTGGCGCGCTCGCCCTGCTGCGCGCGGGCAGCCGTGCGCTGGCCAGGCCGGCCGCGGCGACGCAGGTGGCTGACCTGATCGCCGCGCAGGCGGCGGCACAGCCCGCTCCGCAGGCGGCGGCACAGTCCGCTCCGCAGGCGGCGGATGCCAGCTGGACCGGTCGCTGCCAGCTGACCAGCGCGGTGCCGCGATGAACCTGGCCGGGCGGCTGGCGTCGGGCATCCCGGTCCTGGCCGAGCTCAGGGTCGCCAGACCGAGCCAGCCGCTGACCAACCGGTGGTCGCAGCTGCCGGTCGAGTCAGCCGGCGCCACGCTGCTCGGCCTCAGCTTCCGGCCGCTGCAAGCGCGCGAGTTCGGCCTCGACCCGCAGCGCGCGCTCGCCGAGTTGCTGCCGTACCCGTTCCCCCTGCTACGGCTCGCCGCGTACTGGGATCAGGTCGAGCAGGCGCCGGGCAAGCTCGATACCACGGCGGTTGACTGGCAACTGGACGCGGCCGACCGCGCCGGTAAGAAGATCATCCTGTGCGTCGGTGCAGTGAAGGCGTTCGGCTACCCGGAGTTCTTCGTTCCCCGCCATCACCTGCCGGTACCGCTGCCAGAGGGACAGCTGATCGGCGCTGACGGGCACCGGGCGCTGCTCGATGCCGCCGTCAGCTTCGTCAGCCGGATCGTCGAGCGGTACCGGGACCATCCGGGGATCGTCGGCTGGCAGGTCGAGCACGACGCCGTTGACCCGCTCGGCATGGAGCATTCCTGGCGGCTGGCTGCCAGCTTCGTCGCCGCCGAGGTCGCCGCGGTCCGGGCCGCCGACCCGTCCCGGCCGATCGTGCTGAACGGGTTCCTGCCGACATCGCTCCCGGTCAGGCTCCAGCAGCAGTGGCGAACCAGGGATCAGGGCGACTCGCTCGCCGTCGCGGCCCGGCTTGCGGACACCGTCGGCCTCGACTTCTACCCGCGGCACGGGCTGGTCAGGCTCGGGCCGGTGACCGCCTACCTGGCCGGCAGCGACACCCGGTGGGCGCGCCGCGCGAGCCTGGCGTACTGCCGTGACGTGGCCGGGTCCGGCCGTCGCATCATGGTCGCCGAAGGCCAGGCCGAGCCATGGGAAACGGTGACGACGCCGCCGAGCCAGCCGGGTCGCGGCATGTTCAGCTGCCTGCCCGAGCACGTCATCGGCAACTACAACGCGGCCATGCGGCTTGGCCGCAGCGTGCCGTCCGGCCTGTGGGCCTACCTGTTCTGGGGCGCGGAGTACTGGCTGCTGCGCCAGCGGCAGGGTGACGACACTTATCTGCGCGCCTTCGGCCGGGTGCTCGAGGCCGGCCTGCCTACCTCACTCGCTCGCGGTAGCTGAACAGGGCACCGCCGACGGCGAGCAAGGCGGCCGTCAGCGCCGCGATGACGGCCAGGTCAGCACCCGCGCCAACGGCCACGACCCGGTGATAGCCGGGCTGGCCGGCGTAGAAGGTGGCACGGGCCAGTTCCACGCAGTAGCGCATTGGCAGCAGCCAGGCGATGTCGGCAAGCAGCCGGGGCGCATGGGTCAGCGGCACCAGCACCCCGCCGAGCACGTACTGGGGGATGATCAGGAACTGGAAGATCTGCATCGCGGACCGCTGGTTGGGCAGCGCCGCGATGGTGGCCAGGCCGAACGCGGCGCCCAGCAGGCAGCAGGCAAGCCCGGTGCCGGCCAGCCCGAGCAGCTGCCATGCGCTCATCCGGACCCCGATGGCAACCGCGAAGCCGACAATCAGCACGCCCTGGCTGATCGCGACCGCGCTCTCGCCGGTGATCTTCCCGGCGAGCAGCGCTGGCCGGGAGACGGGGGCGACGAAAAGCTCGCGGGAGAAGTCGTTCTCGCGGTCCTCGACGATGGAGATCATCCCGGCCGCTGCAGACTGGAACAGGGCCGCCGGGAGCACGCCGGTAAACGACAGCGTGATCGTGCTCAGCCCGGTGACCTTCCCGACGGTTGCCTGCAGCAAGCCGCCAAGACCCGCAATCAGCAAGACCGGGAACGCCAAATTTACCGCCAGCCGCAGCCTGTCCCTGAGCAGCTTGATGACATCACGCTGGGCTATCGCCAGCAGGGCGCTGACCTCGGCTGCTGCCCTACCCGGCAGGGCTGTCCGGGCGGCCGGGCTTACCGGTCTTGCCAGCGGTGCCGGGCTCGATCCGGCCATCCGCCCTGTCACCGCGTCTGGTCTTCCTGCTTGTCGCCGACCAGGGCGAGGTAGGCGTCTTCGAGCGAGCCGGCGCCGTGGCGCCGTTTGAGCTCCGCCGGACTGCCGCGTTCGACGATCTGCCCGGCCACGATTACGCAGGCGGTGTCGGCGGACTCGGCTTCTTCCAGGTAATGGGTCGTCAGCAGGATGGTAGTCCCGAACCTCGCTCGTGCCTGCCGCAGGTAGACCCACAGGCTGCGCCTGCTCTCGGGGTCCAGGCCGGCGGTCGGTTCGTCCAGGAAGAGCACGCGGGGCTGGTGCATCAGCGCGCGAACGATTTCCAGCCGCCGTCGCTGGCCGCCGGACAGCGATCTGACGGGCCGGCCGAGCAGGTCGGCCACGCCCAGGATGTCGGCCACTCCGGCGACCTGGGTCCGGTAGGCAGCCGGCATCATCCGGTACAGCGGCCGCCACCGGTACATCCCGTACAGCAGCGCGTGTAGCCGGAGGTTCTCCTCGGCGGTGAGGTTCTGGTCCAGTGCGGGCTGCTGGAACACCACGCCGATCTGGCGGCGCACGCCCGCCTGATCGGTGGCGGTATCCCGGCCGCCGATCCGGACCAGGCCCGATGTCGGCTCCAATGTGGTCGTGAGGATGCCGATCGTGGTGGTCTTGCCTGCGCCGTTCGGCCCGAGCAGGCAGCAGAACTCGCCGCTGGCGACCTGGAAGCTGATCCCGTTCACCGCGTTGCGCTCCGCGCCCCGGTAGCGCTTGACCAGGTCAGCGACTTCGATGACAGGCACGGGCGGTCCCGGCAGCTCAGGCGGTGTCAGGGTGGCCATCGCGCGCTACCCGGCGGACCGGCAGCCGCCGGTACGCCGCGTCGAGGCCGCGGGCTCTTGCCGTCCGCGCGAGCGCGCGCATGAGCAGCCGCACCAGTGCGCGAGGCAGGTACGGGGCCGCGACTTCGCGCTCGAATTCGGTCATGAACAGCGCGAGCTCCAGCGGCCGGGGGACCGCCCGGCCCGCGGCGTGCTGGTCCTGCGCCAGCGCGGCCGCGGTCTCCAGCAGTTCCTGCATGCGCAGGGCCGGCCGCGACTCGACGCATACTCTCGCGGTGACCCGCCCGGCATTGGCAAAGTGATGCACGGTCCCCGGCGGAACCACCACGCGCTGCCCCGGTCCCGCGACGAGGCGGCGCCCGCCGACCCGGAAGCGCATCCTTCCCTCCAGCACCGTGAAGGTTTCCCATTGCTCGGGATGAGCATGGCTGCTCGGAACCCGGCCGCCTGGCGCGAGCCTGAGCTCCCAGTCGAGCACCTGGCCGCCGGTCTCCTCGGCAGTGCGCAGGATCGCTATCTGCTCGCCGCTGAGCGGATTCACGATGAGGTTCGGCTGGGTCATCGGCTCCCCTCCAGTTGGCTGATGTCTGCACCGACAGCTGGTGTCTGCACTGACAGTAGTCCGCCCCTAGCACTGGGACGGCGCGCCGACGGCTGCGGGCAGCGCGACGGCAGCCGTGAAAGGCAGCCGCCTCTATCGGAGTTTCTAGTGGTACGAGAGCGCATCCATGGGGTAGGGGCCGAGGTACCAGGACATGGCCACAGACCGGGGGTGGTTGCCATGTCAGGACCGCTTGTCAGCCTTTGGGTGATGCCGATCGTCATCGCGTCTTCGCTGGTGTTCTGGCTTGGAATCGTGTTGTACGCGTCATTTCATCCGAAGTGGAAGCACCACGGTGTACCACCGAGCTATGAGGTGGCTGGCGGGAGCTTCATGGCGATCGATGGCGGCCGGCAGCTCGAGCCCATCCCCGGACAGCCGGTCCATGAGATTCCGGGCCCGCGTGCTCCGACCGCTGCGGAGAGGTACGAGACTGCCGATCTCGGGGCCACCGGCGCCACCGCCAGCCCGCAGGGCGCTCCCGAGCAGCAGGAAGAAACCCGGCGCGCTGGCATAGGCCTGCCGCCGCGGTAAGCGACACGCGCAGTTGAGGTACGGTAGGCGGCCGATCTGTGAGACTAGGAACATGGACGAGTCGGCCGAAGCCGCGATCGCGGAGGCTGTCGCCTTGCTCAGGCAGGCGGGAGCCCTGACGGCGCTGTATCGTCGATAGACGCGCCTAACCTCGTCGCCGTGCAGGAGCAGCCGTGGGAGTTCAGCCTGGCGAAGCGCCAGAAGCGGTCGCGGACGATCCGCTGCCCGAGGCGATTGCCCTGGCCGAAGGTGCTCATCGGGCCGGCGTCGGGCTGAAGCTGCTCGGCGGACTCGCGGTCCGGGTGCTCACGCCTGGCCTGCCGCCGCGCCTGCGGCCAGGGCAGGACATGGACTTTGCCTGCCTGTCCAAGGGGCGCAAGGCGACCGCCGCGTTCCTTGAGGACAACGGCTGCGTGCCGGATCGCAGGTTCAACAACCTCAACGGCGACCGGCAGATGTACTTCACGGCGCCGTCGGGCCGGCCTGTCGACGTGATGGTGGACCGACTGACCATGTGCCACGTCCTCGACTTCCGCCCCGGATACTGGCGTCTTCCATTCACCCTGGACGCGATCGACGTCCTGCTGTCGAAGCTGCAGATCTTCGAGCTGAACGAGAAGGACGCCAGGGACATCCTGCAGTTGCTAGCCGGGCTGCCCGCGAGGGACTCCGGTGGCGGCTCCGAAGCTGGCGCAGCCGGGCCCTTCCTGGACATCAACCGGTTCGGCCAGCTGCTGGCCGGCGACTGGGGCTGGTGGCGCACTGTCACCGGGAACCTGGAAAAGCTCCCGGCACTCGCCGCCGACAAGTCCGGACTCGTCCCGGTCGGCGCGCGCTACGATCCGCTCGCCCAGGCACGTCAGCTTGCCGACGTCGCTGAGTCGGTGCCCAAGGGCATGAAGTGGAAGCTGCGCGCCAACGTCGGCGATCGCGTCCGCTGGTACGAGCTGCCGGAGGAAGTCGGGCACTAATCCGGCCGCTGCACCCATTGCGCAGACCCGGCCGCAAAGGCACCATCGTGACATGAAGATCTTTTTTGCCACCGATATCCATGGATCGGAGGTCTGCTGGCGCAAGTTCCTTAATGCAGCGGCTTTCTACAAGGCCGACATGGTGGTGCTCGGGGGCGACGTCACCGGAAAGGCGATGGTGCCGATCACCGCCCGGGCCGGTTACTGGGAGGTGACGCTGCGCGGCGAGACGCTTCGCCTCGACTCCAAGACCGAACTCGACACCGTCGTGACCCAGATTCGCAACAGCGGGTTTTATCCCGCTGTCGTCAGCCCGGATGAGCTCACGCATCTTGGCCAGAGCGAGGCTGCGGTCGGCGAGCGCTTCGAGCACGAGATGATCAGCTCGCTGGACCGGTGGCTCGATATGGCCGACGGCAAACTCCGTGGCGGCGCCATCCCGTGCATTCTCAACGGCGGAAACGATGACATTTTCGAGATCGACAGCGTCATCGACGCCTCGCCGTGCGTGAGCTTCGCTGAGGGCAAGCTGCTGGACTTGGACGGCTTCTCGCTGGTGTCTATGGGCTGGACGAACCCTACCCCGTGGCACACCTACCGGGAAGCACCGGAAGCGGACCTGGCCGCCAAGATCGAGACGCTGGCCGGCCTGGTGCCGGACATGAGCCGGGCAATCTTCAACTTCCATGCCCCCCCGTACGGATCCGGGCTCGATGAGGCGCCCGCGCTGGACGCGAACTTGCGCCCGATGCATGGCGGCGCGGTCATGAAGCCGGTCGGCTCCACCGCGGTTCGGGCAGCGATAGCGAAGCACCAGCCGATGCTGTCGGTACACGGCCACATTCACGAGAGCCGGGCCATCAAGCGGCTGGGCCGCACTCTGGCGATCAACCCCGGCAGCGTGTACGGAGACGGGGTACTCCAGGGTGCCGTGCTCGATTTGGACTCCAAGAAGGCGAAGGTCAGCAAATACCTGCTGGTGAACGGGTGACACGGGCCGACAGCCAGCCGGCCGGCGGCAATGCGGGACGGCCAGCCAGCTGGCCGCCAGAGACTGAGAGGCGGAAATGGCGACAGAATCCGTGAGCGGAACCCCGACCCTGTTCCTGCGTAACGCGACCGGCCTGGTCCGCGGCTGGTCGGTCCGTGATTCGATCATCTATGCCTGCCTGGCGACGAACTTCGTGACGCTCGGGATCTACGAGTTCACCTTTGCGGGCCCGGCGTTCCCCAAGGGCCAGTTCATCACCTCGATCATCATCTCGGCGGTCCTGGTCTCGTTCCTCGTCGTGGCCTACAGCGGGCTGATCGTGACGATCCCGCGGGCGGGCGGCGACTACGTCTGGCAGACCCGGATCCTCGGCAGCGGCGTCGGTTTCGTGATGGCCGCTACCGGCTGGTGGTTCATCCTCTGGCTGTGGGCGCCGATCTACGGCAACATCCTGTCGGTCCAGCTCTTCCAGCCGTTGTGGGCAACCTTCGGTGATCCCGGCGGCGCCGCCTGGTTCGCCACCAAGACGGGCATCTTCGTGGTCTGCCTGATCACGATCGCGATCGCCGGCGTCCTCGTCTCGCTCGGCATGGCAGGATACGCGCGGATCCAGAAGTGGTGCTTCTACGGCGGCCTCGTCGCCTTCGCCGTCGTGGTGATCCTGCTGCTGATCAACAGCCACTCCTCGTTCGTCAGCTCGTTCAACTACGAAGGGCAGAAGCTCTTCGGCGTGCACAACGCCTACGCGGCTACCAACGCAGCGGCACGGAAAGCGGGCTACAGCACGTACGGCATGGGATTCGGGCCGATCGGGCCCACCATGCTCCTGGTGCCCGCGATGATGTTCTTCATCCTGTGGCCGAACTGGGGCTCGACGCTGTACGGCGAGATCCGCGGCGCGAGCGACTTCAAGCGGGTCTTCACCGGCATGTTCACCGGGCTGTGGATCACCGTCCTGCTGACCATCGTGTTCCTGCTCCTGGTTGACAAGACGATCGGCTGGGGCTTCTATCAGAACCTCAACTCGCTCGATTACAACCTCACGCCGGAGTTTGGCATCTGGCCGTACCCGTTCCTGTTCGCCGGCTGGCTCGTGCACAACACCGCGTTCCAGGTCATCCTGATCCTGGCGCTCAGCCTGTGGTTCTTCGGCTGGGTGGGCACGCTGTTCCTGTCCTCGACCCGGGTCATCTTCGCGGCAGCGTTCGACCGCGTGCTGCCCGACCGCGCGGCCGAGGTCTCCGAGAAGCGCAAGGTGCCGTTGTACTCGCTGATCCTGATGCTGCTCCCGGCGGCCGGCCTGTCCGCGGTCTACGCGTACTGGCTCAGCTTCCGCAACTACACCCTCGATGCGACATTGGTCATCGCAGTGACGTACCTGTTCAGCGCGATCGCCGTGGTCATCCTGCCGTGGCGGAAGCCGGACCTGTGGGCGGCGTCGCCGGCGAGCCGGCTCAAGCTCCTCGGCGTGCCGGTTGTGCCGGCGGCCGGCTGGGTGACCATCGCGCTGCTCGTCTTTGACCTGTACGAGTGGTTCTCCAATGACTTGTACTTCGTCAACAACCGCGACTCGCTGTACTTCATGGCCATCCTGTATGTGCTCGCGATCGTGGTGTACGTGGTCGCCCGGCTGGTGCGCCGCCGTCAGGGGATCGACCTCGGCCTGATCAACAAGGAGATACCGGTCGAGTAGCACGGCTGCCGGCATCCGCGCGGGCTCTCTGATGCACTGACAGAATCTTCCGGGAACGGGCATTCTGCGGTGCATCGTGCCCGCCGGGCCGCGGTCGCGCAGCGACGGGCGGCACACTGGCACAGATAGCGTTCGGCCCGGGCAAGGACCGGCCCAGACAGAGATGACGGAGATCGGGCATGACGGAGATCGCGGCATGACGGAGACACCAGATCGGGCCAGCGCGGTCATCATCGGGGCCGGCATCGTCGGCAACAGCCTGGCTTATCACCTGGCCAGGCTCGGCTGGACGCAGCTCGTCCTGCTGGATTCCGGCCCGATGCCGAACCCCGGCGGCTCGACCGGCCACGCTTCGAACTTCATCTTCCCGATCGAGTACTCGAAGATGATGATGGAGCTGACCAGGGACAGCACCGAGCAGTACAAAGAGCTGGGCGTGTTCACGCAGAGCGGCGGCATCGAGGTCGCCCGGACCGAGGCGCGGATGCAGGAACTGCGCCGCCGGTGCACGCAGGCAAAGTCGTGGGGCATCCCGGCCGAGCTGCTCACCCCCGAGGGCGTCCGCAAGCTGGTGCCCTACCTCGACGACGCGGTGATACTCGGCGGCGCCTACTTCCCGACGGTCGGCGTCGTCGACTCGCTGCGGGCCGGCACGCTGATGCGCGAGCGAGCGCAGCAGCTTGACGCGCTGACGGTAGTGGCCGGCGCCGAGGTAGTCGGCATCGACAAGGCCGCCGACGGCCGGGTGGCCGGCGTGCGCACCAGCAAGGGCGACATCGCAACCGACGTCGTCGCAATCTGCTGCGGCGTGTGGAGCCCGCGGGTAGCCCGGATGGCCGGCGCTCGCATCCCGCTGACCCCGATCGTGCATCAGATGATCAGCGTCGGCCCGATCGCGCTGTTCGACGGGACCGAGGGGGAGATCGGCTACCCGATCGTCCGCGACGTGGACGAGAACATGTACGAGCGCCAGCACGGCGGTGACATGGAGGTCGGCTCGTACGCGCACCGGCCGATCATCGTGGCGCCTGATGACATCCCGTCGATCGACGAGGCAGTCCTGTCGCCGACCGAGATGCCATTCACCTCCGACGACTTCGACCCGCAACTGGAGCGCGCGCTCGAGCTGATGCCCGATCTGCTGGGTGACGAGCGGGCTGGCGTCCGGTACGCGATCAACGGGCTGATCTCGATGACGCCGGACGGGCACCCGGTGCTGGGCGAGACGCCCGAGGTGCCGGGCCTGTGGTCGGTGGCGGCCAGCTGGATCAAGGAAGGACCTGGCATCGGCCGCGCGGTCGCCGAGTGGATGAGCGGAGTCACGCCCGAGGTCGACATTCACGAAGCCGATGTTTCCCGGTTCTACTCCCACCAGCGCACCACCGCGCACGTGACGGCGCGGGCACGTGAGGCCTTCAACAAGATGTACGGAATCGTGCATCCCAGCGAGCAGTGGCAGTCCGGCCGGCCAGTCCGGGTCAGCCCGGTGTACCAGGAAGAACGCGATCTCGGCGCGGTGTTCCACGAGACCGCCGGCTGGGAACGGCCGATGTGGTACAAGCACAACCGCGACCTGCTCGACCGGTACGCCGGCAAGCTGATGGACCGCGGCAGCGAGTGGGAGTCCCGCTGGTGGTCGCCGATCATCAACGCGGAGCACCTGGCCATGCGCGACCGTGCTGCGCTGTTCGACCTGTCCGCGTTCGCGATCCTGGACATCACCGGACCGGGCGCCCTGGATGCGGTGCAGCGGCTCGCGGTGGCCCAGATGCAGGTGCCGGTGGGGAAGGTGGTCTACACCTCGTTCCTGGACGACGCAGGCGGATTCCGGGCTGATCTGACCATCATGCGCCTGGGCCCGCGGCACTTCCGGGTCGTCACCGGTGGCGCCACCGGGATGGCCGACCTGAAGTGGATCAGCGATCACCTGCCGGATGACGCCTGCGCCGTGGTCACGGACCTGACCTCGGCCTGGACGACGTTCGGCCTGTGGGGGCCCAAGGCACGGGAGATCCTTCGGCACCTCACCGATGACGACATCTCGAACGCTGGCTTCCCGTTCGGGACCTGCCGGGAGATCGAGGCCGAGGGGCTGACGGTGCTCGCGTCGCGGATCTCCTATGTCGGTGAGCTCGGCTGGGAACTCTACGTTCCGATCGAGCAGGGCCGCAGGCTCTGGGAAGCGCTGTTCTCGGCTGGCCTGGCCTACGGCATGGTGCCCGCGGGAATCGGCGTGTACGGCACGACCGGCCGGCTGGAGAAGGGTTACCGCGCCTACGGAGCCGATCTGGATGCCAGTTACAACCTCGTCGAGGCGGGGATGGCCCGGCCGAAGGTCAAGGAGCAGGACTTCGTCGGCAAGGCCGGTTACCTGCGCCAGCGCGCGGCACCGCCGGCCGCGATCCTGTGCACGCTGACCGTCGACGACCATGCCTGCGCGTCGGGCGAACTGCGCTACATGCTGGGCGGCGAGCCGGTGCTCTCGGCGGCGGGCGAGCCGCTGACCGACGCGAAGGGACGCCGGTCCTATGTCACCAGCGCGGGGTCCGGCCCGTCGGTCGGAAAGCACCTGCTGCTGGCCTACCTGCCGCCGCAGCAGGCGATAGCGGGTACCCCGCTGCTGGTGGAGTACCTGGGTGAGCAATACCCGGTCACCGTGGCCGTGGCCGGCTCGACGCCGCTGTTCGATCCGGCTAACGAGCGGATCAGGAGCTAGCGCTCGTGGACATCCTGGTCCTGGTTAAGCGAGTGCCGATGGTGGGCGGCAAGATGGTGCTGACCGCCGACGGCCAGGACGTCGATACCCGCCTGTCCGGGTTCACCGTCAGCCCGCACGAGGAGTGCGCGGTCGAGGAAGCGGTGCAGGTCACTGAGCGGCTCGGCGGCACCGTCACCGTGCTGACGCTCGGCCCGCCGGAGGCCGCCGATCAGTTGCGGGACATGCTGGCCCTTGGCGCGCACCGCGGCGTCCTGCTGGAGACCGATGGGCGCGAGTGGGGCCCGATTGCCACGGCGGCCGCTATCGCGGCGGCAATTGGCGAACTGGGGCCTGCCGCGTTCCCGCTCATACTGGCCGGGAACGAGGCCGCCGATACCGGCGGCTACCAGGTGGGGATCCGCCTCGCGCACGCACTCGGGCGGCCGTGCGTTACCGGGATCAAGCGGCTCGAGGTCGCCGGCGACTTGCTGCGCGCGTGGCGCGACTACGGCGGCGGGCAAGAGGAGTTCGAGCTCGCGCTGCCCGCCGTGGTCGGCGTCAAGGAGGGCATCAACCTGCCCCGTTACCCGTCGCTGCCGGGGCGGCTGCGGGCGAAGCGGGCGCAGATCGAGGTGCGCAAGCCGGCCTGGCAGGCGGACGGACTGCGCAAGATAGCGCTGCGGGTGCCAGCCGGGTCGGCGCAGCGGGCGCGCGTGCTCGGCCATGGGGCCGGCGCCGTGCCGGAACTCATCCGGGTACTCGGCGACATCGGCGTGCTCGCGCCGGCCGGCCGGGCTGAGGCCGACGGGACCGTCGCGTGAGCGGGCCGGTGCTCTGCCTGGTCGAGGTCGACGACGGTGAGATCGCGGGGCCGTCGCAGCGGGCGCTTGCGGTCGCGCGGTCGCTGGCCAGCGGGCCGGCGCGGGCTGACCCTGAGCGGGCTGACCCGGCGTCGGCTGGCTTGCCCGCGGACGGCGGCCTGACCGCGGTGGTCTTCGCCACGCTGGGCGGCCCCGCCGATCGAGCCGCGGCCGACCTGGCCGGCCAGGGTGTCACCGAGCTGTGCGTGGTGGCGTCGGGCGAGCTCACCTGTTACGCCCCGGTGGCATGGGCGCGCGCAATCGAGCAGCTCATCGCGGCCCGCTCAGCGGCGGCGGTGGTTGCGGCCGCCACCGACCGCGGCGCCGAGGTGCTGGCACACCTTGGCGCGCTCACCGGACTCCCCGTCGCCGCGAACTGCGTGGCGGCCACCGCGACAAGTGACCAGAACTGGCGCCTGCTCCGGCACCGCTGGGCCGGGAGCTTGCTCGAGGACGCAATCCTGGCGGCGCCTGTTGCGCTGCTCACCGTCGCGGCCGACGCGGTTGCGGCCGACGCGGTTGCGGATGACGGTGCCGTACCTGAGCCGGCCAGTGCTTCGCCCGATGCAAGCGGGCAGGTCGTCGCGCCCGTTTCCGGCGGAGCGATGATTCCGGCCGCCGACATGCCGGTGACGACCTTCGCGCCCGCCCTGCAGGCAGCGGACCTGCGCGTGCGTGCTACCCAGTCGGCCGGGCAGGGCGGCGGGATGTCGCTGGCGACAGCCCGGGTCGTGGTCGGCGGCGGCCGCGGCGTCGGCGGGCCGGACGGCTTCGCCGCGCTCGAGGAACTGGCCGGATTGCTGGGCGGAGTCGTCGGCGTGTCCAGGGTGGTGACGAGCCAGGGCTGGCGACCGCACCGGCAGCAGGTCGGGCAGACCGGCACGAAGATCTCGCCGGAGCTCTATCTGGCCTGCGGCATCAGCGGGGCGATCCAGCACATGGCCGGCTGCCAGTCAGCCAAGCACATCGTGGCGGTGAACACCGATCCGGACGCGCCGATCATGTCACGCGCCGAGTATGCGGTGATTGGTGACCTGAACGAGGTGATTCCCGCGCTGGTGGCCGCGATCAGGGCGGCTGGCGGCCAGGAGTAGAAGCTCGCGGCCACGGGTAGAAGCTCGCGGCCGCGGATCGCTGTCGGCGTGCCATTCTCGCGGGCGGCGCGGCCTCGCGGGCGCCGCCCCGGCGACTTGCTCCATGATCGATGTTGGGTTTTTGCTGCTATAGCAACAGAAACCCAACATCGACGACTCGCGGTCGCCGGGGCGGCCCTGATCTTCGCTAGCTCAGATCGACCTGATCCAGGTGTTGCTGAAGGCGCCGGCGCTAGACATGGAGCTAGTCGAGTCCTTCTCGCGGCCGCTGTTGTCGATCATGATGATCTGAGTCGGGCTCTGCGTGCCCATTGAAGTGCCGTTGGCCGCTCGAGACCGTGTAGTCGATGGTGCCGAAGTCGGCGAGCGACAGGATCCCGCCGCTGGCCGTACAGCACTGCGCCTCGGTGATCACCTCAGCCAAGGACCGGGCGAAGCCGCTCTCGTTGATGGTCTGGGTCTGAGTCCAGCCCTGGGTACTGTCCGTGAGCACCAGCGTGTAGGTGTCGGTGCCGGAGAACGTCACCGATGCGCTCATGGCGTCGCCGGGCTTGACGGTGTTGGTGTAGTACACCGGGTACGCCGGATACATCTCGTACCAGCCGTAGTAATCCGGCGTAGAACCGGTGCAATCAGAGTCGGTTCCCGTTTGCTCCACCGAGTTACTGCTGTAGCCGTCGAGCCCCACCCAGAACGCGGCGTACTGGTCGCCGCGGCGGCACGTCGCGGTCGGCTGCGTCCAGCTCGCGGACACACTGGTGAATGCGCCGTTCGAGCCGGTCACTGCCTAGCCTGACCAGTTCGTGCTGTAGGCCTGGAAACGGCCGTGCCGTCCCACTGCCCGCGCCGTGCCGCCGGGCCGCGCCATGACGCCGCCGGGCGCGAAACCGTGGATTGCGCCGCCGGGCCGCACCGTGGCGCTGGCCCTTGGAGATGGCTGGCCGCCGGGCCCACGACGCGGGGTGTGCGAGTAACTGTGGACATCCGGTGGATAAGCGGCGACTGCGGGGGATAACAATCGTCCCACTGTGGACGGAAAAAGAATCTTGAAAGAATTGCCCGAAAGCCTTGCGGGCACGGCGACGCAGGCACTAGAAAGTCGTTCAGCACCTTCAGAAGCAGGCCCTCTCGGGCGCAGTCCCGTGAGTATGCGGAAGACTTGGGCGACCGGGTCTCACGCGGTGGCCGCTGGCAAGGTGCAGGCGCGGCAGTGTCCGGATCGGTCGAGGAATCGGCAGGTCAGCGTCTTGCCGATGCCCTAGTGAGGCCCCTGCGGCTCATACCTGCGGGGGCCTCACTAGCTTCTCGCGCAGGATGCAACTGTGCCCTGGCGGGGCTGGCTCCGTGGCCCGATGGGCGCTGGCGGCCGCTGTTGCGGCGAGACTTATGAAACCCGATAAGCTATTTGGCGGGTAAATCGCGGAGCGGTGCCGGCGACGCGCTAAAAGAATCTTGGAACTTCTCGCGAAAAGCCCTTGCGCCAGCCGTCCTGTCAGGCGTAGAAAATCAGTCACGGCCAAGCCGGTCCCGACCTCCGGAGTCATCCGCAGGCGGCGCAGAGCGGGTAACCGCGCTACGCCGCAGGGGCCTACCCCTGGCAGTACAGGTGACGTCAGCAAGTCGGCCGAGCGATCGGCAGGCAAGTGAAGCGCGCCTCGCTGAGGCCCCTCCATCTCATACATGGAGGGGCCTCAGTCGGCTGCAGGCCCGGCTCGTCGGCTGCAGGCCCGGCTCGCGCATCGTGAACCCGGAATAGTGCCAGTTCGCTCGTGCCTGCAATAGTGGCCGGCGTGGACACGTCGGGGCTGAGCGCGCCGCCCGAGGTCCGGACCGCGACGCTGCTGCGCTGGCAAGCAGACGCATGCCGGGAACTCGGCAGCCCGCTGTACGGGGACCTGCTCACGCGCGCGGCCGGTGACCTGATTGCGGGCGGGCCCACGGCGGAAGTCCTCCGCGGCCACCTTGATGACCGGCTGTCGAGCGTGCTCGCACTGCGCCTGCTGGGCGGTGCCCACGCGCTGGCCCTGTCCGGTCAGGCGCCCGAGCTTGCCGCCTATTACCCCAGTTGCGGCGGACGCACCGAGAGCGAGCCGGGCAGCCCGCTGGCCTGGGCCGCACTCCGGCGCGTTCTGGCCGAGCGGGGCGAGACCATCCGCGGCTGGCTCGACCGCCCGCCGCAGACCAACGAGGTGGGCCGCGCGGCCGCACTTCTCGGCGGCCTCAGGGCCATCGCGGCCGACGTGCCCCTGCCGATCCGGCTCGTGGAGGTCGGCACCAGCGCCGGGCTGAACCTGCGTGCCGACCACTTCTGCGTGCCCGGCAGGGCCGGAAGCTACGGGAATCCGGATTCCCCGGTGGTACTGACCGGCGGATGGCTCGGCGATCCGCCGCCGGTCAGCCGGATCGAGGTCGTTGAGCGAGTTGGCGGCGACCTCGCGCCGATCGATCCGCTGACCGCTCAGGGCCGCCTCACGCTGACCGCTTACGTCTGGCCCGACCAGGCTGAGCGGCTCAGCCGCCTGCGCGGCGCATTCGAGATCGCCGAGCGGGTTCCCGCCGAGCTCAGGGCCGAGTCCGCGTCGGACACTCTCGCCAGGCTCACGCTGGAACCCGGCAGCTGGACGGTGCTCTGGCACTCGATCTTCCGCCAGTACCTGAGCGAGGCACAGCGGACTGAGCTGGCGGAGGGCGTCGGGGCGCTCGGCATGGCTGCCACTGGCACCGCCCGGTTTGCCTACCTCTACCTGGAGCAGTCGCGGCAGGGCGGGTGCCCGGTGACGCTGACGACCTGGCCCGGCGGGTACCGGCGGGTGCTTGGCACCGCTCCGGCGCACGGCCTGCCCGTCCGCTGGCACCCGCCGCCTGCGCCATGATCTCGAAGGATCTTTAGCCCGAAACGGTGCACTTATTTACGTGTTAACGCGGCAGCCGTGCTTGGCTACGCCGTGCTTAGCCGCCAGCAGTTGCTCTAGCTCGCGCTCCAGGCCGGCGGTGCCTACCTCGATGATGCGCAACGGCAGGCCGAACCGCGCCGCGATCCACCCGGCCCGCTCCGTCAGCACATCCGTGCGGTCCTGTGCAAGCCAGACCAGCCTGCGGTAATGCCCGAAGTAGTCGCCCCACAGCTCGGGGTGCCGGTCGAGCCCCAGGCCGGCCAGCACTGTCGTGGCGAAACTCCGCACCAGGAAGTCGGTCAGCAGGTAGGTGCCGGGCTCACGCTCGAACAGCGCGCGCACGCGGTCAGCGCCGCCGAGCACGTCATAGCAGTGCAGCCCGCGCAGCCGGGCGAGGCCGAGCCGCTCGCACAGTTCGTCCAGCGCGCCGTAGCTGCCGCAGTCGGCGTAGCCGAGGACGACGCGCAGCCCGCGCGCCTGAAGTGCGGCGGCGAGCCCGGCCGCGGCCGGTCCGATCCGCTCCGGCCGGTTGTGCAGCATGGCAGGCAGCGGATGCACTTCGGCCGCCCAGCCCCGCCGCGCGACGATCTCGCGTACCGTCCCGGCCAGCGCACCGCAGGCGATCACGGCGACAGCGGCCGTCGCGGGTACCTCGCCCGGACGGGAACGGGGATTACTCCGGCCGGTGTCGTCAGGCCGGGAACTGCAGTTGATCGACGAATGCGTCGTTGAACCCGTCGCGGTCGGAGAGCTCGACATATTTCACCTCCCCGAGCAGGGCGAGTGCGCCAGCGCGCTCGCGAACCGACAGCAGCGCCATCTTGGCGCCCTCGCCGGCCACGTTGCCGGCGCTGACCACGCGAAGCACCGGCAGCTTCGGCACCAGGCCGAGGGCGATCGCGCTCGCTGGTGACAGGTAGCTGCCGAACGAGCCGGCCAGCAGCACCTGCTGGATGTCGCTCTCGGCGAGCCCGGCTTCGTCGAGCAGAACCCGCCAGCCGGTCGCGATGGCCGCCTTGGCGAACTGCAGCTCGCGGATGTCGCGCTGCGACAGGTAGACCGAGGCAGCGGCGTCGCCGGGTTCGCCGAGCCAATGCAGTACGAAGACACGCTCCTGGCCGAGCATGGTCAGCCGCGGGGCCAGGGCCGGCTGCAGGCCGGCGGCCACCTCGTCCGGTACCAGGCGGCCGGAGCGATCGAGCAGGCCCGCCCTGGCCAGCTCGGCAACAGTGTCGACCAGGCCGGATCCGCACAGGCCAGTAGGCTGGCAGTCGCCGATCACGGTCAGTTTCACATCGCCGGGGCCGATCGCAACGCCTTCGATGGCCCCGTCCGCGGCGCGCATTCCGCACCGGATGGCCGCGCCCTCGAACGCCGGGCCGGCCGGCGCGGCCGTGGCAAGCAGCCAGTCGCGGTTGCCGAGCACGATCTCGCAGTTGGTGCCGATGTCGATGAACAGCCGGATCCTGGCGTCCCGGTTCATTCCCGAGGCAAGCAGTCCGGCCGTGATGTCGCCGCCGACGTATGCCCCGAAGGCCGGGAAAACGAAGGCACGGGCCCGCGGGTGAGCGGGCACGTTTAGTTCGGCAGCGAGCACTTCCGGAAGCTCGCGTGCCGCCATGATGAACGGCGCCACGCCGAGCGGCTCCGGGTCGATGCCCAGCGCGATGTGCGTCATCGTCGCGTTACCCGCGATGGCGATCTCGGTCACGTCGGCCGGGTCGGCGCCCGCCTGCGCGCACACCTCGGCAGCCAGTTCGCCGAGCGTCTGCCGGGCGAGCGCGCTCAGCGTGTCGAGCGCGCGAGGATCGAGCATGGTGGCGCTGATCCGGGTGATCACGTCGGCGCCGAACGGCTGCTGCTTGTTCAGCATCGAGGCCACCGCGAGCGGCGTCCCGGTGGCCAGGTCCAGCAAGGTGGCGACGACCGTGGTGGTGCCAAGGTCGAAGGCGATGCCGAGCAAACGTCCGGTAGTGTCGCCGGCCTGCACGTCGATCAGCACGTCATCGACGATGACCGCGGTCACCTTGAAGTCGGCGGCCCGCAGCCGGCGGCCGAGGTAGCGCAGCATCGTGAGGTCCACGCGGAGTTCGAGATCGTCCAGCGCGGCCAGCACCCGCTCGATGTCGGTCTGCTGATCGGCTAGCGATGGCTCGGCCAGTTCCAGGTAGCGCTTCTGCGCGGCCGGCCGCAGGATGACCTGGCGACCGACGCCCACCGTGGCCGCCTTCGGCCTGGTCACCAGCGGCGGGACGGCAACCTGCAGGTCGGCGTCAGCCAGCGCCCGGCAGGCAAGCCGCCAGCCGGCCCGCAGTTCGTCCGGCGAGAACGCGCGGGCGTCCAGCGGCGAGACCGGCATGCTGCCGTCCAGCACTCGGACCTTGCATTTCTTGCAAGTGCCGTGGCCGCCGCAGGTGGAGTCGATCGCGATGCCGTTCCAGCTAGCCGCATCAAACACGGTGACGCCGGGCGGCACCCGCACTCGCAGCCCGCCAGGCTGGAACCACAGCTCGACCCGGGCGGGCTGGCTGGCCTCCGGCCCCGCCGTCGCGCGCGTCGCCGCGTCCTGTGTCACTGCGTCCTGTGTCACCGTGCCGCCGGTCCCGGGCCGGCCTGGCGGGCCCGGTGCGCGGCTATCCACGCGGCGCCCCACGGATCCCGGTTGGTCAGCAGGTCGGCCGCCTTCACCGCCTGCACCAGCTGCTGCGACCGGGCGTCCATGATGGCGCTGGTGAGACCGCTGGCGATTGCCATTGGCAGGAACGCGGCACCGATCGCGCCGCGGTCGGGCATCCCGAACGACACGTTCGACGCGCCGAGTGCCATGTTCACGCCCAGTTCGTCCCGGAGCAGTTCGATCGTCTCCAGCGTGCGCAGGACCAGGGAGGTATCGGCGCCGACCGGCATGGCCAGCGGGTCGATCACGATGTCCTCGATCGCGATGCCGTACGTGCCGGTGGCCACGTCCACGATCTTGCGGGCCAGTTCCAGCCGCCTGGTCGGCTCTTCAGGGATCTCCTCCTCGTCGTTGGGCAGCCCGATGACAGCCGCGCCATGACGCTTGACCAGCGGAAGGATGGCGTCCAGCCGGTCGTCCTCAGCGGTGACCGAGTTGACCAGGGCCTTGCCCTGGTAGGCGGCAAGCCCGGCCTCGAGCACCTCGACGATCGAGGAGTCGAGGCAGAGCGGCAGATCGCAGCGGGACTGGATCAGCCGGATCGCGCGGGTCATCAGCTCCGCCTCGTCGCACAGCGGAGCGCCCATGTTCACATCGAGTACCATCGCGCCGCCGGCCAGCTGCTCGGCCACGTCGATCTCGATTCTGGCCAGATCACCGCGCCGCAACTGCTCCTGGAAGATCTTGCGGCCGGTCGGGTTGATCCGTTCGCCGATGATGCAGAACGGGTTCTCCCCGCCGATCCGCACCTGTCGGCTCGCCGAGGACAGGACTGTTTCCATCGGGGCTAGATCCGTTCGCTAGTTGGCGGTCGGGGTGCGGGCGGCATGTTCAGTCAGGCGGGCGCGACAGCGCGGCGCGCCCGCAGCAGTTCCTTCGCGCGCACCACGGCGGCCGAGGCATCGGCGGCATACCCGTCGGCGCCAACCACGTCCGCATACTCCTGGGTGACCGGCGCGCCGCCGACCATCACGATGACCTGATCGCGCATCCCGGCCTTCTGCAGCGCGTTGATGTTCGCCTTGAACATCGGCATCGTGGTCGTCAGGAAGGCGGAGAACCCGACGATGTCCGGCTGGTGCTCCCTGATGGCGTCCAGGAACTTTTCCGGTGCCACCTGTACGCCGAGGTCGATCACTTCGAAGCCAGCGCCCTCGAACATGATGTTGACCAGGTTCTTGCCAATGTCATGCACGTCACCCTTCACCGTGCCCATCACGATCTTGCCGATCGTCTGGGCGCCGGTCTCGGCCAGCAACGGCCGCAGGATCTCCAGCGCCCCGGCCATTGCCTTGCCGGCTATGAGCATCTCGGGCACGAAGAAGTCGCCCCGCTCGAACCGCGCGCCGACCTCCTCGAGCGCGGGGATGAGCGCTTCGTAGAGCAGCGTCTCCGGCCCGAGGCCTAGTTCGAGCCCCTGCCTGGTGAGGCTGAGCACTTCAGGGCCGTTGCCGGTGAGAGTGAAGCCATAGAGCTGGCGCAGCATCTCGTCCGTGGTCACGAGGCACCTTCTTCCTTAACTGGCGAGGGCGGCATGCTGAACTCCGCGAGCGGGCTGGTCATGGCCCAGTAGCACGGACAGTGAGCGGGCGGCCGCCATGCAATTGCTCGCGGCTGCCGGAATCACAGCGGTCGTCAGTCGGCTAGCGGGTCCGGATACTGACAGCGCACCGATCACGATGCCGCCGTCGGCGAACACCGGCGCCGCGACCGCGACCAGCCCTGGCTCGAGCTCTTCGACGGTCACCGCGTAGCCGCGCTCGCGCACCGCGGTGAGCTCGTCGGCGAGCGCGGCGCGGCTGGTGACGGTCCGATCCGTGCGCTGCTCCAGGTGGCCGCCGGGCAGTTCGGCGCCGCCGAAGGCGATCAGGGCCTTGCCGAGCGCGGCGCAATGCAACGGCACCCGCAGGCCCACCCAGTTAGTGCCGCCGATCAGGTACTTGCTGTCCACCTGGGCGATCTGCTCGACCAGGCCGCCGTCGCGGGCCACGCCCAGGTTGACCGTCTCGCCGGTTTCTTCGCCCAGCGCGGCGAGCACCGGCTGGGCCACGCTCACCAGGTCAGCCTCCGCGCCCCCACGCCAGGCATAGGACACGAACACCTCGCCGGGGGAGAACCGGCCGGTCAGGTCGCGCCGGACCAGGCCGTTGCGCTCCAGCGCGGCCAGCAGCCTCGACGTGGTGCTCTTCGCCAGCCCGCTGGCGGTGATCAGTTCGGTGAAGGTGACCGGGTCGCGATGCCGGGCAACCTCGATGAGCAGCTGAGCCGCCCGGTCGACGGCCTGGGTTCCGGTCGGAGAGGTCACGGCGGCCTTTTTGCGGTATTTTGGTAGTTCCATACTACGGAACCTTGTTCTACGATGTGATCCTAGATTCGCACGTTCCGGCGGGTCAAGGCGGCGCTTTCCGGCAGCCGTTCTGTCGCAGTCTCGAGGTGGAAATGTTCCGCAACACGATGCCGAGGTACGAGATCTTGTCGCCCGACGCGATCGGAGTGCTCGACAAGGGCTGGCGCAGGATCGTGTCCGAGATCGGCGTCCAGTTCGCCAAGCCCGAGGCTGTCGAGTTGTTCCGCAAGGCCGGCCAGCGCACCGATGGGGAGGTCGTGTACCTCGATCCGGACTTCGTGCTCGAGCAGGTGGCACTGGCACCGCGCGAGTTCGACGTGCAGGCCAGGAACCCGGCGAACAACGTGCACATCGGCGGCGACGACATGGTCTTCGGCGCGGTTTACGGCTCGCCGTTCGTACGCGAGGGCGGCGTGCGGCGCGATGCGACGATGGACGACTTCCGCCGGCTGTGCATGCTGGCGCAGTCGTTCGGCGAGCTGGATTCCGCCGGGGGAGTCATCTGCGAGCCGAACGATGCGCCGCTTGACTCCCGGCACCTGGACATGGTCTTCGCGCTGCAGACCCTGACCGACAAGATCTACATGGGGAACGTGGTGTCCGGGCCTAATGCCGCGGACACCATCGCGATGACAGAGATACTGTTCGGCGGTCGCGCCGCGATCGAGTCGGTTCCCGCGACGATCTCATTGATCAACTGCAATTCACCGCTGCGCTGGGACGACCGGATGCTGGACGCCCAGTTTGAGTACTGTGCCGCAATGCAGCCGGTGGTTCTCACCCCGTTCCTGCTCATGGGGGCGATGTCGCCGGTAACGATCCCCGCCGCCCTGGTCCAGCAGCTCGCGGAGGCGCTTTCCGGGATCGCGCTGGCCCAGCTGATCAGGCCCGGCTGCCCGGTGATATTCGGGTCGTTCCTGTCCAACATCGACATGCAGTCGGGTTCGCCTAGCTTCGGCACGCCGGAGTCCGCGATCGGGCTGCTGTGCACCGGGCAGCTAGCGCGGCACTTCGGCCTGCCCTTCAGGACCGGCGGCGGCCTGAACTCCAGCCAGACCTGCGACGCGCAGGCTGCTTACGAGTCGCTGATGACGCTGCTGCCGACGTTCCTGGCCGGCACGAACTGGGTCATGCACGCGGCGGGCTGGCTCGAAGGGGGGCTGGTGTCGAGTTACGACAAGTTCATCGTCGACATCGAGTTGCTGCGGATGCTGCAGGTAGAGTTCACGCCGCTGGAGATCGATGAGGCGTCGCTGGCCTTCGGCGCGCACACCGAGGTCGGGCACGGCGGTCACTTCCTCGGCGCGCAGCACACCATGGAGCGGTTCCGTGACTGCTTCTACCGGCCGCTGTTGTCCTCGACGGCGAACTACGAGCGCTGGCTGAAGCTCGGCGGCAAGGACGCCACCGCGCGGGCTGGTGAGATAGCCACGAGGACCCTGGCCGCGTACGAGCAGCCGCCACTCGACGACGCGGTGCGCGCCGAGCTTGCCGACTACGTCGCCCGGCGGCGCTCCGAACTCGGCGACTGAGGCCTCTGCAGTCGCCGGGCTGGCCGGTAAGCAGGAAACAGAGTCAAGATTTGGCAAAATTTGTCGGCGCGCGGTCTCGTCGTTAGCCTGAGAGAGCTGCCCTGGGCCTTATCCGGCCAATCCGTTGAGCTCTGGTGTAATACGGACACTCAATTGCCGGTGTTTGGGCTGGAATGATCAATTGTCAATTGGCCCACCTGGCTATCCCGGAATTGCCGAGAGCGGTTAGTTCGCTCGCTCTGCGGTGTTTCCGCGCGCCCCTGACTTGGTACATTCCCCCAGGTTAGGCGCCTGTGTGTCGCCCAGGCGTAACTCCGTCAGAAAGTAACGTGTGAACGAACGCATTCCGCGCTGCGGGCCGAAACGATTCTCAACTCAGCTGCGCAGCGCGGTGCAGGCCGCGCTCGCGGTCCTCGTTTTGCTCGTCGCATCCGTCGGACTATCTCAGCCGACTCCCGCAAGGGCCGATGTCGCGGCCACGGCCAGGAGGACCTCGGTCAGGAGCCTGCGACTGTCGATCTGGTTCTGGGCCCTGCACCAGCGGGGCAAGCCTTACATCTGGGGCGGCACCGGCCCCGCCGGGTTCGACTGCTCCGGCCTGGTGTACGCGGCTTACCGGGCACGCGGCGTGCGGCTGCCGCGCACTACCTACGAGATGCTGGGCAGCTGGCGGCTGATCCGGATCCCCAAGTCCCAGGCAAAGCGAGGTGACCTGGCTTTCTTCGGCACCGGTCACGTCGAGCTGTACGCCTGGGGGAACTTGACGTTCGGCGCGGAAGAGCCCGGCACCCGCGTCGGATACCACCGGATGAACGCGTACTGGCATCCGACCATGTACTTCAAGGTGCGGATGTAGGCCGGCAGCCGCTAGCTCGCGGCAGAGGCAGCCTGTGGGTGCCGAGTTGATGGGCCTGGAGTGCCACCAACTCGGCACCCATGAAGATCATCCCGGCTGGGCTTCGGCTAGTGCCCGCTCGGCATCCTCAATGCGGGCCGGCGTCAGCCCGGCTGCCCGCGCCGCTGCGACCGCGCGGCTGGTTTGCCAGGATGGTGCCATGGCCGGGCTTACGGATGGCATGTCCGCAGTGGTGTTCGACTTCTTCGGCACGCTCACGCCGGTCAGCCCGAGCGAGGCCTGGGCGAGCAACGCCGAACGGCTCGCTGACGTGCTGGACGTACCCGCCGCCTCGCTCGTGCGGGTGCTGGACGACAGTTTTCCCGAGCGGATCAGCGGTGCGCTCGGCGACGTGCGGCAGACCATGCAAGCGCTCGCGGAGCGACTGGGCGTCCGGCTCACCAGCGCGCAGCTCGAGAAGGCCGCGCGCGTCCGCCGGACTGTCCAGGAGTCGATGTTCACGCTGCGCCCCGAGGCGCTCGCGGTGATCCGCGGGATCCGTGCCAAGGGACTGCGGACGGGCCTGGTCTCTGACTGCACATCGGAGCTTCCCGACGCCTGGCACCGGCTGCCGCTTGCCGGGGTCATCGACGTGCCGGTCTTCTCCTGCGTAGAGGGAACGCGCAAGCCAGACCCGCGGCTATTCCTCAAGGTCGCGGCTGGCCTTTGGGCCGAGCCAGCCCAGTGTGTCTACGTCGGCGACGGCGGCGGGCAGGAACTGACCGGGGCCAGTGCCGTCGGGATGCGCGCCGTGCTGCTGGCCGGCCCCGACTGGCACGAGCACGGCGACCGTCGGCGCGAGCCGGGCTGGACCGGCCCGCGCATCGCATCGCTCCCCGAACTATGCCTGTGACCAGGCGGTTCGTGCCAGATCGCCGATTCTGGCTGACAATGGAGTGATGGATGATCTCGAGCGGGTAGGCGCCGCGTACCTGAGCCATCTCACCGAGGCCGACCTGCGCGCGCTGGTGCACGCGGACGAGGTCCCGGCCGCCACAGCGCAGGCCCGGCTGGCCGCCCTGCGCCGCGCTCCGGAGCTGCTGCTGGACGTGCTGGACCGGCCGGCGGTCTCAGCAGGCCTGCTGAACCTCGCCTCGGCCGGTTCGGCCGAGCGGTTCACGCTGATCTCCCCGTTCCTGGTCTTCGCCGCAGCCATCCACCGGATCGCAGCTGACCTCCAGACCAGCGCATATGCCCCGGAGCGCACCGCACCCAGGCTGCGAGTGCCGGTCTTCGACGGCCCGCAGCTAGCCGCCTACCTAGCCAGCGCTGCGCACCGGTTGTTCCTCGCCGAGTTGCTGGCGTCGTTCTCACGGTCCTCCGGCGGCGTGATCGTCACCCGCACCTCCCAGGGCCTGCGCCGGCGCCGCTGGAACGATCTCGACCTCGGCAGGCTGGCCATGCTGCTCGAGTCACTGCCCGAGCCGGAGCGCGCGCCGGTGTGGCGCCGCCTGGGCGATCTCGCGCTCTTCCTGAGCGGAGTCTTCCCGGCCGCGATCGAGCGTGCCCTGACCGGCAGGCTCGACCCGGCTCGGCTTGCCAGGACGACCGGCCTGGCCAGCCCGCCGGTCGCCGATCTCGGGCCAGCGGAGCTGTTGGAGTGGTTTGGGGCGGGCTGGTACCGGCTCGCGGCCAGGCACGCCGGCCGCTACGCGATCTCGCCTGCCGCCGCCGCTCCGGCCTCGCCTGCCGCCGCCGCTCCGGCCTCGCCTGCCGCCGCCGCTCCGGCCTTGCCTGCCGCCGCCGCTCCGGCCTTGCCTGCCGCCGCTGCTCCAGCCGCCCCGATCCCGGCCAGCCCTCTTGCAGTCGGCCCCGATGCAGCCAGCCCCAATGCAGCCAGCACAGTTTCGGCCACCGCGCTGCGGGACAACGCCGAGCACTTCCACCAGGCCCGCCGGGTGCTGAACGCCGCCGCCGACCGGTACCTGTTTCCGGTGGGTGTCGACTGGCTGACTCGGCCGGCCTGACCGGCGCGCGGCTAGCGGCTAACGTGCAGTCTGCTCGGTAGCGGCGGCTGGCTCGTAGGACAGGTTCGGCCGCAGCCAGTACTCGACCTCGGAGACCGGGACGCCCTTGCGGGCCGCGTAGTCGTCGACCTGGTCCCTGGCGATCCGCCCGACCGCGAAATAGCGGGCGGCCGGGTGCGCGAACAGCAGGCCGCTGACGCTCGCCGCCGGAGTCATCGCGAACGAGTCGGTAAGACCAACGCCGATCCGGCCCGCGTCGAGCAGGTCGACGAGCTTCTGCTTCTCCGAATGGTCCGGGCAGGCCGGGTAGCCGAAGGCGGGCCTGATGCCGCGGAACCGCTCGGCGTGCAGTTCCTCGATCGTCGGCGCGGAGCCCGGCTCGTACCAGGCGCGGCGGGCCTGCAGGTGGGTGTGCTCCGCGCACGCCTCGGCGAGTCGGTCAGCCAGGGCCTTGACCATGATGGCGCGGTAATCGTCGCGCTCGCGCTCATACCGCCCGGCGAGGTCCTCCGCGCCGCTGACGCACACCGCGAACGCGCCCAGGTGGTCGGCCTGCGGTGCGACGTAGTCAGCCAGGCAGCGGTTCGGTCGGGTGTCGGTCCTGGCCACTTGCTGGCGCAGCATCGGGAACCGCACGCTCGGCCGCCCCGGCTCGTGGTCCACCACGATGTCATCGCCCTCGGCGTGCGCGGGCCAGAGTCCGTAGACGCCGTGGGCCCGCAGCAGGCCGCCGTCGATGATCTCGTCCAGCAGCACGCTGGCATCGTCGAACAGGTCCCTGGCGGCCGGCTGCTCGAGAATGGCCGGGTACCGGCCCTTGAGCTCCCAGGCCAGGAAGAAGAACTGCCAGTCAATCAGCTCGCGCAGCCTGCGCAGGTCAGGCTCGATGAGGGTGGTGCCGGTGAACGACGGCACGGCCAGGTCGGCAAAGCTCACCTTCTCCCGGTTGGCCTGCGCCTGCCACAGCGGCAGCAGCGGGCGCCGTTGCTTCTGTTCGTGCTCGGTCCGCAGCCGCTCTTGCTCGGCGCGGTTCGCCTCGTCGAGTTCGGCGCAGCGCACCGGGTCGAGCAGGGCCGAGACCACGCCCACAACCCTGGAGGCATCCAGCACGTGCACCGTTGGCTGGTCGTAAGCGGGCGCGATGCGCACGGCAGTGTGCTGGCGGGACGTCGTTGCGCCGCCGATCAGCAGCGGCAGCCGCAGGCCGCGCCGCTGCATCTCCTGCGCCACGCTCACCATCTGGTCCAGCGACGGCGTGATCAGGCCCGACAGCCCCACGGCGCTCGCGCCCTCGGCAACCGCCGTATCCAGGATCGTCGCGGCGGGCACCATCACGCCGAGGTCGATGACGTCGTAGTTGTTACAGCCCAGCACGACGCCGACGATGTTCTTGCCGATGTCGTGCACGTCGCCCTTGACCGTGGCCAGCACGATCCTGGCCTGCGAGCGGCCCGACGATGGGCCGGCCGCTGACGGCGCGTTCCCGCTCGCAGCCTGAGCGGCGGCAAGCTGCTCCTTCTCCGCTTCCATGAACGGTTCGAGATAAGCCACCGACCGCTTCATCGCGCGGGCGCTCTTGACCACCTGGGGCAGGAACATCTTGCCGGACCCGAAGAGGTCGCCGACGATCTTCATGCCGTCCATCAGCGGACCCTCGATGACGTCCAGCGGCCGGTCGGCGAGCTGCCTGGCCTCCTCGGTGTCGGCCTCGATGAAGTCCACGATGCCGTGCACCAGCGCGTGCGCCAGCCGCTTCTCGACCGGCGCGTCACGCCAGGACAAGTCGATCTCGCGCTTGGTGCCCGAGCCCTTGACCGTCTCGGCGAAGGCAACCAGCCGGTCGGTGGCATCCGGCCGCCGGTTGAAGATCACGTCCTCGACGAGCTCCAGCAGCTCGGCCGGGATGTCCTGGTAGACCACGAGCTGGCCGGCGTTCACAATGCCCATGTCGAGGCCGGCCCTGATCGCGTGGAACAGGAATGCCGAGTGCATGGCCTCCCTGACCACGTCGTTGCCCCGGAAGGAGAACGACAGGTTCGAGATCCCGCCGCTGGTCCGCGCACCGGGACAGCGCTGCTTGATCAGCGGCAGGGAATCGATGAATGCCCTGGCGTAACCGTTGTGCTCCTCGATGCCGGTCGCAACGGCGAGCACGTTCGGGTCGAAGACGATGTCCTGCGGCGCGAAGCCAGCCTGCTGAGTCAGCAGGTCATAGGCCCGGCCGCAGATGGACACCTTCCGCTCGACGGTGTCCGCCTGACCCTGCTCATCGAAGGCCATCACCACCACGCCGGCGCCGTAGCCGCGGATGCGCCCGGCGTGCCGCAGGAACTCTTCCTCGCCTTCCTTGAGGCTGATCGAGTTCACGACGCCCTTGCCCTGCACGCACTTGAGGCCGGCCTCCAGCACCTCCCACCGTGAGCTGTCGATCATGACCGGGATCCGGGCGATCTCCGGCTCGGTCGCGATGTAGTTGAGGAACGAGGTCATCGCCTGCTCGCCGTCGAGCAGGTCGGCATCCATGTTCACGTCGAGCAGGTTCGCGCCGCCGCGCACCTGCTCGAGCGCGACGCCGACGGCCGCGGAGTTGTCGCCGGCCTCGACGAGCCGGCGGAACCGGGCCGAACCCGCGACGTTCGTCCGCTCGCCGATCATCACGAAACCGGTGTCCGGGCCGATCTCGAATGGCTCGAGGCCGCTGAACCGGGAGGAGGGCGGGGGGGTGGCGATCACGCGCGGCGGCAGGCCGGCGACTGCGGCCGCGATCTGCTCGATGTGCGCCGGCGTCGTCCCGCAGCAGCCGCCGACGACATTGACCGCCCCCGCGTCGGCGTACCCGCGCAGCAGCGCCGCGGTCTCGTGCGGTTGCTGGTCGTACCCGCCGAAGGCGTTCGGCAGGCCAGCATTGGGGTGGCTGCTGACGTAGGTGCCGGCCAGCCGGGACAGTTCCTCGACGTGCGGGCGCATTTCCGCGGCGCCGAGCGAGCAGTTCACCCCGACGATGAGCGGCTGAGCGTGCTCGACTGAGGTCCAGAACGCCTCGACTGTCTGCCCGGACAGGGTCCGGCCGGACAGGTCGACGATGGTGACCGAGATCCAGAGCGGTAGCTGCGGTGCGACGTCCCTGGCCGCCGCGATCGCCGCCTTGGCGTTCAGGGTGTCGAAGATCGTCTCGATCAGCAGCAGGTCGACGCCGCCCTCGGCGAGCGCGCCGATCTGCTCGGCGTAAGCAGCATGGACCTGGTCAAAGGTGACGGTCCGGTAGGAGGGGTCGTCGACCCGCGGCGACAGTGACAGGGTGATGTTGAGCGGACCGACCGAGCCGGCCACCAGCTTGCCGCCCGCCTCGTCCGCCGCCTGCCTGGCCAGACGGGCGCCGGCCAGGTTCATGTCCCGGACGGACGCCGCCAGCCCGTAGTCGGCCTGGCCGATGCTCGTCGCCGTGAACGTGTTCGTCGTGGTGATGTCCGCGCCGGCCGCCAGGTACTGGCGGTGGATATCCAGCACCACGTCTGGCCTGGTCAGGTTCAGGGCGTCCGGGTCACCGGCCACATCGCGGGGGTGCTCTCCGAAGATCTCGCCCCGGTAGTCCCTGGCGGCGAGCCCGGCAGTCTGCAGCATGGTGCCCCAGGCGCCATCCAGGACCAGGATCCGCTCATCCAGCATGCGCCTGATATCACTGACGACTGCCACTCGACCCGCCTCTCCCCTGCTAGCCAGAAGAGACGCGGTCATGGCGCGGACTCTTTAGGCGTTTTTGACCTGGTCGCCAAGCTGTCTGTCAAATCTCTCCAGGTGCTTCCACACTACTGCATCCCGAAGCCATGCGGCCAGCGAGTACCCCGCTAGCGACCAGGACGGGAACGGGCGGTACCGGCCGGCCGCTAGCCAGCGACCTCGCTTCTGAGCAGTTGAGCCGCTTGCACCAGCGCTGTCAGCTTGCCGTCCGCCGAGTCCCTGGGCAGGTACTTCATGCCGCAGTCGGGAGCCAGCACGATCTTCTCGGCCGGCACGTAGGGCAGCGCCCGCCGTGCCCGCGCGGCGATCTGCTCCGGCTTCTCGACGTCCGGGGTACTCAGGTCCAGCACCCCGAGAATGATCGTCTTGCCCGCCAGGTCGGCGAGCACACCGCAGTCCAGGCCGGACTGCGCGGTCTCGATGGAGATCTGGTCGGCTGAGCTCGCCGCCAGTTCCGGCAGGAATGAGTAGCCCGACGGCCGGTCGTGGATGATCGCCGCGTAGCCGAAGCACAGGTGCACGGCGGTGGTGCCGGCGGCGCCGGCCAGCGCCGCGTTCACCACGGCCAGCCCGTACCCCTTCGCCGTCTCGGCCCTGGCCTGCAGGTACGGCTCGTCCAGTTGCACGATGTCGGCGCCGGCCGCGAACAGGTCGGCGACTTCGGCGTTCACTGCCGCCGCGTAGCCGAAGGCCGCCTCCTCCTTGGTCGGGTAGTAATCGTTCTGAGCCTGCTCTGCCATGGTGAACGGGCCGGGGACGGTGACCTTGATCTGGCGGTCGGTGTGCGCCCGGAGGAACTTCACCGCCTCGACGTTGACCGGGTGGCGGCGGCTGATCGGTCCGGTGATCCGCGGTACCGGGTTGGGGTGCCCGCTCCGGTCCAGCGCGGTGCCCGGGTTGTCGATGTCGATGCCGTCGAGAGCGGTAGCGAACGCGTTGGAATAGCTCTCCCGGCGGATCTCGCCGTCGGTGATGATGTCGAGGCCCGCATCCTCCTGGGCGCGGATGGCGAGCAGCGTGGCATCGGCCTGCGCCTGCTCCAGGAACTCCGGCCCGACCCGCCACAGTTCGGTGGCCCGCACCCGCGGCGGGAACCGCCCGGCTAGCCTGCCCCGGTCGATCAGCCAGTCCGGCTGCGGGTAGCTGCCCACGAGTGAGGTCGGGAAGAGCACGGCTGCCTCCGGCAGAGATGGCGGCGGGGTTCTGGCCAAGTATGCGCCCGTTGCCGGATAGCCCCGGCGGCAGGTTGACGTTAGCGGAACGGCTGCGGATAGTGTCGCGCAATGACCAGTGCAGCCGCCGCAGGTACCTGGACGCTTGGCGACCTCGTCATCAACCGGATGGGCTTCGGCTCGATGCGCCTGACCCAGGATGGGCCGGCCTTCGCCGACGGCGCACTGCCGAGCGACCGCGGCCGGGCCATCACGACGCTGCGCCGGGCGGTCGACCTCGGGGTCAACCACATCGATACGGCCGCCTTCTACTTCTCCGCGATTCGCTGCGCCAACGAGCTGATCAACACCGCGCTCGCGCCCTACCCGGACGACCTGGTCATCGTCACCAAGGTCGGCCCTGGCCGCGATACCTGGGGCAACTGGACCAACGCCGCGCGCCCGGACCAGCTGCGCGGTCAGGTCGAGGAGAACCTGCGCCAGCTCGGTCGCGACCACCTGGATGTGGTGAACTACCGTCGGCAGGCGAGCGTGCACTCGATATCCGAGCACTTCGGCGCGCTGGCAGAGCTGCGCGCCGCCGGGCTGATCCGCCACCTCGGTATATCCGGGGTAGAGCCAGCCCACCTAGCGCAGGCCCAGGCCATCGCGCCGGTGGTCTGCGTGCAGAATGCCTACAGCGTCAGCGACCGGCGGCCCGAAACGCGCGCCCTGCTGCAAGCCTGTGGCGAACAGGGCATCGCGTTCGTTCCGTTCTTCGCAATCGCCGGCGCTCGCCGACCCGGCGCCGGCGGCCGTGACGGCGAGTCGGGCAGCACGGGCGGCGCGGAGCCCCGGCAGCTTAGTGACATCGCCCGCGCGCACGACGCGACTGTCGCGCAGATTCGGCTGGCCTGGACGCTGCATCAGGGCCCGCACGTGCTCGCGATCCCGGGTACCGGCAACCCGGACCACCTGCTCGAGAACGTTGCCGCTGGCGCGATCGAACTTAGCGATGCTGAACTGGCCAGCCTGGCAGAGGTCAGCAGCTGACTTCCGAGAGCCGCTTGGCCAGGTAACGGCGTTCGGGTTCGGTCGGGGCCAGCGTCAGCGCTTCCCGGTAGCTCGCCGCTGCCGCCGTCCGGCGGTCCAGTCGGCGCAGCAAGTCCGCCCTGGTGGCGGGCAGCAGGTAATAGCCGGCCAGACCGCCGGCCGCGGCAAGCTGATCAACCAGGGCAAGGCCCGTTTCGGGGCCTTCAGCCATCGCGACCGCGACGGCCCGGTTGAGCTCAACGACGGGGGAGGGCACGAACCGGCGGAGCTCTGCGTAGAGCAGCGCGATCTGCGCCCAGTCGGTGTCGGCCGCTTGCCGCGCTTCGGCGTGACACGCGGCGATGGCCGCCTGCAACTGGTAAGGGCCGGGCCTTTGGCACCGCAGCGCTGCCTCGAGCAGGGCGACGCCCTCGGCGATCTTCGCCGCGTCCCACCGGGTCCGGTCCTGGTCCTCCAGGCTGACCAGGTCGCCCTGCGCGTCGAGCCGGGCGGCGCTGCGGGCGTCCTGCAGCAGCATCAGCGCGAGCAGCCCGGTCGCTTCTGGCTCGTCCGGCATCAGCCCGGCCAGCAGGCGGCCCAGCCGGACCGCCTCGCCGGTGAGATCGGGCCGCAGCACGTCGGCCCCGGCCGAGGCCGAGTAACCCTCGTTGAACAGCAGGTACAGCACCGCGAGCACGCCGGTAGTGCGCTCGGGCAGCAGGTGCGCGGGCGGCACCCGGTACGGGATGCCCGCATCACGGATCTTGTGCTTGGCCCTGGTCAGCCGCTTGGCCATGGTGCCTTCGGGCACCAGGAACGCCCTGGCGATCTCCGCGGTGGTGAGCCCGGCGAGGGTGCGCAGCGTGAGCGCCACCCTGGCTTCGAGCGACAGTGCCGGGTGGCAGCAGGTGAACATGAGCCGCAACCGGTCGTCAGGGACGCCGCCGTCGCCCTGGAAAGTCGGCTCTTCCGGCACCGACAGCGCGGCGACCTGCTGCAGTTTGACTGTCTCGGTTTTGCTGCGGCGCAGCCGGTCGACAGCCCGGTTGCGCGCGGTGGTGGTCAGCCAGGCGCCCGGCCGGTCAGGCACGCCGTCGGAAGCCCACTTGGCCAGCGCCGCGGCGAACGCGTCCTGGGTGCATTCCTCGGCCAGGTCCCAGTTCCCGGTCATCCGGATCAGGGTGGCGACGACCTTTCCCCACTCCTGCCGGAACGCGTCGGCCACGGCAGCCTGCGCTGCACCGGTCCCGCTGCCGGGCATGCGTTCGCCAGCCGCAGCGGTCATACGCTCGCCAGGACCGGCCGTACCTCGACGACGCCGCCGGCCAGGGCAACCGGATGCCGGGAGGCCGCGTAGATGGCCTCGTCCAGGTCGGTGCACTCGATCACGTCATAGCCGAGGATCTGTTCCTTGGTCTCGGCGAACGGCCCGTCAGCGACCAGCACTTCGCCGCCGCTGCTGCGGACCGTCGTCGCCGTGCCGCTCGGCTGCAGTTGCGAGCCCTCCACCAGCAGGACGCCGCGAGCCTGCATCTCCCGCGCCCACGGCATCCAGCACGGCTCGGCTGAATCGTCGTCGCCCAGGGGATGCGGCGCGAGCTCGGGCGCGGTCTCGTCGCCGCACATCAGCAGCATGTAGCGCATCTTGATTCTCCTGTTCGACTTATAGCTCGTCCATATTGTGCAGTCAGATGCCGGCCCGTGCCGCGTCGATCAGGAGAAATACCCTGACCCCGAGTCTGAGGCCGCTGATTATGGAAGTCGTGATCTTGGCTTTGCGCGCCACGGACAGTAACTGCGAAGGACAGCACAAGCCTGCACAACAGGAGTGATTCTAGAGGGCGAACGTCAGCGGCAGCACTGGTCTTTTGACCGTCGCGGAGGCAGCTTCATCGCGCCCGCCGACATCAAGGCTGCATGGGACGTGGTCCGCTGCCGCGCCAAGGTCGTGCAGGCCGCTGTGATCACCTGCGGCGGCGCAGCTGCCCTCGCTCACCGCGCGGTGCCACGAGCCCGGCTGCGGACTTCGGCCGCCGAGGCGGCAGTTAGAGCCTGTTTAAAAACCTCATGCCGCTTGTCGCAGGGCGGGCGATGCTGGTGCTGGCGCCGGTGGTGCCGCGGGCTGGCGGCGGGCCAGGCGCGCGGCCATGATGTGGATCATGGACCAGTACA
>JAJYUU010000183.1 GCA_021792405.1 Actinomycetes bacterium
AGGTCAGCGCCCGCGGCGCGGACCGGATCATCCGGATGTCCTGGACGCTGGCCGACCTGGCCGGCCAGCCGCGGCCGCGGCTGGCCGAGGTCGGCGCCGCGCTCGCACTGTGGCTCGGCACCGGGCTGTAAGGACCGCTCGCCAGCGAGTACGAGGACGCTGAGCGGATCGTGGGCGAAGTGGCCGTGCTGCTGCGCCGACTTGGCCGGGGTTCGTGAGCTGCGCGACGATGTCTGGTGGTCAGCGCAAGACACGGCTGACTACGCCAACGGCCAGCTGGCGGAAGCGCTGCGGCAGCTGAGAGCAGGCGAGCCGGCCGATGAATACAAGCCGTCGGCGGTCTTGCCTGCCCCCATTCAGCCCGGCCAGCAGATGAACCCGCGGCGCGCGCCTGAGATCTCCCAGCATGCCGCCATCTTCGCGCACCTCGGCGTTCAGCGCGCAACCAGGCATCACGCACGCACTTCGCGGCTAGCGTAACGTCGGCGCCCCCTGCCCATGCTGCCGAGCAGTTGAGAGCTGAACAGATATGACATAATTCTGTTCAGGTTCAGAAGGGGGCTGGCGTGGCGGTCACCAGCGAGTATGAGCACGCCGAACGAATAGTGGGTGAAGTGGCCATGCTGTCTGACATCGCCGCCGGGCGGTTGGACGAACGCGATGTCAGGCAGGCCGCGAACGTGCTCCTCGAGCACCGCCGCAGCGAGCTTCCCAGCGTTTCGGTGGCGGTCGCCGCCCGATTGCTCAAGGTGTCCCGGACGACGGTGGAGGCGTGGCGCAGCGAGGGCGTGCTAACCCCCGCCACGCGGCACCGGCGGCACGAGGTAACTGTGGACAGCCTTATGCGGGTGCAAGCACTGGCCAGCGAACTGCGACAGCTAGGCCGGATCCGGGAGTTGCGCGACTATATCTGGTGGTCAGCGCAAGACAAAGCGGATCACGCCAACGGGCAGCTGGCCGAGGCGCTGCGCCAGCTGCGGGCAGGAGAGCTCGCCGACGAATACATTCCGTCGCAAGCCGACTTGGGGCAGGCCCGCCGCCAACTCGGCCAGGGATCCGCGCAGCAGGACACCTGACTGTCACAACTGTCCCCACGCGTCTGGCAGCCGCGCAGATCTCCTCGCTCCACGGCAAGCCCAAGGCCGCCTTAGACCTCGCAGTCGATGACATCCGCCGCCGGGGATGCGCTGCGGCAGGCGTCCGCCTCGCTGGCTCCTCTGTTTTTAATGTCTGCCGACTTGACCTCTACGCCGCCTGGCGTCTGCTCACGTGCTTTGAGTCGCCAGATCGCTGCATCCTGCTGGTCGTGGCTGAGCACTCCCGCACCGAGAATCTGTACCGCATGCTCTACGGGATCCGCCTCAGACCAGCCGCCGTTGACCCGGACCTAATCACCCGGTTTGAGGACGGCGCACGCAGCCTCACACGCGGGCTGCCCCGAACCAGTCGAACCCGGCGCGCCGCACGCAAGTAGCCCTCGGCGTACGACAGATGATCAGCGCGGCAGAGAGCCGCCGCCTGCTGGTACTGGCGCGGGTGCCGACAGCCGACCAGCCGCCACGGTCGACAGCCTGCCGACCTGGCCGGCCAGCCGCGGCCGCGACTGGCCGAGGTCGCCGCCGCGCTCGCACTGTGGCTCGGCACCGGACTATGAGCACCGGCCCGAGCACAGGCCGGACATCGTAGCTGCGGCTACGGCTTGACCGCTGCCGCGCACAACGTGTAGCCGGCGCGGCCGGGCGGCTCCGCCGGGCTCATGCCCCTGACCCAACTGTTCGCCTCGGTGATGCCGGGGGGAACGAGTTCCAGGCCCTCCAGCCAAGCTGCGATGTCCGCAGCGCCGTGATTGCGATACGGCTGAGCCGGGAACGCAGCGCACATCTTGTCGTACAGGGCCAGATCCTCGTAATGTCCCACCGACACGATCAGCCATGACCCGGCCGGCGCGAGGGCGGCGTACTCGGCCGCCACTTGCTTCGCGGCCGCCGTATCGAGGAAGTGCAGTACCGCGGCGAGAACGATGCACATCGGCTGCGCCGGGTCGATCACCTGGGCGACATCCGGATGGGCGAGCACCTCACCTGGCCGGGTCAGATCTGCCTCGGCGGCCGCCAGGCCGGCCCCGCTGGCCAGCAGAGCCCGTGCGTGCACCGCCGCTACCGTGTCCAGGTCCACGTAGCAGACCCGGGCGTCCGGGCTGACTGCCCGGACTGCCTCATGCACGGACGGCTGGGTAGGCAACCCCGAGCCGAGGTCAAGAAACTGGCCGATGCCAGCCGTGGCGGCGCGCGCCGCGGCGGCGCAGACGAACGCCCGGTTATCCCGCACCATGTGCACCAGCGCCGGGTTGATCTCAGCCATGTTGGCGGCAACTGCCCGGTCGGCAGCGAAATTATCCCTGCCGCCCAGCCACCAGTCGTAAACCCGAGCGATGTTCGGGCGGGACGTGTCAAACCCTTGAATTTCGGGATCGGCTGCCATGACACCATAATGGCGCTTCTTTCAGACTCCTTGCCAGCGGCCCCCAACCGGCCCTGGGATCCTGTGCCAGAAGCAGCCAATCGGTGCCCATTGCCGATCCCCTGCGGGAATGGCGCGACGGAGTCACGGCAGCCGGCCCGCCAGAATTGAGATTGCCTGTCGGGAGGAGCGGCAGGTCGGGCCGTCCGGTCATCGCAGGGTGATCCAGAGATCGTGCTCGGTGTAGAACCGCTCGACTTCGTCCAGGTTCATGCCGATCAGGTGAGTCACCACCCGGCGCACCGTCCAGTCCGCGCATGGCGTGGGAGCCGACCACTGGTCAGTGCGGATATTGCCGATCAGGTCAGCCACCGCGTCGAATGCGCGGCCAAGCTGTTCGATCAAAGGCGTGCGCTCGGCGTCACAACGCTCGATGCGGGAGCCGGTGCTATTGATGCCTGCGACCACGGGGCCACCTTTCGAAGGCGGCGCCACCTGCGGCTGCGCTGGCTCAGCCAGCTTCAGGAGGCGCGGAAACCAACATCGACACGGGTCTCGCACCTCCTCTCGACTCGGCCTCACGGTGCGGTGATGCAGCCTCACAGTGTGCCAGAGTCACGGCTGCCGTGTCACTTGCGGATTCCGCCGGATGCTGAGCGGCAACCCGTGCCGCCACCGCTCAAATCCCCGCCCGGAGCCGCCGCGTGAGACTCCGGTGGTAAAGATGCGCCATGGTGCTGACATCGCCGAGCCGCTCAAATCTGGTGCCGTACGTCGCCGTGATCGGGCCAGGCGCCCAGGCCACCGAAGAGGAGTGTGAGACCGCCAGGGAGGCTGGCCGGCTGCTGGCGGACCGGAATGCCATCGTGGTGTGCGGGGGCCTGGGCGGAGTCATGGCAGCCGCATGCCAGGGGGCTTTCGAGCGTGGCGGCACGACCGTAGGGCTGCTGCCAGGGCGCGATCGCTCGGCTGGCAACCCCTATCTGACGGTAGCCGTGCCGACGGGACTGGGAGAACTCAGGAACGGCCTGGTGGTAAGGACATCCGACGCGATCATCGCCGTCGGCGGAAGCTGGGGCACGCTCAGCGAGGTCGCTCTCGCGGTGCGAACCGGCAAGCCCGTTGTCGTGATCGGCGGCTGGCGCGTCGAAGATCCGGCTCACGGGCTACCCGAGGACCGGCCCGTCAGCGCAGTCTCCGCGCGAGACGCTGTCGATCGGGCGCTGCGACTGGCTGGTTCTCGCCTCACCGACTGCCCCTGATCTTGTCCAGCACGCCGCGCGCGATCAGCTTGAACTGGTCGCGCTTGCTGGGCTCGTTGTAGATGACGAAGTCGTCGAAGCGGTGGACGCCCTGCTTCCCGGCGACCGAATGGGCTGCCGCCCGAACGTCCCTGAGCTGGGTGACGGTCATCTCCAGGGCTCGCTCATCGGGCTGGTAGGTGGCGCCGAGCGGGTAGTCGCGGCCTGGCTGCCTGGTCATCTCGACGTGGCAGCCGAGCACGTGGGTGACCACGCTGGTTTCGGCGAGGGCGACCATCCGGTCGAGGCTGGCGAGGAACTGCGGGAAGTCGAAGGCGTACAGACGGCCAGGCAGCACGGTGTCGCCGGTGAGCAGGAAACCGGTCCACCGGTCGTAGATCGTAATGGCGGCCCGATGGTGGCCAGGGCTGCCCGTGACCTCCAGCACCCGCCCACCCAGGTCGAACGTCACGATCTGCGCTGGCCAGTCCGTGAAGCCGAAGAACTGCTGCACGGCGTCAAGCTCCCGGCTTACGACCCGCGTCGCCGCCCGGCCCGCGAACTGCGCGTCGCCTGCGACGTGATCATTGTGGCCGTGGGTATGCGCGACGACCAGTTCATAGGAGTCGCGCGGATGCCGGGCCAGCCACTCGGCGACGAGTTGATCGACGGTGGCGCGCAGCGGAAACCTCGCGGCGTCCGCGGTGGCGCCGGTATCCAGCAGCAGCGCGCGGTCGTTGCCGAACATAAGGTAGAGGAACGGGGCTTCGTAGCTGACCGACTTGCTCTCGCGCAAGATCGTCGTGTGCTGGTCATAGTGATGCACCTGGATTGGCGGGTCACTACTGCGCTGCCGGCCAGGTGCGCCGTGGATCCACCTGACGTCCATCGAGCCGACGGCGGGGGCCTGGGTTATGAAGTCGATGCGGCTATCAGTCACGGCGTCCTCGCTTGTCTGCCGGATCGGGTTCTGGTGCGGGTGTTGCGGCCATGAAGTACCGGACATGACGCTGTCCGGCCCGAAGCGCAGGGCGCTCGGTTCCGGTTCCGGTGCCGGCGACGAACGGCGCAAGAAGTGCTATCCACTTCTCCTTGATGGACGCGGCGTCGTCAGGTGACAGAACGGCCACCGCGGTCACGATCCCGGCCTTGTGCTGCCACTCGGGGTCCGCGCCGGCCGGTCGCTGCGAGTAATCGAGGATCGCCTGCATCTCCCGCTCTACCACCAGCCGCTCGATCTGCTGCCTGACGGCCACTTCGCCTGCTGTCCCGATCCGCAGCGATAGCCGGGTGTACGTGAGCCGCCACCGCCGCTCGCGCCGATCTCTTCCTGGGCCGGCGTCCTCCGCGAACCCGTACTTGGCGAGCTGGCGCAGATGAAAGGAGCAGCTGGCCTGGGAGACCCCGAGCAAGCGCCCGCACTGGGCCGCTGTGGCCGGTCCAGCCGTGCCGAGGATCTGCAGCAGGTCGAGCCGGAGCGGGTGAGTCAGGGCCCTGATCGCCTTCGGGTCGGTGATCTCCACATGCCAAAGGATACTTTGGCATGTGAGGAAGGAGTCAAGGGTTCCTTTGGCTTCATCCGGGATCGCGCCAGCCGGGGGGCACCGCGGGCACTTCGCTGACCGGCTCCGAGCAGCGGTGGCATAGCCCGGGTACTTGCCAGCTCGCAGCACGACTAGCCAGGTCCGCGGGCCGAATTGCACCCCGGCAGAGTGCATGGCGGGCGAAGATGGATGGAGCCCGGAGAGCGGGCGAGGAGGTCTGTCACTATGTGCGCGTACTTTGTCGCCAATTACGCCGTCACGAATGAGGATGGTTACCGTAGGTACCTGGAAGAGGTTGGCGAGACCCTTCGCGCGCATCGCGCCGAGGTGCTGGTCGCTGACTATGCGAGCCAACCGATTGAGGGTGCTCCTGCCCCGGTCACCGTAGTGCTGAGATTTGACTCCAAGGAAGCCGCTCGGGCCTGGTACGAGTCGCCTGACTACCAGGCCGTCGTCCACCACCGGCTCGACAACACGCAAGGGTTCGCTGTCTTCTGTGACGAGTATGTCCGGGGTCGCTAGCTGAAGTCCGCCGGAGCTGGGCGCCGACCCTGAAAGCGGGCAGTCTCGGCCCAGAAAAGGGTGTGGCTGGCCTAGCTAGCGGACCATCGGCTGCTGGCCGGAACACTGCACGCCACCATGCGCAGCGCCAGGGCGATCGTGTCCTGCGGAATGCCCACTTCAGACGTGCATTCCCCGCGACGGGCTCTGCTCAGATCTTGATGACAGTGACGCTGGTGCCGCACAGCGCGGAGATGTCCTCGGGATCGGAGGTGAGGACGGTCACTGGGGCCGTAGCTGCCAGGGCCGTGGCGCTGAGCATGGCGTCGATCGCATGGACGTGTCCATGCAAATCTGCGTCGGCAAGAATCGCAGCGGCACGGCGGGCGATGAGTTCCGTCACCGGTTCCACGACTATGCGCGAAAGCGTCCACTCCAAGGCGGGGCGGTTGATCGTGGGATGGGACACCTCGACGACGTTCGCCGCGCTGGTGACTACACGCAGGTCGTCGGCGCGCGCCAGCGCGAGCCACTCGATGGCTTCGCGCCTGCGGCCGACCGCTTTCGCAAGCCCTTCAGTGTCCAGCACGAGCGTGCCTGCCGGCCGGGCACGCGCCCGGCTCACGCAGCCCCGTGATGCGTACGGGGCTGATCTTCGCGGGCACGTCGGAGTTGATCCCTGCGGGCGCTTACCTGTTCCTCGGTGATCGGTCCGTGCTCAGCTTCCGCTACCGCGATGAGCTCATTGAGATTGTCCCGCTCGATCTGGCGCGCAACCGCGGCCGCCACATAGGCGGACAGCCCGGAGGGCCCGCCGCTGGGCGCGGCCCTGCGCACCCGCAGCGCGTCGGAGGTGCTCGCTTTGGTCACCGGGGCTGACGCTGATGGCCAGGCCGCGCTGGCGGGCCAGGTCGCTGACCGGGCGCTGGACTGCGCGATCCAGCGGTGGCGGGACCGGCTCGGCGAGGTGCCCACCAGGGCGCGGCTCGCGGCCTGGCAGGAGATCGGGTTGCGCTTAGTGATGCCCGGCGACTCCGAGTGGCCGACCCAGCTCGATGACCTCTCGCCGAGCACGGCGTAACGGTGGTGTCCGGCGGCGCCTACACCGCGAAATCCCAACTGCGCGCCCAGCATGTTTGCGACCCAGGTCGGCCTGTCATGCCGAATAGAAGGTGTTGCGTCCCCGGCGGTGGACTTACAAGGCCGCGGAGCGCGATCTTTCGTTCAGGGCGCCCGGCGCCCTGAACGCCTGTCGGTGCGGAGGACGAGTCCAGGCGGGCTACGGCTTGCGCCAGACAGAGACGTGGCTCTGGCTGTCGGCGGTGAAGGGCGTGCCGTGCCAGTCGGCGAACCGGTCTTCGAGTTCCAGCCCGGCCAGCTGGGCCATCAGATCGCATTCGGCCGGCCAGATGTAGCGGAAGTTGCCGGACCCGTACCGCATGCTCCCGTCGGCCTGGCGCCAGTAGTGATGCGACCTGCACTGCTGCGTGACCAGGTCGTAGGTGTCGAAGATCAGGTGCTCGTCGCCGATGACCATCGGGACCGCGGGCGCGCCGGGAGGCAGTCGGCGCAGCGGCGGCACCCACAGCTCGATGACGAACCGTCCGCCGGGGCGCAGGTGCCGGGCGGCGTTGCGGAAGCACTCGACCTGTTCGGGCTGTGTGCGCAGGTTGCTGATGCTATTCCAGACCAGGTACACCAGCGAGAACTCGCCGCGAGCTCTCGTTGTGGCCATGTCTCCGATCAGCACCGGCAGGGTTGCCTGATCGGCCTTGCGCCGCAACTGGGCCACCATCGGCGCTGACAGCTCGATCCCGGCGACTGGCACGCCGCGGGCGGCAAGCGGGATGGCGACCCGCCCGGTACCGACGGCGAACTCCAGCGCCGGGCCGGTCCCGGCCAGCCGGGCCAGGAAGTCCACGGCAGGGTTGAGCGCGTCCGGCGCGAACATTTCCGCGGAGCTGGCATCGTAGCGTTCGGCCGTTTCCTCGTCCCATACCTCGCTGCTCGTCACAATCGATAATTGTGCGGCCGAGCGCCCGCAGCGTCACCCAGGTTTCCGAGCAGTGAAGGACTCTCGAGATGCCTGTGTGCACGCTCACTTGCCGTCGGCCGTAGCTGAGAGTTTCGCCACAGCGATATCCGACTGGGTTTACCAGGGCACCGGGGATGGTGCGCGTCCACTGGTGTGCCGCGAAGACACAGGGCGCCTGCACGGGAGATGGGAACGCTGGTCAGGCGGCGTGGGACTCGAATCCGACGGAGCCGAGGTCATCGCCGGCTGTAATGCGTACGTCGGCATCAAGCGCAGCGGCGAGGCGGCGAAGGAGAGGGATAGTGGGCTCAGTGCCGCCCTCTTCGATGCACTCGATCTCATCGGTAATCATGCCGGTTCGCAATGCAAGCTCGGCGATGCTCATCTGCAGTGCGGCGCGCCGGTCGTAGACCGCTTTGCCGAAGGCTAGCGCCTGCCGAATGGCGATCATCTCCGGGTCGCTTGCATCGGCATCCGGCAGCACCCACCGGGTGTGGTAGCCGGTCATCGTGCCTGCCTCTCGTAGACCTCGTCCGCTAACCGGGGATGGTCGCGCTCGCAGACCTGTTGGGCCCGGACAGCGCGATCGATCTGCCGCTGGTCATGCTGGCGGGTCTTGCGGAACACGGTGCCTTTCTCGGCCAGCATGCCGCGACTTCGTCCGTGCGCTTGTAGTCGGAGTCGCGCTGAGGCTTTCCAGCCAGTCACGGACCTCAGGTTCCAACTCGAGTCGGTGAAGTTCCCGCCTTCGACTTCTCACGCGGTCACGGTATGGGCCGGTACCTGCGAGGAACGCGCCGTTATCCACTTAGCGCACTGTCGCTGGCTAGTTGTCCACAGGAGTCATCGCGGATCAGCGGGCTTTCCACGCGCACGGGCATCGTCGTGACCGGAGGTGGTCACGATGAGTCCGGACGCTGAGCGTCGCGCGCGGGTAGCGCTGAGCTTTGTGGCGCAGCCAGGCGACCCCGTACTGGGCGCGGCGCTGCGCACTCGCAGCGCGTCGGAGGTGCTCGCTTTGGTCACCGGGGCTGACGCTGATGGCCAGGCCGCGCTGGCGGGCCAGGTCGC
>JAJYUU010000028.1 GCA_021792405.1 Actinomycetes bacterium
CCATCCGCTACGCCAGCTACCAGGAGCTGTACCTGGCCGGTTCGGCTGTCGCGGTGGTCACCGCGGTCGTCTTTCCGCTGACCTGCCATCTTCCGGGAACGGGCAAGCGCAGAGCCGGCCGCTCCCGCTAGTCCTGCGCAGGGCTGCCGGACCTGAGTGCCGACTCGACGCTCTGGACGTAACCGGCGGGACACCATCGCTGTCGCGGGCGGGAAGCCCAGATTAAGCATTCGACAGCGTCTGCCTCCTGCCCTACTGTAGAGAAACATCATGATCTAGGGCGCTCTACAGTGCTGTATGGGGCGCAAGCGCAGGAATAGCCGGTGCAAACCGCGCGGTCCAGCAGCCACGCGGTCCTTCTCCGGTCGCACAGGTGGACCAATCCTGGCCCGCGCGGCCAGGGACGAAGTCGGGGATGAAGCTCATCTGGCGGAGCGTCTGGCGTGCACCCGGAAGCTGACATGCACCCAGAAGGCAGCAGGTTCGACTCCTGCCGTCTCCACATGACGGAAACCGATCAGCTGGTTGCAGCCCTCCGGGCGCGAGCACCACGGCTCGCCCTGCTGCTGGCAGGTGCCCAGGTCGCCTGGCCTCTCGCCAGCAAGCTGCGGCGGCGTTACCGGGTTCAGGCGTGCTACACGGTAAAGGTCCCCGGCAACGACGAGATATATGACGACCTGCACGAGTGGGTCCTGAGCCTGATGACACTCAGGGAACAGCGCGCACTGATCGCCTGGACGGGGAGGCGCGGCTTTGACGAGTTCGCCGACGAGTTTTCGCCGGATCGCCGGGCAGCAGAACCAGAGTTGCGGCTCCGCTACGACGGCACGCGAGTGCAGGCCTTCACCGTCGCTGGTCACCCGATCAAGGTCCACGTCCGCGACGACACCGACGACGGCAAGGACAGCATCCGCGCCAGGCCGCCAGAGATCATGTTCACAGCCCAGTCCCTGGCTGGCCGACAGGCGCTGCTGGCGGAGATTGCCGGGGTTCTGCAGCGCTCCAGGCAGGCATCGCGGCACGCCACGTTCCGGATGCTCGACCGGCGGGGCTCGTGGACCCGGCTGGACAGCCTCCCGCCGCGTGACCTGGCCAGCGTCATCCTGCCGCCCGGCCAGCTGGAGCGGCTGACCGCTGACGTCGCCAGATTCCTGGACGCTGAGCCTGATTACCTGCGCAAGTGCATTCCCTGGCACCGCGGCCACCTGTACGAAGGCCCGCCCGGCACCGGCAAGACTAGCGTGGCGCGCGCGATTGCCAGCCATTTCGGCATGGACGTCTGGTACCTGCCGCTGGGCGACGTGAAGGCCGACGGCGAACTACTCCGGGTGGCGAGCCAGATCAACCCGCGGTCCATGCTCCTGCTTGAGGATGTCGATGTGTTTCACGCCGCCACTGCGCGCGACGATGCCACGTCGGGCGCCACCTTGTCCGGACTGCTGAACGCGCTCGACGGGATCGCCACCCCGCACGGGTTGCTCACCGTAATGACCACGAACACGCCGGACGTGCTGGATGACGCTGTCGTGCGTCCCGGCCGCGTCGACCTCATAGAGCACTTCGGCCGCGCTGACGAGGAACAGGTCCGCCGCCTGCTCTCGCGCTGGTACGGCACTGAGGTACCCGCACCGCCCGGGATCACCGGGGTTGCGCACGCCGACGTGATCGAGGCGTGCAAGCGGAACGAGGCACCGTCCGGCGCGATCGCCGATCTCGCCGGAGGAGAGCCGGTGGCCAGCCGCCAGGCGGGATTGCCCAGGCGGACGCCGGGCCGACCGGCCGCGGTCAGCCCGGCAGCATGCGGACGAAGTCGTAGTTCCCGTCGCCAAGGCCGCGGTGCAGCTTACCGGTGATCGCCAGCCCGTCGTCGTACGGCCCGGAGATGTACATCGGCTTCCCGTCGCGGCCGAACGTCAGCTCGCATTCTCCGTCCCATGCGCCCAGGTAGCCCGCTGCCCGCCCGAAGTCCTGACGTCCGCAGATCTAAAGCCGAAGCGCTCTGGACCGCCAGCCGCCATGCTGACGAGGGCTACGAGAACAGGCCGCGGATGTCGTCCGCGTCGAGCGGACCGCCGAACTCGTTGCCGCTGTCGATGACGCTGGTGAACAGCTGTGCCTTCCGGGCCTTCAGTGCCATGACCTTGTCCTCGATGGTGCCGGCTGAGATGAGCCGGTACACGACGACGTTGCGCGTCTGGCCGATCCGGTGGGTCCGGTCAACGGCCTGTGCCTCGGTGGCCGGGTTCCACCACGGGTCGAGCAGGAAGCAGTAGTCCGCCTCGGTCAGGTTCAGCCCGAAGCCGCCGGCTTTCAAGCTGATCAGGAACACCGGAGCCGCTCCGCTCTTGAACCGCTCCACAACAAGCGCGCGGTCGCGGGTCGACCCGTCCAGGTAGCAGTACTCGATGCCGGCCGCATCCAGCCGTGCTCGCACCCGCGCCAGGAACCCGGTGAACTGGCTGAACACCAGCGCGCGGTGCCCGCCGCCGGCCACCTCGGTGAGCTGGCCCAGCAGCGCATCGATCTTTGCGCACGGCATGTCCTCGCTGGCGGGGTCGACCAGCCCGGCGTGCAGGCTCAGCTGTCGCAGCAACGTCAGCGAGCGCAGGATCGTGAACCGGTTGGCGTTCAGGTCGCCGATGAGACCCAGCACCTTCTGCCGCTCGCGCTGCAGGTACGTCTGATACAGCTTGCGGTGCCGCGGGTGCAGATCCACCTCCAGCACCTGCTCCTGCTTGGCCGGCAGGTCGGCGGCGACCTGCTCCTTGGTCCGGCGCCTGACCAGCGGCTTGATTCGCCTCCGCAACTGCGCCAGCAGCTCGGTCTGGCCGCGCCGCTCGATCGGGCGGGCATAGTACTCCGCGAAACGCGTTGGGCTCGGGAACAACCCGGGTGCCGTGATCGACAGCAGCGACCACAGTTCCATGAGGTTGTTCTCCATCGGTGTGCCGGTGATCGCTAGCTTGAATGGCGCGGGCAGCGTGCGCGCGCACTGGTAGACGCGCGACTGGTGGTTCTTGACGTTCTGCGCCTCGTCCAGGATCAGGCCGGACCACTGCACGGCGGAGTAACGGGCACTGTCCATCCGCAGCAGCGCGTACGTGGTGATCACCGCGTCGGCTCGCGCGACGATCGAACCCAGGTCGCCGCCACTGCGCGCCAGCGTCTCGCTGATCACCGCGACCCGCAGTCCTGGCGCGAACCGCGCCGCCTCGCTGGCCCAGTTCGACACCACGCTCGTCGGAGCCACGATCAGGAACGGCGGCGCGGCCGGCTCAGCTGCCCTGGCGTGGCAGATCAGCGCCAGCGCCTGCAGCGTCTTGCCCAGGCCCATGTCGTCGGCAAGGATCCCGCCGAGCTGGTTGGCCCACAGGAATGCCAGCCACTGGAAGCCGTCCGCCTGATACGGCCGCAGCTGCGCGGTCAGCGCGGCCGGCATCTCCGCCTGCTGCGCTCCGCCAACGCCGGCGGAGAGCAGGCCATCGACGTGACGCTGCCATGCCGCCGCCTGTCGCTCGACCAGGCCGAGCGAGGCCAGCTCACCCCACAGGTCTGCCTGGAACCTGCTGATACGCAGCTGGCTGCCCGGCCAGTCGGCCAGTGTCCGCGCTTCCTCGATCAGCCGCGCCAGCGACCGCAGCTCCGGCTTGTCGAGCGAGAAGTACGCGCCGTCGTCGAGCAGCAGATGCGACTCGCCGCGGCTCAGGGCCACGAACACTGTCGCGAACGGCACCGTCCGGCCGTCTACCGTTATGGTCACGCCGAGGTCGAACCAGTCGTGCTCGCCCGAGATCTCGTCGGCCGACACGCCGATCCGCAGCGAGTCACTGACCTCGCGGTAGTCCGCGGGCTCACCGGTGATCTCCACCCCGATCCCTGGCTGGCCCGACAGTAGCGGCAGCAGCTCCGTGCTGAACCGCATCGTGTCGATCCCGGTAAGCTGCGCGGCCGGCCAGATCACGGAGCCGCCCGGCAAGGGCAGCGGCAGCCGGTCATCGCCTTGGTCACCCTCATCGGCGCCGGCCAGGCCGAACTTCTCCAGCGGGGCCACTGCGATGCCATCCAGGATGGCCCGCTCTGCTGCCGGATCGCGGTAACCCGCATCCCTTGCGTCGGCGGCCGCGGCGAGCGGCACCCGACGCACCGAGTCCCCGATCTGGTACAGCCACTCGAAGCTGACATCCACGCAATGGCCCGGACCGTACTCGGCGCCGAGCACCAGGGTCGGCGCCGAGATCGGCGGCGGCGTGAATGACTCGTCGGAGGATATGACTGTCGCCGCCTGCCTCAGCCGCGGGTAGTACTCGGAGCGGAACCTGCCCTCCTCAGCCGCAGGCACCGTCAAACGTCCGCTTGCCAGCGCGAGATCCTGCAACTCCCTGCTCGTGCGCTTGCCGAGCGACGCCAGCCCGAACCGCCAGCCGGAGACGTTCACGCCCCGCTCGACGTCCGCGCGGCCGGCGTAGACGACGCCGTGTCCCGTCGACCCGACGAACCGCACGGGCACCACATCGGCCGGCCCGCCGTCGACCCGGATCACCGGGCTGATCACCAGCTCTCCCGGCTGCGAGCCACCGGTGACATCCAGGCACAGCTCCGCGGCGCCGCAGGCCGGCAGGCGCCCGAGCCGCCGCGGGTAAACCAGCGCCAGCCCGATGGCGGCTGCCTCCTCAAGCAGCGGCCACAGGTGGCGTGACTCGAACCGCGCCAGGTCGATGTAGCGCTGGTCGCTGGTGTGGTAGCCGGTGTGGCCCGACAGGTAGGTCGAGTACAGCTCCGTCAGCAGGCGGATGTGCTCGCGGTCATAGCCACCGTAGTACCGAAGCGAGTCGAGCTTGCCCCAGCCGACCTGACCGGCGACCCAGGTGCCGTTCCTGCCCGGCTGAACCAGCCGAGCGTCGATGATCAGCCGGCCCGCACCCTCCCGGACCCGCCTGGCCTCGTCAGTGTCCCGGATCGACACCTCGACCGCCAGCGGTGTCCGGCTCGCCTGACCCGGGGAACCGTCGTTCCCGCCCGGAAGCAGCGCGGCGAGCGAGCGCTCCCACGGAAGCGGCACCTGAACCGAGATGTCCTGCCCGCACGCTTCCGCGGCCGCCAGCGTCAGCGTCGCCGCGTGCTCGCAGTCGGTCACGCGCCGGCAGGTGCACGAGCTCTCGATGAACCGCAGCGTCCGGCCGGCGGCCAGGTAGATCGTCGTCTCGAAAAAGCCGTCGCTGGCCTGCAGGTATCCCTGCAGCGCGGTCTCGGCGGGACGCCACATGACCTGCCCGCCGGTCCGCTGGGCCAGCGCGCGGTGCGCCGCGGCCCAGGCGGCCGGGCCTACCGCAGCCTGAACCGATCCGAGGTCGATTTCACCGGGGAGCACGGTCACCATGGCCCGCACGATAGCGTCCGGGACCGACAGCCGCGCACCGTACACGCCGGTCCATACGGCTGGCACGAGCGTGACAAACGGCGCGACCATGGCAACCGCGCGACCGGCATCGCGGCTCCCCGTTTCCGGGTACGGTTCTGCTGTGCGCCAAGACGCGCGCTAACCCCCCAGCAAATCCGAGGAGTGCGCCCGTGGAGTCAGAGACGACCTTCGAGGCTGCGCTGAGCCTGACGCAGGGCAAGGCGGAAGCCGCGCTCAAATCCGCCGGATCAGTGACGCGGGAGCTGCGCAAGGCCCGGGCTGCCGCGGCGAATGGCCAGGTGCGCGACCTGCGCCGCGCGCTCGAAGCGGCCGTGGGGCTGGCCGGCGAGCTGCAGGCGTCCGCGCAGCAGGCACGCGACAGCTTCGATATCGACGAGACCGCCTACCTGGCCTCGGGCGAGTACGCCAAGGAACTGCTGGCGATGGCTCCCGAGCGTGGCGTGTCCCTGTATGAGGAAGACGAGCGGCTGCTGAGTTATCCGTCGATTGTCCGCGTCCTGCCCGGCGATTCCGTCGTGGAAATCGACCGCAAGAGGGAACGACGATTGCGTCCCTCGGTCCTGCTTGGCCTGCTGGCGGCTGTGCAGCAGCGCCCGGCCCGGTTCCGGGCCGAGCAGTTCCTTGAGAGTCTCGCCGCGGGCTACGAGCTGGTAGTTGCCCGCAACGGGAAGAAACCCGATGCCGTCGTGCGCCTGGTCGAGATCTGGGATGTGCTGACGCTGCTTCCCGGCCAGGCGAGGGAGTACACCCGGCAGGAGTTTTCCCGCGACTTGTACCTGCTCGACCAAAGTGGCGCGGCGAAGACGAAGGACGGCCGGGCGTTGCGCTGGCACGCCAGCAGCGGGACGCGCTCATCGGGCGTGCTGACTACTGTCGCCCGCACCGGCCAGCAGCAGCGCTACTGGGGCGTATCGTTCGCGAACGGGCCAGAGCGCTGAGGTGATGATGGTGACCAGTGACGGCCAGCCAGCCCCGGCCGCCGTGCTCGGCGGCGGGATGCTGAAGGCCGGCGACTATGCCGACTTTCTAGCCCGCGAGTACCTGACGGGTTATTTGCCGGCCGGCGGCGCGGCGGTGAAGGTCGCCGTCGTCGGCGAGGACGGAGCGGCCGACCGGCTGGGCGCGGCGCTGGCATCCGCGGCTGCGGTGGCCGGGTCGCTCTACGCGCCGATTTCCGCCGAGACCACCCGGGTGCACATGATCGACCAGGTATTCCTGGCGATATCTCGGGCGGTGGACTGGGAGGCGGTGGCGGCTGCTCACGTGCGCGCGGCCTACGAGGAGGCGGCCTTCCCGGTGGGCGAGGAGGCTGACCTCGCCGTGACGGCGGTCGCGCGGCGGCACGACGTCGACAGCCGGGAGCTGTACCGCAGCGTACGGCGGCTGCTGGAACGCAGCCTGCTCGGCAACCCGGCCGTCGCGCCGGAGCTGGGCCGGGCGATGCTGCGGCTGGCCCAGGCCCAGCTCGGCGGCGGCGACATCGACGTGGCCGAGCACGACGCGGTGATGAGCTGGCTGCGTGGCGAGCTGACGTCGATCACCGCGCTGCGGCCTGCGCTCATCTACGCCCGCATCGGCCGGCACAACGCCAGGGCGATGCTCGCTTCGACGGCTGTGCTGCTGCTTGCGGCCGGCTACCAGGGTCTCGTCGTGCAGCTGGACCTCGGCAGGCTTGCCGAGGGGCGCCGGCCGCCAGCGGAGCTCAGATCCGGCTGCTATTACTCAAAGGCAGCCGTGCTGGATGCTTACGAGGTCTTGCGCCAGTTCATCGACGCGACTGACGAGCTGCGCGGCGTGCTGGTCGTCGCGGTCGTGCCACCCGAGCTGATGACCGACGAGACCCGTGGGCTGCCGGCTTACTCGGCGCTGCACCTGCGCGTCGCGGACGAGGTCCGCGACCGGCGCCGGGCCAATCCGTTCGCCGCGCTGGTGCGCCTCGAGGTACGGCTGGAGGCCGTGGCATGACGCCTGTTCTCACGCAGCAGCAGGTCGCCCAGCGGCGCGCCGTCGAGGCGCTTCGCTCAGGCGTGCCGAGCTGGGACGCGGTAGCAATGCTGGGCTCGGGGCAGCCGGACGCCGAGGACCGCTTTCTTGGCCTGCTGCAGCGGGCGGCCGCGCGTCCCGGAGGCAACGTCGTCGCCGAATGGGGCAGCTCGCCGGGCGGCCAGGGTGCTTCGGGCGCGGACCGGCGCGGGCACGGTGGCGAGTCGCGCGGGCTGCTGCTGGGCGGTGGATTCGGCGGCGGAAAGAGCCACCTGCTCACTCATTTCGGCCACCTGGCCTCCTCCGCCGGATTCGTCGTGAGCACCGTCGTGATCAGCAAGGAGACCCCGCTGCACGACCCCGCCAAAACCTTCCGGGCCGCGATCGACGCCGCCGTGGACCCGGCCCGCGCCCACGGCGCGCTGGCCAGCTCCGCCGGGCTGCTGGACCCGGACACCCCGCGGTATTCGGAACTCACTCGCTGGGTCAACTCGCCCGCAAGCGGGCTGGACGAGCGGTTCGCCGCGACGCTGCTGTGCTACGAGCGGCTGCGTGGCGGTGACGTTCCCGGCAGCGACGAGACCGCGGACTCGTTCGTCCGGTTCTGGAGCGGCGAGCCCCTGCGCGTCAGCGACTTGCGCCGGACGCTCCGGTCTGTGGGCGCTGCCAGCGTGTTCACGTTCTCTCCGGTCAGCGCGCGGGACCTGGCGCAGCAGCGGTTCCGGTTCGCCGCCGCGCTGTTGCGCGCCGCGGGTCACCAGGGCTGGGTCATCCTGTTCGACGAGGTCGAGCTGATCGGCAGGTACTCATTGCTGCAGCGCGCTCGCTCCTACGCCGAGCTCGGCCGCTGGCTCACGAGTCACGAAGTCGACCGTAATGTGCCGCTGGCTGCCGTCTTCGCCATGACGGACGATTTCGAGGCCGCCGTGCTGACCGGTAAGAATGATCGCGATGAGATTCCCCGCAAGCTGCGGGCGAAGCAGTCGCCCGAGTGGGACGAGACGGCGGCGCTTGCTGAGGTCGGCATGAAGCGCATCGAGAGCGACATGATGCTGCTGGAGCCGCCGGACGCCGCCGAGCTCGACCGCGCCTACACGGCGCTCAAGAAGCTGCACGGCGACGCGTTTGACTGGTCGCCGCCGGACGTCCCCGGGCTGGAGCGGCTTGGCGCCACGCGGATGCGCCAGTACGTGCGCGCCTGGATCAACGAATGGGACCTGATGCGCCTCGACCCGGAGTTCCAGCCGCAGACGGTTGCCGTCGACATCGCCAGCGACTATCGCGAGGATAGCGACCTGGAAGACGGCGGCGACGCCTGGAGCGACGGGTCCGAGCCGGAGTGATGCCCGCCCGCCCAGCCCCGCTTGCGACTGCGCCTGCATTCCAGCGGCACTAGCTGCGGGGCTCGCAGGTATTTGCTTGTGCTAAGTAATATTAGTTCACGATGAATTCATGCCAGGTGCCGCCACGCCGCCCCGGCGGGCCCGCGGCCCGGGCCGGAGCATCAGGAGTCAGGCGATGACCTCGCGGCTGCGCACGGCGCTGCTGCCCGCCTGGGTCGACCGCACCATCGGGATCGTGTTTGCGGCCCGGTTGTGCATGAGCGCCGCCAGGGCGGTTGCCAGCGTAGTCACGGCGCTGTACCTGGCAGCCGATGGGTTCTCCGCCGTCGAGATCGGCCTGCTCTTCCTGTGCGTCGGCGTCGCGACGGCCTGCCTGGCGTCCGGTGTTGGCATGCTGTCGGACCGGGTCGGCCGCAAGCCGTTCATGATCGCGGTGCCGCTGCTGGCCGCCCTCGCTGCGGCCGTGTACGCGATGACCACCAATCCGGCCGTACTGTTCGCCGCGGCAGCCCTCGGCAGCTTCGGACGCGGCGCGGGCGCGGGCGGCGGCAACGTCGGGCCGTACCAGCCGGCCGAGTCCGCGCTGGTGGCCGAGGCCGCGCCAGCGTCCGCGCGGGCCAGCGCGTTTTCCCGGCTGACGTTCTTCTCGTTGCTTGGCGCGCTGGCAGGCGGCCTTCTCGCGGCTCTGGCTGGCAATTCCCATCACCTGAGCGCGGCGGCGGCGGCCAGCGCCTACCGGCCGGCCTTCATCTCGGCGAGCGTGCTGGCGGCCGTCTCGGGGGTGCTTTCGTTCTGGCTGCGCGAGCCGCGCGCCGACCGTCCCGCCGGAGCGGGACATGCCCGGATCCGGTTTCCTCGTCGGTCCTGGCCCGCGCTGTGGCGCTTGTCGGTCACCAACGCCATCAATGGCCTCGCGATGGGCGTCATCGGCCCGTTCATGAGCTACTGGCTCTACCTTCGCTACGGGGCCAGCGCGGCGGCGATCGGCTTGCTGTTCGCGCTCGTGAACCTCGGCTCGCTGGTCTCCGCGCTGACCGCCGCACCGCTCGCCCGGCGGCTTGGCACCGTGCGCGCCATCGTGATAGTCCGCGCGCTGGCCGCTGCGCTGCTGGTTCCGATGGCTCTCGCTCCGGCGTACTGGATGGCCGGGGCGATCTACTTCATCCGGATGGTGGTGCAGCGGGTGGGCCTTCCGCTGCGCCTATCGTTCGTCCAGGATCTGGCCGATCCCTCGGAACGAGCAAGCGTGGCCGCACTGTCGGCGTTGCCAGCTCAGGCGACCATGGCCGGCAGCCAGGTGCTGGCTGGCTATCTGTTCGAAGAGGTGGCACTGGCCGCACCGTTCATGGTGGCCGCGGCGGCCCAGTTCGTCACGGCGGTGCTGTATGCCGGCTTCTTCGGACGTCGTGGCGCCATCTCCGCGCGGTCTGCGCCGGCCGGTCAGCCCGCCGATGACGGCGACGCGCCAGACCCGCTTGGCGCGCACGACGCGTGCGCGGGTCGATTATCCGCGCAGGCTGCTGGCGGTGATGGGGTCCGCGAAGTCGCATGCGGGCGGGAACTGCTGTCAGGACAATGGGCGGACCGCGCGCTGAGTGCCGTGCGCCCGCCGGGTTCGGCCGCGATCATCGTGCGACCGGTGGAACCGGTGTCGGGCTTGCGACCGTCTAACTTCTGCGATGAGTAGGCGATGGCGAAAGCCGCGCTCCGAGAGGTAAGGGTGACCATGCGCACTGCAGGTAACCGCGCTGTGCTGAGATGGGCCGCGCTGCTGGCCGTCGGGCCGGCCGTGATCGCTGGGTGCGGCCAGCAGCCCCATGGCCCGTCGTCGAACGCGGGCGCCGCTGCCCCGCGCGCTTCAGCGACGGCAACGCCGGCCACCTCCGCGACGCCGGTGAAGGCCGGCTGCGGCACCCCGGCGACGCCAGTGAGCCAGGGAACGCTCACACTTGGTGCTGGCGACAACGGCAAGAAGCTATGCGTCCGGACCGGTACCGCCGTGCTGGTGTTCCTGCATGGCTCGGCGGCGAGCAGGTGGACGCCGGTCCGGGTCAGCTCGGCCGATCTTGCCCTGCACCCGGATCCGGCCTTCACGCTGGCTTTGTGGGTCACCGGCGGATCATTCCTCGCCGTTCACCCCGGAACGGTGGTCATCACTTCATCGCGGCCGGCCTGCAGCGCGGGTTCCCAGACCAGCGCGTCCGCCCCGGCTGGCGGCGCGAACTGTCCGGCGGGAACGGGCAAGTTCCGCGTCAGCGTGGTTATCTCCGGCTGACCGCACCAGCTTCCGGCCGGTCCGTGTACCGCCGGAACCATCCGGCGTCGGCCTGCCCGGCCGGGAGCGATGGATTACGAGAAGGGGGCGCCCCCGGGCCAGGCCCGGGGACGCCCCCTCTGTCACGTAACCGCGGTGCGGGTCAGGAGACTACGAGCGCGGTGTTGTCGATCAGGAAACTGGTCGTGCGGTACCGGAGGTTGTCCAGGCCGAAGAACTCCACGACGATCCTGCGGCCGGCGTAGCTGCCGGTGTTGAAGTAGTAGTACTGGTAGTGGCCGGCGTTGCGGTTGGTGAAGGTGCGCAGCAGCGCGAGCACCCGTCCGCGGGGTGAGAGGATCTCGACCCTGAGCCTGGCCCAGATCCGCCGGCGCGGGGCGTTGGTGATGACCCGCAGCCAGAACGAGAGCCTGGCGTTGGCGCAGCCGGCCGCTATGGTGACCTCCTGGGAGAGGTAGTTGGTGTGGCGGGGGATGCTTTCCTGCAGCATGGCCAGCCACTTCCCCGAACGCGCCGGGTACTGGCGCGAGGAGCGGGTGAGCACGCCGCGGGTGGCGTGCCAGGGGTAGAGCCGGCCGCTCTCGAAGCCGGGGTTGCCCAGCAACTGCGCCGGCTGGCACGCCGGGCCTGTCGTCCAGTTGAAGGACACGGACCCGGATGCGCCAGTGGTGTCAAACACCCGCACCGTGACGGTGTTGTTTGCATCGCCGGTCGGCGTGCCGGTGATCAGGCCGGTCTGGGAATCGATCGACAGGCCCGCTGGCAGGCCGCTTGCGGCGTAGCTGAGCTCGGGGCGAGGGCTGGCCGAGGATGAGGCCATGATCTGCAGGCTGGCCGCACTGCCGGTGATGGTGGACTGGCCGCCGGGGTTGGTGACGGAAACCTTGTCTTCCCTGGTGGCTGCCATCACGCAGCGGTTGGCGGCGTTGCTCCACAGCGACTGCATCGCGAACGTCCCGGTGGACAGCCTGACGTCGCCGGCCGGATCGGAACTGCCCCAGAGCTTGCCGCCCCAGGCGCACTTGTCGCCGATCTCGCCGCCGGAGACAAAGTCGTTCGGGTCGAACCAGCCGCTGTCCGGGTAGGGGTCGGTGATCGTCTCGGCGTACTCGTGGCCGCCGACGATCGAGAACCCGTCGCGGTATCCCGCTGACCCGGAGTTGACGAAGTTCTCGCCGCAGCCCGTGCCGGCGTCGAGCAGGTACGGCATGTTGGTGTAGGTGACGTCGCTGTACGGGTCGTTGGAGTGGTAAGCGCAGTAACTGCCGGTTCCGCCGAAGCAGTTCGGCGCGTAGAAGCCCTGCGGGCAGGTGCCGGACTGGGTGGCGATGATGACCTGGTCATCCTGCGGGTTGGCGGTGAGGTTGTGAGCGGTGGCGAACGCGTCCGCCTCGGCCTGGAGCTGAGTCTGGGTCGTGCCGAACGGCGGGGTGCTGGTGTCGGTGAACGTGCCCTCGTACTGCGAGCCGCTGAAGGTCGGGAAGCCGGTCGAGTCGGTGTACTGCGACGTGGTCAGCGACCAGGTGTCCTTCGGCTGCACGCCGAGGCCCTGGTAGAAGCTCTTCATGTAGGCGGCGGTTCTGATCTCGCCCGTCCTGTGTGCCCAGGCCGGGCCCCACAGCAGCAGGTAGATGTGGACGGTGTGCTCGACCGGCCCGCCGTTATAGGCCAGCTTGCAGTTCGGCTCGGCGCAGGCGGCGGTCGCCTTGGCTGCGGCAGCCTTGGGGCGGTAGCCGATCCGGTAGGTGATGCCGGCGATCTTGCCCAAGTGCTTGACGTGCGCCAGTGCGTGCTCGTACCCGCCGTGCAGGTTGGTCAGGTGCATCCAGCCTGGCGTGGCGGCGGTGTGACCGGCGTGGCTGGTCGCCGCGGCGGGAGCCGTCCGGGCCGCGAATGCGGGCGTGGCGGCGACGGCAGCCTGAATGCCGCCGGCCATGACCAATGTGGCCATGGCCGTGAAGATGGCACGGGCAGCCATCTTGCGCCGATGGGCATGCAATCTCATCTGGGGTCCCCCTCGAAGAAGGTCGTGATCGCGCAGGCGCGCGCATATCGCGCCCGGCGGGCCAAGGCGGGGGTTGGCCCCTCCGGTGCGCACACCATTATGGCTGGATACGGCGAAAGGCACCGGCAAATGACACGCCAGCACGGAGAAGTTCACTTACCAAGTCCGCGGGCGGATGGTCGCTGCCGCGCTGTCCGGTCTCGCCTTCAGGGACCAGTTCGCGAGGACGTGCCCGGCAGGGTACTGGCGTGAGGATCGGGTGAGCACGCCGCGGGTGGCGTGCCAGGGGATAGGGGCCGCGCTGATCTGCAACGCACTCTGAGCGCCGACCGGGGTAGGATTGCTATATGGCGAAGCGTAAGATAACTGTGACGGTGGACGAGGAACTCGTCGACCGGGCCCATGAGCTCGGCGCGGAGAAACTGTCATCGGTCGTCAACACCGCACTAGCCGAGCATGTGGAGCGGCTGGGCCGGCTAGCCACTCTCCGGCACCTCCTGGACCGATGGGAGGCCCAGGCGGGTCCGGTGCCACCCGAGGTCCGGGCGGACGCGGCTGCCGCGTTCGACGAAGCCGACGGTAGCCCGAGCATGGCAGCGGGATGACCGGCGCGCCGCTCATCCTCGACGCCGACGGCCTGGACGCGCTGACTGAGCAGCCTCCGCCCGATCGGCTGAGGGCGCTGCTGGCAGAGGCCTGGGAGCGCAAGAGCGACGTGCTGGTGCCGGCCCTTGTGTGCGCCGAGTGCTGCCGGGGTGCCGGGCGGACTCGTGCTGTCGAGGCATCGCTGGCGCGTCACCGGGACTCTCGTGCCGCGCGACCCGCAGTCCGCGTTGTCCCGACCGACTTCGACATGGCCCGCCGCGTCGGGTCAGTGCTGCATGGCGCTGGCGCAGACACCAAGGACGTGGTGGATGCGCACGCGATCGCTGTCGCCTCGATGCACGGCCGGGCAGTGGTCGTGACCGCTGATCCGGATGACATCCTGCGCCTCGCTGCGGCAATGCCTGCGGTGCGGATCGTTACCCGCTCCGCGCGCTAGCGGTAGTTGACGAACTGCAGGGCGATGTCGAGATCTTTGCCCTTGAGCAGGGTGATGACGTCCTGCAGTTCGTCCTTCTTCTTGGAGGTCACTCGCAGTTCGTCGCCCTGAACCAGAGGCCGGACGCCCTTCGGGCCCTCGTCCCGGATTATCTTCGAGATCTTCTTGGCATCATCTTGCGATATGCCTTCTTTGAGGCCGACGTTCAGCCGGTACTCCTTGCCCGACGGACGTGGCTCGCCGGCATCAAGGACCTTGAGCGATACCGACCGCTTGACCAGCTTCTCCTTGAAGACGTCGAGCACGGCATTGGCCCGTGTCTCGCTGTTGGCCCGGATCTCGATCGCGGTCTTGCCCGACCACGTGATCGACGCGCCGACGCCGCGGAAATCGAACCGGGTACTGATTTCCTTGGCAGTCTGGTTGACCGCGTTGTCGACTTCCTGGTGATTAATCTTCGAGACAATGTCGAATGAGGACTCAGCTGGCATGCGCCACATCATAAATCGTCATCAGCCAGCGGCAGTGGCAGCCACCGGCCGTCCGGTGGCAATCATCGCCAGGTCGGTGCACGGTCTTGAGTGGGTGTGCGCCTGGGAGGCCCGCGCTGGCGGCGTGGCGGCGAGCGACGTCCGGCTGAGCCGTCGGCAAGCCGATTTCGAGATCGAATCTGCCGGCCCATCGCTGCTCGGGCTCCGGACGGCCGACGACGTATTCGTCAAGGTCGCCGACATCTACGGCGTCGGCAGGACCAAGGCTGGCCTGCCCGCACTCGGGCAGGCGGCCGCGGCACTCGACTGGCCACGCGCTTTCGGCATCCTGCGGGCCGTCCGGGAGGTAGCCGAGCGCGGCAGCTTCGACGTGGTGGCCAGCGTCGAGGGCCGCCCCAGCTACAACAGGTTCGCCGTGGAGCAATCGATCGGGCGGGCCGTCGCTCCGGTGCTCGGCGCGACGTTCTCCGAGCGTGACGGCGGTGCGCGAGCGGGCGCGGAGTCGGACTTCACGGTGCGCGCATTCGTCAGCGATGACCGGGCCACCATCGCCATCCGGCTGGGCGCCAGGCCGCTGCACCGCCGTGCCTACAAGGTCAGCACCGGCCCAGGCACCTTGCACCCGCCGGTGGCCGCGGCACTGGCGGCGATCGGTGCGCCAGCTACGGGCAGGCTGCTTGATCCGTTCTGCGGTGACGGGACTATCGGCATCGAGGCAGCGCTGACCCACCGGCGGCTGAGCGTCCTGGCCACGGACATCGATCCGCGCCGGGTGCGAAATGCCCGGCAGAACGCCGCGCTGGCGGGAGTGGACATCGAGGTGCGACTGGCCGATGCTGCCACCGTCGCGGAGAGTTCCGCAGCCGTGGATGCGGTCATCGCTAATCCGCCCTGGAACCAGACGGTGAGCCCGGCCGGGCGCATGGCCGGATCGGGGCGCGGCTTCTGGGACGTCCTGGCCCCCGTACTCGGACCGGACGGCACTATGTGCTGTGTCACCGATGCCGACCTCGGCGTGCCGGGAATGATGGCCCGGCAGGGCTGGCAACTGGGGCTCGCACAGCGGATCAGGCTGGCGGGGCGGGTTGCCGATGTGACGCTGGCAGCGCCGCCCGGCAGGCCCGCGCCCGGCCTCCCGGCCGGCCTGGCGGACTGGCGCCGGAAAGCACTGGCCGCTGGGGTCGTCACCGACGCGGGATTCTGACCATCCGGCGCTACGCCGGCCGGGCAGCCGGCGGAGCGCGGCCGGTTATCCTACGGCAGGCAGTGCCGCGCAAGGAGGGCCAGTGGTGAGAACGCGCCGTGACGTCGTGGTGGTGGGCGGCGGTCACAACGGCCCGGTAGCAGCCGCGTACCTGGCGAGGGACGGCCTTGACGTCCTCGTTTGCGAGCGCCGGGACATCGTCGGTGGCGCAGCGGTGAGTGAGCGTCCGTTCGGGCCTGACTACCTGGTGACGTCGCTGTCGTACGTCGTGTCTTTGCTCCCCGCGGACATCGTGGCCGATCTCCGGCTCACCAGCCACGGGTATCACGTCTTCCCGCAGGGCCCGTACTTCGCCCCGCGCGCGGACGGCAGGTACCTGCGGCTGCCCGACGACCCGGCCGAGCGCGAGAAGGAGATCGGGAAGTTCTCCGCCGCCGACGCTGCGGCCTACCCCGGCTACGAGGCACACCTGCAGAAGATCGGCGGCGTCCTTGGGCCGATGCTGGACGAGATCCCGCCGCGGCTTGGTTCCCGGCGGCCAGCCGACCTTGCCCGGCAGGGGATGCTGCTGCGGCACCTGCGGAAGCTGGACGCTCGTGGTGCCGTGGACATCACCCGCTTGCTCACCGGGAGTGTCGCCGACTTGCTGGACAGGTACTTCGAGTCGGACGCGCTCCGGGGCGTGCTCGCGGTGTCCGGCGTGATCGGGACCTGGGCAGGCCCGAGGTCGCCCGGCACCGCCTACGTGGTGCTGCATCATCACATCGGGGACACTGGCGGGCAGGCGGGCGCGTGGGGATTCCCGCGCGGCGGGATGGGCGGGGTCACCCGGGCGCTGGCTGCGGCGGCGCGCTCGTTCGGCGCCGAGATCCGTACCAGCGCGCCGGTGTCGGCGATCCGGACCCAGTCCGGCAGCGCGGCTGACCCCAGGGTCAGCGGGGTAACGCTGGCCTCCGGCGAACAGATCGATGCGGGCACGGTGATCACGACCGTGCACCCGAAGATCGCGTTCCTCGACCTCGTTGATGCCGCCCACCTGCCGGAGCCGTTTCTGGCCGACATCCGTGGCTGGCAGACCCGCAGCGGCACGGTGAAGGTCAACCTAGCCCTCGGCCGGCTGCCGGTGTTCGCCAGCCACCCGGACTACGACCCGCAGGTACACGGGGGCACGATCGTGCTTGCCGAGAGCCTGGACGATATCGAGAACGCTTTCCAGGAGGCGGTGTCCGGCAGGCCCTCGGCGCTGCCCTTTGCCGACATCTGCATCCCGAGCGTTTTCGACGACTCGCTCGCCCCGTCCGGCCAGCACGTGATGTCCCTGTTCACGCAGTGGGTACCGCACCGCTACGCCGACTCAGCCGAGCACGAGGAACTCGAAGCCTACGCCGATCGCGTGATCGCCCGGGTGGAGACGATCGCGCCGGGCTTCACCGCCTCGATCCTGCACCGGCAGGTCATCGGACCGCACCAGATGCAGCAGGAATACGGGCTTGTCGGCGGGAACATCTTCCATGGCGAGCTGAGCATGGGGCAGATGTTCCACGCCCGCCCGGCCGCAGGTTACGCAGACCTGCGTACCCCGGTGCGCGGCCTGTATCAGGCCGGCTCAGCCACTCACGGCGGCGGCGGGGTGACCGGCATTCCCGGCCGCAACGTGGTCAGGCAAGTGCGCGCTGACCACCGCGCTGACCGCTGGCGGCGGGCGTTCCGCAGCGGTCTGCCAGCCCGCGATAGCTAGCCCGGCTCGCGTCGCGCCTAGCCCGCCAGCGCCCGCGCGGCCATCGGGCAGGGCGCGCGCGGCGCTCGGCTGGAAGCCGAGTTCGCTGGCGATCGCGAGGCTCCGGGCACGAATCGCGGCGGAGACGCCGGGCTGATCGTTCAGGGCGAAGGCCGCCGCCGCAGTGACCGACCCTGGCATCCGCCCGACGGCGGGTGCCGGACGTCCTGGCGTCCCCGCTCAGCACAGGCGCCAGGATTCCGGGAACGGGCAATGCCCGGCGATCCGCCGTGTTCGCCAGCCGGTGAATTGCCAGCGCTTGGCAGATCGGGCAGGCACTATTCCGGTTGTGCCCGGCATTGAGGTCAGCGTGCAGGCCGAGCCGGCCGACCTTGTGGTGAGCCCGGGGTGCCTGTGACGACACAAGCGCACTAGCCGCGCTCCGGTGGTTTCGTGGTGACCGGCCGGGGCATTCCTGTGTGGCCGGGCAGTTACTCAACGTGTCCAGACCGTCGCGATCTGGTTGCCTGGACATCGCTGGCGACACGGTTGACGGCGACACGGTGAGTGACTCCCGGCGCGTACTGGCACCGCCGGCCGCGCACTTGAGGTGCGCCGGCGCAGTAACTGAGGAGATCCCTTGCCCGCCAAGCGTTCCACTTCGACCACTACACGACGCACGGCGACCACATCGCGGCGTCCGGCTGCCGGCACCCGGCGTCCTGCGGCGGCCGCGCGTGTGCCGAGCCCCGCCCCTAGCCCGGACGGTCACACCAAGGCGATGACCAGCCAGCCATGGCTCCATCAAAGAGGGGTCGAACTGCAGGAGTTCGGCACCGTCCGCCAGTTCCCCATCGGGCTAGCCCACGACACGCGGATGTATTCCTGCCAGCTTCTCAACCAGACGCTGGCAGATTCTCAGATCCTGCACGCCCTGTACAAGAAGCATCACTGGCTGATGCGGGGTGCGACCTTTTACCAGCTCCATCTGCTCCTGGACAAGCACGCAGGCGAGCAGCTCGAGCTGATCGACATGATCGCCGAGCGGATCCAGACACTAGGCGGCGTTGCCGTGGGCGATCCCCGGCACGTCGCCGAGATCACCGGGATTCCGCGGCCGCCGGACGGGGTCGAGGAAGTCCCGGCGATGCTATCCAGGCTGCTGGAAGCCCACGAGATGATCCTGGCGGGCGCGCACGAGGCGGCGGCCCGTACCGTAAAGATGGGCGACGACGGCACGAACGACCTACTCGTCTCCGACGTGATCCGAACCGGCGAGATGCAGGCCTGGTTCCTGGCCGAGCACCTGGTCGATACGCCGCTGGTGCACGCCTGACCTTCGGCGGCGGCCCGCCGCTAGTCAGGTCGCGCTTGGCTCGGCTGCGGCCGGATGAGGGGTCAGCGGGGTGAGCAGCGGTCGCACTGTTCCCTGAATGGGCTGCGTGGCCGGCGCGGTCAGGGTGCCAGCGACGGAGCGGAGTAGCGCGCCGAACGTCGCGTCGGCCACGTTATGCATGACTGCCGCATCCAGCCTGGCGCCAAGCCAGCCGAGCGGCGGCCGGTACACCCCTGCCAGGGTCAGCTCGGCGCCGCCCGATCCGGCCCTGGTCAGCGTGAAGTCGCCGTCTAGGACGGGGAACAGGTCCCCGGCCATGCCGGTAGCCTCCCAGCGCAGCCCCACCTGCAGGTGTCCGTCGCGTTCGGCGGGCTCAAGGAAGCTGACCCGGACCAGTTTGCCGGCGCCTCGCACGTTTCCCAGCGGCCCGACCCTGATGACGACGGCAATACCCGTCTCGTAGGCGGAATGAGACGCGCCAGCCAGCGCTCCGCCGCGGACCAGGTCGATCAGCCGGGCCCGGGCAGTGTCGAAGTCAAGGTCGAGCAGCAACTCCCGTCGGGCGAACATGCGTTCAACGTGATGCATCGCCGACGCATCGGCTACGGCCGAAGGTCCTCTTTTTAAGATGAACATCGGCCATGTCATGACGCCAGGCGGTGTACCTACGGGCACGCCCGAGACGTCCCGGTTGTTGAGCTGGGCCAGCCAGCCAGCCAGCGGGGAACAAGAAAGCGCTCCGGGCAGCGAGGCTGGTCAGCGGGCCTTACCCTGAAGGAGCCAGTTAGTATGCGTGGTTGCTATCCTGCCACGCCGCGCAGCCGGCCGACCGCACGACGACGCGACCGTACACCAAGCCGGCGCCGCTACACCGCTTGCCTCACTTAGCATAATATGCCCGCTATTGCACTCGGCATCGAGATTGGACGACGGAGAGATTCGATTGACCACCGTGAAGTATTCAATCGTGATCCCCATTTATAACGAGGAGGAGTCGTTTCCTGCGCTGCTCACGCGGCTGCGCGAGGTGATGGACCGTCTCGACGGCCCGGTTGAGGTCGTGCTGGTCGATGACGGCAGCCGGGATCGCAGTTTCGCGCTGATGGCGGCGGCGAATCGGGAGGATCCGCGGTTCAAGGTGCTGCAGTTGTCGCGGAACTTCGGGCATCAGATCGCCATTACCGCCGGGATGGACGTGGCGGCCGGGCAGGCGGTGATCGTGATGGACGCTGACCTGCAGGATCCGCCTGAGGTGATCTTGCAGATGGCAGAGCGGTGGCAGGAGGGCTACGAGGTTGTGTACGCCGTCCGCGAGCACCGAGAGGGCGAAACCCTGTTCAAACGGAAGACGGCCACGATATTCTATGGCATTCAGCGGCGGCTGGCTGAGATCGACCAGCCGATGGAAGTAGGTGACTTCCGGCTGGTGGACCGCAAGGCGCTGGATGCGTTCTTGCAGATGCGGGAGCGGAACCGGTACGTCCGGGGGATGTTCTCGTGGGTCGGATTCCGGCAGAGCGCGGTGCCGTACACGCGGTCCCCGCGAGAGGCGGGGCAGAGTAAGTACCCGCTGCGGAAAATGATGCGACTGGCCTTTGACGGGCTTGCCGGGTTTTCCACCGCTCCGTTGCGGTTCGCGCTGATGCTGGGTCTGGTGATGGCCGCGATCTCCGTGGCATACGGGATCGTGGCGATCGCGCTGAAGCTGGCCGGGGTGGCGGATTCGCCTGGCTATGCTTCGTTGCTGGCGACGATCACCTTCCTCAGCGGGGTGCAATTGACAGTGATGGGCGTGGTGGGCCACTACGTGGCGCGGATCTATGACGAGGTCAGGGCCAGGCCGCTGTACCTGGTGCGGGAGGCGCGCGGGTTCGCCGCTGGCGGTTATGCCGGGGCCGGTTCTGAGGTGCTGTGGCCGGCCGTCGGCCAGGATTCGCTGACCCGCGGCCAGCGCGTGCCGCCGCTGCCGCCATCATGACCACGGTCAGCCATCCCGATGACGGGCCTGCTCAGCTAGCCGAACCGGGCCAGCCGGAGCCTGTCCAGGCAATCGAGCAGCGCGAGCGGCTTCGGTCGCCGGCCCTGCAGGGCGGTCTTGCCTTCCTGATCTACCTGGCCGTGTGGTGGGGGACGGAATTCCGGCGGGTCGTCGCGCATCCGACGTACGCCTTGCTCGACCAGAGGAGTCAGGACCCCAACTTGTTCGTGTGGGCCCTTCGCTGGTGGCCGTACGCGATCGGGCATGGGGTCAATCCCCTGTTTACCCATATGGTCGGCCTGCCAGCCGGCCACTCGCTGGCCTGGGTGACCACCGTGCCGCCGATCGCCCTGCTGGCCACCCCGCTGACCCTGACTGCCGGGCCGGTGGTATCACTCAACCTGCTCGCTGCCGTCTCGTTGCCGCTATCGGCGTGGGCGGCGTTCGTGCTGTGCCGGCGGCTGACCGGGAAGTTCTGGGCCGCGCTGGCCGGCGGTGCCGTTTTCGGCTTCTCCGCCTATGACATGAGCCACTCCGCGGCAGGCCAGCTAGACCTCGCCTTCAGCCTGCTGCTGCCCGTCCTGGCCTATCTCATCCTGGTCTGGCGCGACGGAGGCCTGAGCTCGCGCACGTTCGTGATCCTGGGCGGCCTCACCATGGCGCTCCAGTTCTACCTGATGATGGAGGTCTTCGCCGACCTGACCGCCGTGCTGGCGGTATCGCTGCTGCTCGGGCTCGCGCTAGCCGGGCCAGGCGGTCGGCCGCAGCTAGTGCGCCTGGCCAGGGTCCTCGGCCTCGCCTACGCGATCGCGGCCGTGCTGGTCGCGCCCTACGCGGTGTTCGCGCTGTCTTCCAAGTCGCCGAAGCTCACCGGGAATACCGGGCTGGACCTGGCCAGCCTCGTCATACCTCAGCCCGGCCGAACCTACGGCATCGCCTGGCTGACACACGCCGCTGCTCACCCTAATCTCAACTCCTACGCCGGATACGTGGGCGTTCCCGTCCTGCTGCTCGCGGTGCTGCTCGCCGTCACGACCTGGCACAGCAAGATCGTCCGGTTCCTCACCGGCATGCTGGTGTTCCTCATCGCGGCCTCGCTCGGGCCGGTGGTTTACCTTGACGGCAGGGCCGTTTCCGGCCTGCCCTGGGCCGGATTGTGGCGGCTGCCGATCCTGCGCAATGCCTACCCAGGACGGTTGATGCTGTTCGTCTACCTGGTGCTGGCGGTGGCGACCGCGCTGTACCTGGCCGGCCCCGCGCGGCGGGTGCCGTGGGCCCGGGTGGGCCTAGTCGTGCTGGTGCTCGCATTCATTGCCCTGGACGCCGTACCGATGAAGGTCAGGTCGCAGTCGACCGTGCCGGCGTTCATCACCTCGGGGCTGTATCGCCGTCAGCTGACGCCAGGCGAGACCGTCGTCGTGGTATCCGACGTTGGCAATGCCGGCATGCAGTGGCAGGCAGAATCCGGCTTCTACATGCGGATCGACGGCGGGTACTTCACCGAGGGCATCAGCAAGCTGACCGACCTGCCCTGGCCGGTGCAGCACCTGAGCAAGTCCACGCCGCTCCTGGTCAGGAGGTTCGAAAGATACGTGAGCTCCTTCCATGTCGGCGCGATCCTGGTGGACGCGAGCCTGGCGCCCAGGTGGGCGGCCGTCATCGGCAAGACCGGCCTGGTCGGGCACGAGGTCGGGGGTGTCATCGTGTACCAGGCCCACGACTGCCAGTCCTGTCATAACGTCGACTGGGCCCAACTGCGCGCATGAGCAACGGCGGTTAGCTAGGCTCGACGGCGGGCTGATGCGGGGGTAATGGCGTCAGCGGCGTACCGGATTGTGGCAATTGCGGCGAAGCTGCCCGGGCCGGCAGGTCAGGTTTGGCTATGCTTCGTTGCGGGCGGCGATCGCGTTTCCTCAGCGGGGTGCAACTGATAGTGCTCGGCATGGTGGGCCACTACGTGGCGCGGAGTTATGACGGGGTCCTGCAGCCGTCATGACCGCAATCAGCCATCCCGAGGACCGGCCCGCACCGGTCGGCGCGCAACTGGCCGCTGAGCGGCGGCCCGCCGCTGCTCCGGCCCCGCCTACCCGGAACTGGCTCGGATCGCCGGTGCTGCAGGGCGGACTTGCGTTCCTGATCTACCTCGTCGCCTGGGCGGGGACTACCTACTGGCCGGTCGTCAGCCACCTCAGTCAGACTCTGCTTGACCAGCAGAGCATGGACCCCAACTTCTACGTGTGGGGCCTGCGCTGGTGGCCGTACGCGATCGCGCATGGCCTGAATCCGCTGTACTCGCATGAGATCGGCGCGCCGGCCGGTTATTCGCTGGCCTGGGTGACCACGGCGCCGCCGGTCGCGGTGCTGGCCGCTCCGCTGACGCTGATTGCCGGGCCGGTCGTCGCGTTCAACCTGCTGAGCGCGGTGGCGCTGCCGTTGTCGGCATGGGCGGCGTTCGTGCTGTGCCGGCGGCTCACTGGCAAGTTCTGGGCATCGCTGGTCGGCGGTGCGGTCTTCGGCTTCTCCGCCTACGAGATGAACCATGCCAGCGCAGGCCAGCTCAATCTGACCTACAGCCTGCTCTTGCCGGTCATCGTTTACCTCGTCGTCCTGTGGCGAGATGAGCGGATCGGTTCCCGCGCCTTCGTGGTCCTGACCGGGCTGGCCATGGCGCTTCAGTTCTATTTGTTCCTCGAGACGTTTGCCGACATGACGGCGATTCTGATTGTCGCGCTCGTCGTCGGATACGCCGTGGTGGGGCGCGACTTCCGTCCGCTGGTTCTCCGGCTGGCTCGGCTAACCGCCGTTGCCTACCTGCTTGCACTGGTGCTGGCCGCGCCGTACCTGGTCGATGCGCTGCTGAGCAAGCCGCCGCAGCCGCCCAGGGTGACCGGGATGGATCTGGCTAGCCTGGTGATCCCGCGGCCGCAGCGTACCTTCGGCATCGGCTGGCTGACCAACGCGGCGGCTGCTCCTCATCAGGTATCCGCAGCATGCTATGTCGGCATTCCGCTGCTCGTGCTGGCTATCCTGTTCGCCGTCACCGGCTGGCGCAGCACGCTGGTCCGGTTCCTGACCTGCATGCTGGCGCTCGTCCTCGTCGCCTCGATCGGGCCGGTGGTTTACCTCGAGGGCCGCCGGACTGCCGTGGTGTTCTGGGCGAAACTGTTCTACCTGCCGCTCGTCCGCAATGCCTACCCGCTGCGGCTCATGCTGTTCGCTTACCTGATCCTGGCCGTGGCCACCGCGCTGTGGCTGGCGGGCCCGGCGAAGCGACTGCCCTGGGCTCGCTTCGGGCTGGGTGTCCTGGTGATTGTTTTCATCGCCCTGGACACCGTCTCGCTCAAGATCAGGCCGCATACCACCGTGCCGGTTTTCGTCAGGTCCGGGCAGTACCGGCGGTATCTCTCGCCCGGTGAGACCGTCGTGGTGGTCTCCGACATCGGCAACGCCGGGATGCTCTGGCAAGCCGAGTCGGGCTTTTACCTACGGATCGCCGGCGGGTATATCAACGCCGGGCTGAGCCATCGGAGCGACTTGCCGAAGCCGGTCCAGGACCTTGCCAAGGCCACCCCGGCCGATGTCACGGCCTTCGAGAAGTTCGTCAGAACCGGCCATGTCGGCGCGATCCTGCTGGACGGCGGGCATGAGCCAGTGTGGGTGGGCATCTTCCGCCGGATCGGCCTCGTCGGGCACGCCACTGGCGGCGTTATCGTGTACCCCACAGACGGATGCCGGGATTGCCGGCTGCTAGGCAAGGACCAGATCGGCCCGCAATCGACGGTGAAGGCATAGGCCGGAGCGGTCAGGTCAATAGCTGGTCAAGCCGTCGGGAGCGGTTGACCGGCCAGGCTATGCTTCGTTGCTGGCGACGATCAGCTTACTCAGCGGGGTGCAAGTGACAGTGCTCGGCATGGTGGGCCGCTACACGGCGTGGAGATATGGCGGGGCCCCGCCGCCCTCATGACCATGATCAGCCATTCCGACGACGGGTTTGCCCAGGCCGGGGCTACGCTCGCCGCTCCGGGACGGTCGGTCAGCACCCGGCCAGGCCAAGGTGGTCGGCTGCGGTCACCGGCCGTGCAGGGACTGCTCGCCTTGACGATCTACCTGCTGGTCTGGCTATCGACGTCGGCCCGAACGCAGGTTCTCCAGCTCAGCTGGGCAGATCTCGACCAGAAGAGCATGGACCCGAACTTCTATGTCTGGGGCCTGCGCTGGTGGCCGTACGCGATCGCGCACGGCCTGAATCCCCTGTATGCCCATGTGATCGGCGCGCCGGCCGGTTATTCGCTGGCCTGGGTGACCACCGCCCCGCCGGTCGCGGTGCTGGCCATCCCGCTGACCCTGATTGCCGGGCCGGTCGTCGCGTTCAACCTGCTGAGCGCGGTGGCGCTGCCGTTGTCGGCATGGGCGGCGTTCGTGCTGTGCCGGCGGCTGACCGGCCAGTTCTGGGCATCGCTAGCCGGCGGCGCGGTCTTCGGCTTCTCCGCCTACGAGGTCAACCATGCCGCCGCGGGTCAGCTCAACCTGACCTACAGCCTGCTCCTGCCACTGCTCGGTTACCTGGTGGTGGCGTGGTGGCAGCAGCGCATCCGCGCCCGCACGTTCGTGATACTCGCCGCCATCGCGATGGCAGTCCAGTTCTACCTGTTTCTCGAGACGTTCGCCGACCTGACGGCGCTCCTGATCGTCGGGCTCCTGATCGGGTTCGCGTTCGCCGGGCAGCCGGCTCGCCAGGTTGTCGTGCGGCTTGCGAAGCTTCTCGGCGCGGCCTACGGGCTCGCGATCGTCATTGCGCTGCCGTACCTGGCCTACGCGCTCGCCAGTAAGACGCCGAAACTGAGCGCGATCACGGGCCTGGACCTGGCTAGCCTCGTGCTGCCACGGCCCCAGCGGACCTTCGGCATCCACTGGCTGGCGCATGCGGCAAGCCTGCAAATCCGCACCTCCGAGGCGGGCTACGTCGGCATTCCGCTGCTGGTGCTGGCTGTCCTGCTCGCCGTCACCGGCTGGCACAGCAGGCTGATCCGGTTCCTGACCTGCGCGCTGGCCTTCATCATCGTGGCCGCGCTCGGCCCGGTGCTGTATGTCGCGGGAAGCGCGGTAGCCAGGCTGCCCTGGGCCAGCCTGTGGCACCTGCCCATCGTGCGCAACGCCTACCCGTCCCGGCTCATGGTGTTCGCCTATCTTGTGCTGGCGGTGGCGACCGCGTTCTGGCTGGCCGGCCCGGCGAAGCAAGTGCCATGGGCGCGCTGGGCGCTGGGCGTGCTCGTGCTGGCATCCGTGGCCCTCGACACGCCGACTCTCAGCGTCGGTTCGCACACCAATGTGCCCGCTTTCATCAGCTCAGGGGCGTATCGCCGGAGCCTTTCGCCGGGCGAGATCGTTGTCGTGGTCTCCGAGGTCGGCAACGCCGGGATGCTCTGGCAAGCCCAGTCGGGCTTCTACCTGCGGCTTGCCGGCGGTTTCATCAACCAGGCGATCACGCGCCACTCCGATCTGCCGCCCGCGGTTCAGCAGCTCGTCAGCGCGACGCCGGCCCATATAGCGGCGTTCGAGAAGTTCGTCAGGGCCGACCATATCGGCGCGATCCTGCTCGATGCCAGGCACGAGCCGTCGTGGGTGAAGATCTTCAGCAAAGTCGGCTTCACCGGCTACCGGGTCGGTAACGTGATCGTGTACCCGACAAAGGGCTGCCAGAACTGCATCGCCCTGACCGGCCTGCGCCCGCTGCAGCCGCGCTGACGGGTGCGCCGGCAGCCGGCCGCCGGCCGGAACAGGCCGGCGTCTCAGGCACCCGCGGCTCCTCTGACCAGCACCGCTGCCAGGCACCCGGCCAGCAGGAACGGCCCGAAGGGCAGGCTGCCGGTGCGCAGCGACGCACGGCCGACCGCCAGCATGCCGAGGCCGTAGCACGCCGCCAGGAGGAACGCGGCGAACGCCGAGGTCAGCAAGACCCCCCAGCCGAACCACGCGGTCAGCGCGCCAGTGCTGAGGCTGAGCTTGGCATCGCCGAGACCGGACGATCCCGGCTTCGCCACAGCGGCGATCGCGAAGAACAGGGCTGCCGCTCCGGCACCCGCTGCCGCCCTGCCGATGTCCTGCCACTGGCCGCCGACGGCGGCATCGGCGATCAGTAAGGCCGCGATCCCGGCGAAACAGCCGCCGGTCAGCGGATCCGGCAGCCTCCGCACCCGTAGGTCGATGATCGCGAGCGGCACGCCGCAGGTCACCAGCCAGCCGCAGGCGATCGCAGGCAGTTCCTGGTGCAGCCGGAGCGTCACCAGCAGGACCAGCGTTCCGGTGAGCAGCGCGGTGAGGACCGGAGCGCGGCGCCCGGCCGGACGTGCCACGGATGCGCGGCCTGCTGCGGTTGCCGGCGCCTGTGGTTCACTGGCGGCCGGGAACCGGCCGGCAACGCGATGAGCATGCCATCCGCAGCCCGCCGCTACCGCAGCTGCAGTCACACTGAAAACCAGGCTCATCTCGCCCCCGGCGTCTGCGCCGAACCTCACCAACGATCCCGACATGCCACGTTTCGCCCCGAAGGTATCGCGAATCGTCCGGCTCCCGGACGGGATCGGCCGTGACCGGATGCCATCGCGTGCCGGGGCGTGCTGCGCATAACCAGCCGGCCGGAAGGACGTCTGAGCCTCGCGTGCCGAGCACTGACTGGAGGAGTCAGCCATGACCTGGGAAGACGTGCTTGCCTACTGCCTGGCCAAGCCAGGCGCATGGCAGGACGAGCCATGGGACGGCGACGTCGTGGCGAAGGTCGGCGGGAAGATCTTCGCCTTCCTCGGCTCCGGCGCGGGCGCGGCAGCGGGCATCGGGCTCAAGTGCGGCCCGACACGCGAGGTGGCCGACGAGTGGCTGGCCCGCTATCCGGCGGACGCCTCGGTGATGCCCTACATCGGCAGGTCGGGCTGGAACACGCTGCGCGTCGCCGGTGCCATCCCGCCAGACGAGCTCACTGACGCGATCGACGCGTCCTACGATGCCGTGGTCGCCCGGCTGCCGAAGAAGGACAGGCCGCCGGCCTAGGCCGGGCAGCCGTCAGCCCGCGGTGGCCATCCGGGCCGGAGCGCGAGCGCCCTGACCGCGCAGCCGGCGACTAGCCCAGGCTGGTCAGCCTGGCGACCGTGGCGTCGAGCTCGGCAGCGAGCGCGGCCATGACGGCGGCGACCGGCTGCACCTCGTTCATCCGGCCCACGATCTGGCCCACGGGCATCGGGATGACGTCCGGATTGCCCGCTCGCATCAGCCGCTGATGGGCCTCCGCGACCAGCAGGTTCTGCAGCGGCATCGGCAACGGCTCCGGTGCGCCGGGCTGCACCCAGGCGTCGGTCCAGCTGTTCTTCAGCAGCCGGGCCGGCTTCCCGCTGTAGATCCGGGACCGGACCGTGTCCGATGACGTAGCGGCCAGCAGCGCCGTGCGCAGGCCGGGCAGCGGCGACAGCTCGGCGTATTCGGTGGTGATCAGCCAGGCTGAGCCCATCCAGACGCCTGCCGCGCCGAGTGCCAGGGCCGCGGCGATCTGGCGGCCGCTGCCGATGCCGCCCGCGGCCAGCACCGGAACGTCCGGCCCGACCGCGTCGATGACCTCGGGAACCAGCACCATGCTGGCGATCTCACCGGTATGGCCGCCAGCTTCGTAGCCCTGGGCGACCACGATGTCGACCCCGGCGGCAACATGCGACTGCGCGTGCGCTGCCTTTCCGGCCAGCGCCGCGACTAGCATGCCCCGGTCGTGCGCGGCCTCGATGATGTCGGCTGGCGGCGATCCCAGCGCGTTCGCGATCAGCCGGGCAGGGTGCGCCAGGGCTACCTCGACTTGCGCCCTGGCAACCGAGTGCAGCCAGCCGAGTACGCCGTCGCTAGCGATCCCGTCCTCCGGCAATGGCGGGACGCCAAGCCTGGCCAGGGTCTGATCGACGAACTCGCGATGCCCGGCGGGGATCAGCTTGTTCAGGTCGATCGCCGCTCCCTCGGCCGGGATCTTGGCCGGCATAACTACGTCGATGCCGTACGGGCGCCCGTCGGTGTGGGCGTCCATCCAGTCCAGGACCTTGTCCAGCTCGGCCGCGTCGTTGAACCTGACGCAGCCGAGCACGCCAAGCCCGCCCGCCCGGCTGATCGCCGCCGCGACGTGCTCGGACGGGGTGAAGCCTGCGATCGGGTGCTCGATGCCCAACTGGTCGCACAGTGGCGTGCGCATCTCGGCCTCCTCAGTCCAGCCCGTGCTGGCCGTCTGCGGCGGGCTGGCCCTCTACGGCGTGCTGCGAGCCCTGCCCGGCGGTCGCTAGCTGCTCCTGCGCGTAGCGGTGCGCCCAGCGGTAATCGGCCTTGCCGGCTGGCGTGCGGCCGATCTTCTCGACCAGCCAGACCGACCTGGGCACCTTGTAGCCGGCGAGCTGAGTTCGCAGGTGCGCGTCCATCGCGGTGAGGTCGAGGTGATGACCGTCCCGCGGCTGGACCAGCGCCGCTACCCGCTGCCCCAGCCGCTCGTCCGGCACGCCGATCACCACCGCGTCGAAGACGCTGGCAAATGACTTGAGCGCGGCCTCGACCTCCTCGGGATAGACCTTCTCGCCGCCGGTGTTGACGCAGGTGTTGCCCCGGCCGAGCAGGGTGATCGAGCCGTCCTCTTCCACCCTGGCGAAGTCGCCCGGCACGGCATAGCGCACCCCGTCGACCTCCGCGAACAGCGCTGCGGTCTTGACCGGGTCCTTGTAGTACCCAAGCGGGATGTGACCGCCGCGGGCAATCCTGCCGATCTCGCCCGGCCCGACGCGCTGGTTGTGCTCGTCGATCACGATCGTCGACGGGCCGGCTGTCACCGTGGGGCCCGCGGCCTTCTGGTTGCCCGCCGACACGTAGCCGAGTCCGGTAAAGCCGGTCTCGGAAGCTCCGATCGCATCGGTGATGACGACGCCCGGCATCAGCTTGAGGTATTCGTCCTTGACGCTGGCCGAGAAGATCGCGCCGTTGCTGGAGACCGCGACGAGCGTGGCGGCGTCGTAGTCCGCCTGCTGGTATGCCTCGATCAGCGGCCTGGCCATGGCGTCACCGACGATCACGATCACGTTGACCTTGTGCCGCTCGACGGCCCTCCAGACTTCATCGGGGTCGAACTGCGGCACCAGTACCACGGTGTCGCCGGAGAACAGAGCGGGCAGCGTGCTCCACTGCGCGCTGCCGTGGATCAGCGGCGCGGTGGCCAGCCGTACCAGGCCGGCTTGCCCGGCTGTGCCGCGGCGGATCTGCGCCCACTCGTCCGGCAGCCGCTCGCCGGTGGTGAAGTCGATGCCGCCGCCGAGGGTGCGCCATACGTCCTCGTGCCGCCAGAGCACGCCCTTGGGGTAGCCGGTGGTGCCGCCGGTGTAGAGCAAGTAGATGTCGTCGGCGCTGCGCTCGGCGAAGTCTCGCGCGGCCGACTCGCCGGCGATCCCGGTCGCGAGGTCGCGCACGCCCGCGGGCAGCCCGGTGCCGCTGCCGTCCTCGATGGCCAGGAGCGCCGTCAGGTCCGGGAAATCGGGCAGCAGCGCGGCGACCTTGTCGCCGTACTGCCGGTCGAACACCAGTCCCTTGAGCTCGGCCTCGCTGAACAAGTAGCGCAGTTCGGCATCGACGTACCGGTAGTTGACGTTGACCGGGATCGCCCGCAGCTTGTAGCAGGCCAGGAAGGTCTCGATCAGCTCGATCGAGTTCCGGCCGTAGGCGCCGACGTGGTCACCCTGCCGCACCCCTGCTGCAGCCAGGAAGTGCGCAAGCTGGTTGCTGCGCGCCTCGAGGTCGCGGTAGGTGATCTCGGCATCGCCGCAGGCGATGGCCAGGCGCTCGGGCACCGCGTCGGCTGCATGCTCAAAGAGGTCAGCGATGTTCAGCGCCATGGGAAGAAACTAGAACGTGTTATCGTTCGGGGCAACCAGCCGCCCGGAATTTTGTCCGCCGCCGCGGAACGGAGGCCCTCGCGATGACGCCGACCCCTGCCGATCGGCCTGCCGCCGGAGGTTCCGCCGATCAGCCCGGCGGTTCCGCTGATCAGCCCGGCGGTAGCGATCAACCGCACGCGCTTGTCGAACTCCGGGGCCATGTGCTGATCGTGACCATGAACCGGCCGCACGCCCGGAACGCGCTGAGCGGCCCGATGATGGCAATCATGAAAGCGGCCTGGGATCGAGTCGACACCGACCCGCAGGTCCGGGCCTGCATCCTGACCGGGGCAGGCGGGGCATTCTGCGCCGGCGCGGATCTCAAGGCGATGACTGCCGCGCATCCCGGTGACTCGCTGCGCGCCGGGGAGTTCGACCCGTCGGTCATCGAGCCGCTGCTCAAGGGCCGACGGCTGACCAAGCCGCTGATCGCGGCGGTCGAGGGCCCGGCCATCGCCGGCGGCACCGAGATCCTGCAGGCCACCGACATCCGGGTGGCCGGCGCCGGCGCACGGTTCGGGATCTCCGAAGCCCGCTGGGGACTGTTCCCGCTCGGCGGGTCCGCCGTCCGGCTGGTCCGCCAGATCCCCTACACGGTCGCTGCCGACCTGCTGCTGACCGGCCGGCACATCAGCGCCGAGGAGGCGCTGCGGATCGGCCTGATCGGTTACGTCGTGGCGGACGGGCAAGCGCTGGCTAAGGCACTGGAGATCGCCGAACTGATCGCCGCCAACGGCCCGGTAGCCGTGCAGGCGATCCTTGCCGCGATCAGGGCCACCGAGGGCATGGCCGAGCACGATGCGTTCGCGGTCGAGGCCAGGATCGGCATGGCCGTTTTCGGCAGCGAGGACGCCAGGGAGGGGCCGCGGGCCTTTGCCGAGAAACGCACACCGGATTTTCAGGGCCGCTGAGTCGGCCCGCCTAGGCGTGAGTTACCGATAGCTGCCCTACTTGGCGCCGGCACCTAGAACGTGTTTCACTCTGATCCGTGACCGAGCCCGCCGCCGCGCCGCTGAGCGCGCCGCTGAGCGCGCCGCTCAGTGCGCCACTGGAGATCAGCTTCGACTACACCCGGTCGCTCGGCCCGGTGCTGAGCCAGTTCATGACCGGGCTGGCGGAGCGCACGATCCTCGGCTCACGCGGCGGGGACGGGCGGGTCTACGTGCCGCCGGCCGAGTACGACCCCGTGACCTTCGCCCCGCCGGCGGACCTGGTCCCGGTAGGCCCGGCGGGAACCGTGCTGACCTGGTCGTGGCAGCCGGAGCCGCGCGAGGGACAGCCGCTGCGCCACCCGTTCGCCTGGGCGCTGATCAGGCTGGACGGCGCCGATACCGCCATGCTGCACGCGGTGGACGCGGGCTGCGCCGCCCGGATGAGCACCGGCATGCGCGTGCGGCCGCGCTGGGCCGCGGAACGCCGTGGCCACATCTGCGACATCGAGTGCTTCGAGCCCGAGGCTGACGGGCCCGTTCTTACCGGGAACGGGCAGCAAGCGGCCAGCCAGTCAGCGGGCGTTCCCGGCATGGATGGCCGGCCGGTGACCATGATGACCACCCCGGTGCGGCTGCACTACCAGCACACCGCGTCGGCGGAGGAGAGCCGCTACCTGCGCGCGCTGCAGGCGGGCAAGCTCATCGGGCAGCGCTGCCCGGCCTGCGGCAAGGTCTACATCCCGCCGCGCGGCGCCTGCCCGGTCGACGGCGTGCCCACGGCTACTGACGTGGAATTGCCTGATACCGGCATCGTGACCACGTTCTGCGTGGTGAACGTGCCGTTCCATGGTCAGCGGATCCCGTCGCCGTACCTTGCCGCACAGGTCCTGCTGGACGGCGCGGACATCGCGTTCCAGCACCTCATCCTCGGTTGCGAGCCGGACGAGGTGCGGATGGGCATGCGCGTCCGCGCCGTCTGGAAGCCGGCCGCGGAGTGGGGGACCACGGCCGAGAACATCAGCCATTTCGAGCCGACCGGGGAGCCGGATGCGCCTTACGACTCCTACGCCCGCCACTTGTAAGGACCGCTGGCCATGAGCGATGTCGCAGTGATCGGGTTCGCCGAGGCGCCTAACGTGCGCAGCACCGACGGCACGACCAACGGCGTGGAGATGCTGGTCCCGATCTTCCGCGAGGTGTTCGAGCAGACCGGGCTGACCAAGTCTGACGTCGGCTTCTGGTGCTCCGGCTCGTCTGACTACCTGGCGGGCCGGGCGTTCTCCTTCGTCTCGGCGGTCGACGCGATCGGTGCGTTCCCGCCGGTGATGGAGTCGCACGTGGAGATGGACGGCGCCTTCGCGCTGTACGAGGCATGGGTCAAGGTGCTGACCGGGGAGGCGGATATCGCGCTGGCCTACGGCTTCGGCAAGTCCTCGGCGGGCGACCTGCGCCGGGTCCTCGCGCTGCAGCTTGACCCTTACCTGATGGCGCCGCTGTGGCCGGACTCGGTCGCCGTCGCTGCCCTGCAGGCCCGGCTTGGCCTGGACCAGGGCCTCTGGACGGAACGGGCAATGGCCGAGGTGGCGGTCCGCAGCCGGGCCGCCGCCATGTCGAACGCCCGAGCGCAGTTGTCCGGCCAGGTGTCCGCTGAGGAACTGCTTGCCGCGCCGATGCTGGCCGATCCGCTGCGGGCGCACGATTGCGCGCCGGTCACCGACGGGGCGGCCGTAGTGATCATCGCGGCTGCCGATCGCGCCCGCGAGCTGTGCGAGCGGCCGGCCTGGATCAGCGGCTTCGAGCACCGCATCGACTCTGGCCAGCTCGGCGCGCGCGACCTGACCCGGTCGGCCTCCGCGGCCGCGGCCGGCACTGCGGCCGCGGCCGGCGCGGTGGGCGCGGCCGGCGCGGTGGGCGTCGACGTGGCCGAGTTGCACGCGCCGTTCACGCATCAGGAGCTGATCCTGCGCGACGCGCTGGGGTTGGCGGAGCCGGTCCTGGTGAACCCGTCCGGCGGTGCGCTGGCCGGCAACCCGCTGTTCGCGGCGGGCCTGGCCCGCATCGGGCACGCGGCGCGGCAGATCATCTCCGGTGCGGCCGACCGCGCGCTTGGCCATGCGACCAGCGGTCCGGCCCTGCAGCAGAACCTCGTGTGCGTGATGGAGGCCCGGTGAGTGACACCTTGGCGCAGCCGAGCTCCGGTCGGCACTCAAGCCGTGCCGAGCATCGCCGGGCGGCGGTGCTCGGCGCCGGCCAGACCCACCACCGCAGCAAGCGGCCGGATGTCTCCATCGCCGGGCTGTGCCGGGAGGCAGTCGATCGCGCGCTGGCCGACGCGGGGCTCGGACTAGGCGATATCGACGCGGTCGTGGTCGGGAAGGCGCCCGACTTGTTCGAGGGCGTGATGATGCCCGAGCTGTACCTCGCTGACGCACTCGGCGCGACCGGCAAGCCGCTGCTGCGGGTGCACACGGCCGGGTCGGTCGGCGGCGCTACCGGCGTAGTGGCGGCGAGCCTGGTCCAGGCCGGCCTGCACCGGCGGGTGCTCGCGGTGGCGTTCGAGAAGCAGTCCGAGTCGAATGCCATGTGGGCGCTGTCGATCATGCCGCCGTTCTCGATGCCCCTGCTGGCCGGGGCGGGCGGCTACTTCGCGCCGCACATCCGCTCCTACATCCGGCGGAGCGGGGCGCCGGCGCACATCGGCGCGCTGGTCGCGGTGAAGGACCGCCGTAACGGGGCCCGCAACCCCTACGCGCACTTGCGTCAGCCGGACATAACGCTGGAGTCGGTGCAGGCCTCGCCGATGCTCTGGGACCCGGTGCGGTACGACGAGACGTGCCCGTCATCCGACGGCGCCTGCGCGGTAGTGATCGGTGATCAGGCCGCGGCCGAGGCGTCCGCGCGGCCGGTGGCCTGGATCCGGGCCACGTCGATGCGCACCGAGCCGACCATGTTCGCCGGCAAGGACAACGTCAATCCCAGGGCGGGCGCCGACGCCGCGGCAGCCTTGTGGGCCAGGGCCGGGATCTCCAGCCCGATCGACGAGATCGACGTGGCCGAGATCTACGTCCCGTTCTCCTGGTTCGAGCCGATGTGGCTGGAGAATCTCGGCTTCGCTGCCGCCGGGGACGGCTGGAAGCTGACGCAGGCGGGGGAAACCGAGATCGGCGGCCGCATCCCGGTGAACCCGTCTGGCGGCGTGCTCTGCTCCAACCCGATCGGCGCGTCCGGGCTGCTGCGGTTCGCCGAGTCGGCGATGCAGGTCATGGGCACGGCCGGTGAGCATCAGGTGCCGGGTGCCAAGACGGCGCTCGGGCACGCCTACGGCGGCGGCTCGCAGTACTTCTCCATGTGGGTGGTGGCAGACAGCCCTGACTGACGGCGGCCGGCCCACCCGCGACTAGCGGTAGCTGACCGGGAGCCGCTTGACCCCGTTCAGCCAGCCGGACCGCAGCCGCTCCGCCTGGCCGGCCTTGCTGATGCCGGGCATGACGTCGGCGATCGCGTTGAACATCAGGTCGATTTCCAGCCGGGCCAGGTTGGCGCCCAGGCAGTAGTGCGCGCCCGTGCCGCCGAACCCGACGTGCGGGTTCGGGCTGCGGGTGATGTCGAACTGGCCAGGCTGGTCGAAGACCTCCTCGTCGAAGTTCGCCGACCGGTAGAACATGCCGACCCGCTGGCCGGCCTTGATCTGCTGGCCGCCGAGTTCGGTGTCCCTGACGGCGGTCCGCTGGAACACCGTGACCGGCGTGGCCCAGCGGACGATTTCGTCGACGGCGGTAGCCGGCCGCTCGGCTTTGAACAGCTCCCATTGCCCGGGGTCATCGAGGAAGGCCTGCATGCCGTGCGAGATCGCGTTCCGGGTGGTCTCGTTGCCGGCGACCGCGAGCAGGATGACGAAGAAACCGAACTCGTCCGAGGTGAGCGCTTCACCGTTTACCTGCGCGTGCACCAGCTTGGTGACGATGTCGTCGCGCGGGCAGGCGCGCCGGTCCTCGGCCATCAGCATGCTGTAGCCGAGCACCTCGGCTGCGGCGGTCTCGCCGTCGCCCTGATAGTCAGGGTCGTCGTAGCCGACCATGTCGTTCGACCAGGAGAACAGCTTGTGCCGGTCTTCCTGCGGCACGCCGATCAGCTCGGCGATGGCCTGCAGCGGCAGCTCACAGGCGACGTCGGTGACGAAGTCGCCGCTGCCCCGCTCGAGCGCGACGGCGACGATCTTCTGCGCGCGCTCGGTCAGCACTTCGCGCAGGCCGTTGATCGCGCGCGGGGTGAAGCCGCGGGAGACGATGCCGCGGATCTTGGTGTGCTGCGGCGGGTCGGTGTTTAGCATGATCACGCGCTGCAACTCGACCTGGTCACGGGTGTTGCCCTGGGGGAACCGGATGATCGCACCGTTGGCGTAGCTGGAGAACGTGTCGCTGTCCCTGGAGATCGCGACCACGTCCTTGTGCCGGGTGACGGCCCAGAACCCGTCGTCGTCGAAGCCCATGTCGGACGGCTGCGGGTTCCACCGGACCGGCTCGGCGCGGCGCAGCGCGGCGAACTCCTCCTGCGGGAGCCGGTGCGCGTACAGGTCAGGATCGGTCAGGTCAAGGCCGGGCGCGACAAGCGGCTCAGGCATGGCGGGCCTCCGGATCTGTAACGTGTTCTAGTCGGATTCAAGCATGCCCCCAGCCCGGGGTGAACAGCCCGCGGTGAACTGGCTCACACTCGAATCTGCAAGAACACGTTCTACTATTGAGCCAGCGGCCGACGACAGGAGCGCCAGTGGGTACTGCGGTAATAATCGAGGCCGTCAGGACGCCGATCGGCAAGCGTCGCGGAGCGCTGGCGGGCCTCCATCCCGCAGAACTGCTGGGCAGTGCGCAGGTCGCGGTGCTGGAGCGGGCCGGGATCGAGCCGGCCGAGGTCGAGCAGGTCGCCGGTGGCTGCGTGACGCAGGCGGGCGCGCAGGCGGGCAACGTGACCAGGACCGCCTGGCTGCACGCGGCGATGCCGGCGGAGGCAGGCTGCCTGACGCTGGACGCGCAGTGCGGGTCCGCGCAGCAGGCGGTGCACGTGATCGCCGGGCTGATCGCCGCCGGGGCGATCGATGTCGGCATCGGGTGCGGCGTGGAGGCGATGAGCCGGGTCGGCCTCGGCGCCAACATAGGCACTGGCATCGGCTCGCCGAGGCCCGATTCCTGGACCATCGACATGCCCAACCAGTTCGAGGCGGCCGAGCGGATCGCGATCCGGCGCGGCCTGACCCGCGATCAGCTCGACGAGTTCGGCTTGCGGTCCCAGCGCAGCGCGCAGCGGGCCTGGGCGGAGGGCCGGTTCGACCGCGAGGTTGCGCCGGTCAAGGCGCCGGTGCTGGACGCCGAGGGCAGGCCGACCGGCGTGAGCAGCGTCGTGGATCGTGACCAGGGCTTGCGCGAGACCAGCCGGGAAGCGCTGGCAGGCCTCAAGCCGGTGCTGCCGGGCGGCTTGCACACGGCTGGCACCTCGTCGCAGATCTCTGACGGCGCGGCCGCCGTCCTGCTAGCCGACGAGGCCAGGGCACGCGAGCTCGGCTTGCGGCCGCGGGCCAGGATCATCAGCCAGGCCCTGATCGGTGACGAGCCGTATTACCACCTGGACGGCCCGGTGGCTGCCACGCAGCGGGTGCTGCGGCGCAGCGGCATGACGATCGCCGACATTGACCTCTTCGAGGTCAACGAGGCGTTCGCGTCGGTGGTCCTGTCCTGGATGAGCCAGCATCACCCGGATCCGGACAAGGTGAACGTGAACGGCGGCGCGATCGCGCTCGGTCACCCCGTCGGCAGCACCGGCTCGCGGCTGCTCACCACCGCGCTGCACGAACTGGAACGCCGGGACGCCAGCACTGCGCTGATCTCGATGTGCGCTGGCGGCGCGATGGCGACGGCCACCATCATCGAGCGGATCTGACGCTGGGCTTCGAGCGGATCCGGGGTCAACCCGCTGGCATAACGTGACGCAGGTCACATCGGGCTGAGTAACGCCAGTGCGGGCGCCGGCGCTGTAGGCGGTGTTGTCGGCGGCCTCGCTCCGGTCGGGGCCCGATGTGAAGGAGAACCATGCGTCTTCCCAAGTCCCTTGCGGTCCGTATCGGTGGTGTCGCCGTGGCGGCGGCGATCGCAGTGACCGGGGCCACGGCGGCTGCCAGCGCCTCCACCGCTGCCCCCGCGGTGCACAAGATCCCTACGACGCTGACGATCAGTAACTCCAAGCCAGTTCGCCACCGGCACCGGACCACGGCTATCGTCGAGGGCCACCTGAGGACGGGCTCGTACAACCTTCGCCACATGCGCGTGTGGCTTCAGCGGCGTGGCCGCAGGGGTCGCTGGTACGTCACGCAGATGCAGCTGACCAGGCGTTACGGCCGCGTCTTCTTCCGCGTGCGCATCTTCCGGAGGCCCGTCACGTTCCGGCTGGTCTTCCGCGGCACCCGGAACTTCGCGAGGTCGGTGAGCCACATCGACACGATCTCTCCGGCCACCTCCTAGCACCAGGAAGGGCAGCGCGCCGGCGGGTGTTCGGGGTTTGGCTGACATGCCTCCCGAATGCCCGCCGGTGTGCGACTCTTACTGCCGCGATGGCGAGTCAGACGAATGCGCTCGATGACGCTCTGGCCAGGGCGAGGACCGGTGACGAGGCCGGGTTCCTTGAGCTGTGGCGAGTTCTCCAGCCCCGGCTGCTGCGGTTTCTGCGCGTTGTGGGCTGCGATGACCCCGACGACGTGGCCAGCGAGACATGGCTGCAGGTGGTCAGGGACCTGCACAAGTTCTCCGGCGGTGAGGAGGACTTCCGCCGCTGGCTGTTCACCATCGGCCGGCACCGCGCTGTCGACGCGGCCCGGACGAAGTCCAGGCGCCCGGTCGGCCCGTCCGCGGTTGGCCTCGACATCCTGGCCGACAGCCAGTCGGTCGAGGACCAGGTACTGGACGGCATGTCGGCCCAGCAGGCGATCGCGCTGCTTGCCGGGCTGTCCAGGGATCAGGCTGAGGCCGTCGCGTTGCGCGTTATCGCCGACCTGGACACCCCTGACGTCGCCAAGATCCTCGGCAAGTCCGCTGGCTCGGTCCGGGTGGCGCTGCACCGCGGCCTGAAGGCGCTTGCGGCGAACCCGTCGGTGCAGGCGCTGGCGGGCCGGCCCGCTGTCGGCGGATTCGCGGCGGCGCCGCACCCGGCTGGCTCCGCGTGGATGCTGGAGGAGGTGGACTGATGCGCTCCGGCCGCACCGACGGCGCCGCATTTTCCGGCCCCGGCATGGACCAGTTGCTCGGCATCCTGACCGCTCCGCCGACCCAGGCTGAGCTGGCGGGTGAGCAGCGCGCACTCGCCATGTTCCGGGCCAGCGCCGGTCCGCTCGCCAGCTCGTTCGCAAGCCCGCTCATTAGCCCGAAGGCCGGCACCGCGGCCGACGGCGCGGTCACCGCACCCATCCCGGCGCGGCCCCCGGCCACGCAGACCCCGGCCACGCAGCCCCCGGCAACGCAGCCGCGGCGGGCTATCCGCAATCCGTTCCGCTCGCCCGCCCGCTGGGGCATGCGGCTGGCTGCGGCCGGGGTGCTCGTGGTGGCCGGCGCCATGACAGTAGCCGCCTACGCCGCCGTTCTCCCGGTGCCCGTCCAGAACCTGGCGCACGATGTCCTGAGCTTCGCCGGCGTACCGCCAGCGCACCACCAGCACGGCACCGGAGCGCCGCCGGGGCACGGCGGGCCTACCGCGCCGGGCGGTCATCGCGGTGCCTCGCCCGGCGGGTCAGCGCGTCAGTCGCCGAACCCCGGCCGGT